>SXXK01000068.1 GCA_005791255.1 Planctomyces sp.
CCAGAGACGCCTGGTTGCCCTGGATGCCCGGCAGGAACACCAGCCCGCCGGCCTGATTGCGAACGAGCTGTTTCAGGCTGGCGCACTGCTGCGCTGTCAGTCCGCGCGGCCCGAGGCCGACATCACCAAGGAAAACCACATCGTATTCAAACAGCTGAGCATCTTCGGGGAAGGCTGCGAGGTAGCCGCGACCGCCGCCATTTTCCGGCAGGTCGGGATGCAGCAGCAGGCAGCTGACTTCTACTCCGGGGTCGCGTTCCAGCGCGTTGCGCAGGTAGCGATATTCCCAGCGCGGCAGGGATTCCACGATCAGTACCTTCAGTTCTTCATCGCGAACTGCAATCGGAATTGTCAGTTGGTTATTGTCCTGCCGAATTTCTGTATCGCTGACAGGAATCTGCAGTGACAGGGTATATTCGCCGGTGATGGCTGGCTTCCATTCGAGTGCATCCTGGAACTGTCCCATGCCGGGGACATTGATCAGCCGTGTTACGGGTTCACCCTGAGTGCCTGTCAGTGTCACTGCGATGCTGGTGTCGGCGGGCAGCCAGCTGGTGACGCGGAAGGGAATTCGCAGGGCCTTGCCCACCACACCGAAGGTGGGTGCGTCCGCGGCCGTGAGCACGAGGTCCGGCAGACGTTTTTCACTGCCGACCGGGACGGTGCAGACGGGGATCCCGCGGACCCGCAGTTGCGATGCCGCTGTGGCGGGGGCTTCACCGGTATTCCAGTCACCGTCCGAGATGACGACCAGTCCCCGCAGTCCGGCGTGTCGTTCGGCCGCTGCCGCGAGGGCGGACTGCAGGTCAGTTCCGCGCACACCGGTGGGTTCGGGGGATGAAAACGGTTCGAACAGCACCTGCATCTTCTGAGCCACCGGCTGCCAGACTTCCGGACGGATCAGCTGATCGGCGGTCTGCCGGCGAGTGACGACACCTGTCTCTGCGGCGGAATCCTGCGTCTGCATGCTGCCGGAGACGTCGTGCAGGACCACCAGCCGTGGCTGCTCGGCGGGTACGATTCGGCGGGGGATTTCGGGCTGGTTCAGAGTGATCAGTACCAGCACGATCAGGACGAACCGCAGCACTTCGAGCAGGGCCATGGATCGCGTGCGTCCGCTGCGTCGCCAGCTGATGATGCAGCAGGCCGCACCGACCAGCAGCACCAGCAGGGAGACAGTCAGCGAAGCCGGAGTCCAGAGGAAGGTCATGGAACCTGCAGTCATTGGAGGGCCGGAGCCCTGGGCGAATCAGTGCATCGGGCGAAATCCCGGAGGCACGCTATTCTGACGTGAAACGGCCTCGGGACGCAAACGTTTTGCGGGGGAGTGCGGCTTATTCGTGACAGCTGGTGGTACTGCAGCCGCCGCAACCGGTCGGCAACTGACCGGCGCGTCCGGCATTCCATGGCAGGCGGGCAAAGATCCGCACGAGAAATCTTGAGTTTTTCCATGCAGCCCATGCCATGGCGGCCCCGGTCAGTCCAGGGAGCAGCAGGCACCAGGGCTGCCAGACGGAGGCGAGGGTGCCGCCGCAGGTGACAAGCCCTGTGGCGAGACGAATCTGGCGGTCGATCGAAATCGGGCGCCGCAGTCCGCGATTGACCGGCAGCCCGGCCGCCTGCCAGGCCTGCGTGCCACCATCGATGGAGACCACATTTGTGAAACCGGCCTTTTCAAACAGGCCACAGGCGATGGTCGAGCGGTTGCCGGAGCGGCAGATGATGTACAGCGGTTCGCCGGCTCGTTCGCCGCGTGACTCCATGATGGCTTTGGGGTTCAGCCCATCGAGCGGCATCATCAGAGCGCCCACGGCATGCAGTTCATAGAACTCATCCGGCGAACGGACATCGATCAGATCGAAACCACCCTGGCGGCTGATCGGAGCGAACTGTTCGACTGTGATACGCACGGGCACGGCTGGTCCGATCTGGTCAGATCATGAAGTCGGTGGAACGTCCAAGTATGCGGTCGATCAGATCCTGGGGAACATCCACGGCGGGGGCTCGCTGCGGATCGAGATCCGTGGGGTTGATCCCGCAGTACACGCTCCAGGGCCCCAGATGTCTCCAGCGACCGGCCCGCTTCGGTTCTCCGGGCAGTACCGGCGTTGTGCAGCGATTGCAGCCGATGGTGGAGTAACCCTGTTTATGGAGCGGATTCAGGATGACGTTGTGGGTGTGGATATACGCATCCAGCTGTTCGTCTTCGAAATTTGCGAGGACGTTGATTCGCAGCAGATTCAGGCGAGTGTCGACCGCGAGGATCGGGCAGGAGCCGCGGCGACCACCATCCGCTCGACGCAGACTGCCGATCATGGCATCGTATTGTCCGCGAACCGTATCCAGGGGTTCGTTCTTGCGGAGCTCACAGCACTGCTTTTGACCTTCCGGCGTCAGGTACAGGATCCCCAGCTGCTCGGTCTGCTGCTGCATGGTCAGAGCGGGTGTCAGGGTGCGAATGGTGAGTCCGTATTCCTGGGCCAGTCGATCGCGGGTGTCGAGGGTTTCCTGAAACAGCACGCCGGTGTCGACGAAGACCACGGGCATGGGCACGGGGACTGAATGCAGCATGTGGCAGACGACATTGCCGGCCTCCTGCATGGAAGTGAGAGCAGCGATGCGGTCACCGAAGATGTCGCGGGCCCAGAGGAGCAGTTCCTGGGGGCTGCGGTCGTCGAAGGTTCGGTTCAATTCGGCCAGATCGGCCTGGCTCAGTCGCGCCATCGCGGGAGATCTCCACAGGATACTGTGTGCACAGTGGTGCACGGTTGGGCACAGTGGTGCACGGTGGGGCACAGTGTGCAGTTTGAGCACACTGTGCTTTTGTTTCGAGAGCCGGATCGTCGGGGCGGTGGTATGTTTCCCCGGTCGGGCCGGCCCTGCCAGGCTCAGATTTTAGTAAAAACAGCGGATTTTTGTGGTTTTTTTGCTGTCAACAGAAATCCAGTGAAAATCATAGCGGGAAGACAATTCTGGAAAAAGTCCGGTCGGCGGATGTTGCCGGATTCCCATGCGAGTCGATAGTATTCCTTAATTCGGTCATGTTTTCCCACCTCTGGTTACGTCCTTCCTCAGGAGCCCCTGCAATGCTGGATCTGGTTTTCGGACGTTCGCGAAAGAACTGTGAAGGGACGTCGCGCCGCGATTTTTTCCGCGTTGGCGGTCTGGGGCTGTCTTCGGTGTCGCTCAGCACGCTGCTGCAGCAAAAATCTCTGGCTGCCGAACAGGGGCAGCGTACCAGTGACAAGTCGGTGATCTGGCTGTGGCTCAGCGGCGGCCCGACGCACGTGGAGACCTTTGACCCCAAAATGACGGCTCCTGCTGAATATCGTTCCGTGACGGGTGAGGTGCAGACCAATCTGCCTGGGGTGACGCTGGGCGGCAATTTTCAGAAGATGTCGCAGGTGGCGGATCGGATGGCCTTTGTCCGTTCGTTTGCTCACACCAACAGCGGTCACTCGGGCGGTACTCACTATGTCATGACCGGGTATGATCATCGCCTGGCGGACAACGGCGCCAATCCGAACCGTCCGTTTCTGGGGTCCATTGTGTCCCGCATCCGCGGTACCAATCACCCGAATACCGGGATTCCGACGTACGTGCGTCTGGGGGGCATTTATGCGGACGGCCCGGCGTTTCTGGGGACGGCATTCGGCCCGTTTGATCCGGCCGGAGAAGCCCGCAGGAACATGTCCCTGACAGTCGATCAAAACCGACTCAGCAATCGTCGCTCGATGCTGGACGGCATTGACACAGTGCGTCGGGACATCGACCGCAAGGGCCTGATGGAGGGGCTGGATTCCTTCGAGCAGCAGGCCTTCAATCTGATACTCAGTCGTTCGCAGCAGGCGTTCGACATGAAGTTTGAAGATCCGCGAGTGGTGGATCGTTACGGTCGGGGTCTGGGCGAGCAGCTGCTGCTGGCACGTCGTCTGTGTGAGGCCGGCTGTGGGTTTGTCACGGTCAATTACGGTGGCTGGGACATGCATGGCAATATCAAACAGGAAATGGACCGTCGTGGTCCCGAAGTGGACACGGCGGTGTCAGCGCTGGTGGAGGATCTGGATCAGCGTGGTATGCTTGAGAACGTGCTGCTGGTGATCAGTGGCGAGTTCGGCAGAACTCCGAAGATCAACGGCAGCGGCGGTCGCGACCACTGGGCTCCGCTCAGTACGCTGGCCTTTGCCGGTGGCGGGCTGAAGATGGGTCAGGTGGTGGGAGAATCTGCTGAGAAGGTGGATGTGCCGAAGACGACGCCGATTACTCCGCAGGACCTGATGGCGACTGTGTTTGACGTGCTGGGCTTTGACAAGCGGATCCAGTTCACGAACCAGTCCGGCCGTCCGACATACATGATTGAGACAGGGCGTCCGATCGAGGAGCTGGTCTGACGGCGCTGGCGTTCAGCCGAGCTGAACAGCAGAAACTGACAAGCCGTGGCAGCCCGTGCCACGGCTTGTTTTTTGTTGAGGTGGATCAGGCAGTGGCGGCTTTGCTGAGCCGAATCGTCTGGACTCGGTCCGGGCCAACGGAGATGAACTCCACGGGGCGTCCGATGATCTGTTCGATGGTGCGGCAGTACTGCTGAGCATTTTCCGGGAGTGCTGCGAAGTCTGTGATGCCGGTGATGTCTTCCTTCCAGCCTGGCAGTGTGCGGAGAACGGGTTTGGCAGCGGCGAGATCTTCGCAGCTGGAGGGCATGCTGGTGGTGATGTGTCCGTTGATGTCGTAGGCTTCGCAGATGCTGACTTCATCAAAACCGATTTGCGATGCACCCTTGCCGCACACTTCCTGATAGCTGATGGTTTTTTTATCGAGCCAGCGCAACGCAAGGC
>SXXK01000069.1 GCA_005791255.1 Planctomyces sp.
CCACACCGCACCCCAAACGAGATGACCCGGACAAAGATCAGCAAATTCCGCTACTTTCCAGACAATTCCTGCAGATTTCGCCGCTCAGTACCCTGCCATCGCAATCCAGTTCACCACTCAGTAGTGTGCAAAAGTTCCCAGGGCCGGCCGGGGAGCGGCCATTTCCGCACACCTGCACCCTCCCAAACAGCCATTCCGTTGCCACTCACTCCCACTCCCCCTTGCAACTCTTACAATTCCAGACCCGGAATTTGTAAAAAGGTTCATCCATAACACCACTCTGCTCAAATCGCTGCGCTTTCCCTTCACCGCGCGCCACCATCATGATGTCTATTCTGTCGCCCACCAACATCGCCCCCAACCCCAGTACCGCCTCCCCCCGACGCCTGCAGCAGTGCCGGCCGGAAAATCCCCGCTTTTCCACAACATCCCGCCGGAGTCCATTTCCCTCAGACTTTTTTCAGCGTTATTCTGACACCCTCCACCAGCATGTCATGCACCCCACAGTTTCCGTCCGCTCACGCGTTATTCTCCCGGATACGTCCATGAATCCCCGTTCGCTCACCCCCCGCCCCGTGTCCGCTGTCGCTCTCCTCCTGCTGCTGCCTGTCTGGCTGTTCAGCCTGCAGTGCTGCGCGACAGCTCAGGAGCCTGCATCGGCTGCGGCATCACAGCCTTCTGAAACGGGCTCCGACGCAGCGGAATCAGACACCTCCTCCCTGGCCGCTGCCTCAGCAGCAGGCAGCACAGCCACACCCGCTGAACCGGCTCCGAAACCCACGCCAAAGACTGGGTTCGCCCGCATCAACGAAGAACTAAAACCTGTTGACGAATTCTTCGGTAAGGTCAACGGCTATGTTGGCGGATTCATCTTCTTCCCCATTCCCCTGGGCAGCAGCGGAGAAATCCAGTTTGCGGTACTGATCCTGGTCGCCGGAGCCCTGTTTTTCACGATCCGGATGGGTTTCATCAGCCTGCGAGGCTTCGGTCACTCCATCTCCATCATCGCCGGTAAGTATGACAATCAAAACGACACCGGCGACGTCAGCCACTTTCAGGCACTGACAACCGCCCTGTCCGCCACAGTGGGGCTCGGCAATATCGCCGGCGTCACCACCGCTATCGCGCTGGGTGGCCCGGGCGCCGCCTTCTGGATGGTGCTGGCCGGCTTCCTCGGCATGTCATCCAAATTCGTCGAATGCACGCTGGGTCAGAAATACCGCGAAGTTCGCCCGGATGGACGCATTATGGGCGGGGCCATGTACTATCTGTCACGCGGCCTTGCAGAACTCGGGCTGGCACCTCTCGGTAAATTTTTCGCTGTCTGCTTCGCCGTCCTGTGTGTGGGTGGCTCCTTCGCCGGGGGCAACGCTTACCAGGTGAAAGGCAGCCTCGATGCCGTCGGCCAAACCATGCCGTTTTTCAAGGAGTACCCGTGGATTTACGGACTGCTGATGCTGGTTCTGACGGCCATCGTCATCATCGGGGGCATCCGCCGCATTGCCTCCACGGCTGACAAAATCGTCCCGGTCATGTGCAGCGTTTACGTATTGGCAGGGCTGCTGATTCTGCTGAAGAACTATTCTGCCGTTCCCGGTGCACTGTCGCTGATCCTCACATCCGCCTTTTCACCCGAGGCCTACCGTGGCGGTTTCGTCGGAGTCCTCGTTTGGGGCTTCAAACGTGCTGCCTTTTCCAATGAAGCCGGTGTCGGCTCAGCAGCCATCGCCCATGCGGCCGCCAAGACTGAGTACCCCATTCGCGAAGGAATCGTAGCACTGCTGGAACC
The DNA here is from genome assembly GCA_005791255.1 of Planctomyces sp. GTDB lineage: Bacteria > Planctomycetota > Planctomycetia > Planctomycetales > Planctomycetaceae > SXXK01. The sequence continues at coordinate 1,790 of SXXK01000069.1, forward strand.
CTTCGTGGACACCATCATCGTCTGCACCATGACCGCCCTCGTCATCGTCATCACAGGTGCCTACGACTACCAGAACCCTGCCTTCCCCGCCGAGTACAAAGCACAGTTCACAATTGATGACCAGAATGTTGCCACAGCAGTCTCAGGAGCCTCCCTGACGTCCCTCGCTATGGACAGCCAGATCCCTTACTTTCGCTACGTACTGGCCGCCGCTACTTTCCTGTTTGCCTACAGCACCATTATCTCCTGGTCCTACTATGGTGAGCGCTGCTGGGCATATCTGTTCGGCGAGGGATTCTCGATGGTGTACAAGGCCGTGTTCCTCGTCTTCACATTCCTGGGATCCGTGATCTCAGCCCAGAATGTGATGGACTTCGGTGACCTGATGATTTTCGGCATGATGCTTCCCAATATGGTCGGCCTGCTGCTGCTGTCAGGCAAAGTTCGCCGTGATCTCGACGCATACTGGTCGAAACTGACCAGCGGCGAAATGGACCGCGAACACCAGGAAAAGGTTCGCGCCTCAGCAAAGTGACACCGCATGCCCTGGGAAATCGATATCGTCAGTCAGCAGTCTGCACACCCGGTCAACACAGACCTGCTGCACACTGCTGTCGCTGTCGTGCTGCAGCAGGAACAGCTGATCTCCGCAATTCTCAGCATCAGTATTGTCGATAACGCTGCGATTCATCGCATCAATCGCCAGTACCTGCAGCATGATTACCCCACGGATGTTATCAGCTTCCAGTTGGGTTTTGATGATGCCGAACTCCCTCCGCAGGACTCAGACGAACAGGACGAAGCTGATTCAGACTGTGAACTGACCGTCGCCGCATCAGAAACCCCGCTCGCAGCAGGTGCCGCGATCGAGGGCGAAATCATCGCCAGCGCTGAAATGGCTGTGCAAATGGCCCCGTCAGGCAACTGGTCGGCAGATGCTGAGCTGGCACTGTACGTTGTTCACGGATTGCTGCACCTGTGTGGCTATGATGACCTGACCCCTGACGACCGCAGCCTGATGAAATCCCGGGAAATCCTCGCCATGAATGCACTCGGATTTCACCCGGCCTACGCCGAGGATCAGCCGGACAGCTGAGTTTTGAGCAAAACTTCCGGATTTTATGATCCGGACTCGGCCACTGTGCGTTTGCATGGACTGAACCGGCAGCCGGCAGAGAAAGTCTCCAGCCACGGCAGCTGCCGTCTCCCGGCTGCCCTCGCAGTCACCTCCTGCTGTACCGGAGCTTCAGTATCCTGACGCCTCAGGATCCAGGTCATGTCCAACCCGCAACTGCCGACAACACAGAATCCGCCTCAGCCCGTTCCACGCCCTTTCAGGCCACGTCAGTTCCTGCTGGGCCTGCTGTTCTCCGGCACAGGTGTCTCTCTGGTTCTCTCGGTCGCCTTTCTGACCGACACCGTTCGCACCGTCACTGGCGCTCTGTCCATCCCCGCAATCTGCACATCGCTGCTGCTTTCAATTCTGTGCATCGGCACCGGCTTTGCCCTGATGGCCACAGCACTGTCAAACTTCGACGAATCAGAGTTCGACCGGCTGGCTGTCGCCGGCAACATTTCAGCGTTCGATCGCCTACAGCCGAACGCTCCTTTCCCGCCGGACGCTGACGCCGAAATCCCGTCGTCTGGATGTCAGACTCCGGATCGCATATCCTGATGGCATCTGCAATTGCCCCATCGGATAATCACAATGCACCATTCCTGGCTTCTTCGCACACGCAACCTGACCCGCGGTCGCCTGCCCCTGCTGATGGGCATCCTGAATGTCACCCCCGACAGCTTCTCGGATGGCGGTCGTTTTCACGCCCTCGACCTGGCTGTGGAACAGGGCCTGCAACTGCAGCACGACGGTGCTGATATCCTTGATATCGGCGGCGAATCAACTCGCCCCGGAGCCACCCCAGTTGACCTCGACGAAGAACTGCGGCGCACCATTCCCGTCATACAGCGTCTGGCTCGCGAAGTCCGCATCCCCATCAGTATCGACACCACCAAGTCGGAAGTGGCCCGCCAGGCTCTCGCTGCCGGGGCTGAAATTGTCAACGACATTTCCGGCCTGACCTTCGACCCGCAGATGCTGGAAGTCTGCCGCACCACGGATGCGGGAATCTGCGTGATGCACATCCAGGGCACCCCGCAAACCATGCAGCTGAACCCGTCCTACAACAACGTCGTTACCGATGTGACCGAGTTTCTGCAGCAGCAGGTGGATCGCTGCCTGATGGCCGGTATCCCCGCCGAACGTATGTGCATCGATCCGGGAATCGGATTCGGCAAGACCGCCGAACACAATCTGCAGCTGCTCCAGGCCGTACCACAACTGCAGCACAGTCTGCAGCGTCCCGTGCTGATCGGTCATTCCCGCAAACGGTTTCTCGCCCGGCTGCTCGGTCGCGAAGTCGATGAACGCCTCGCCGGAACAATCGGAGTCTCCATCGCGCTGGCTGCTCGCGGTGTCGATGTGCTGCGAATCCACGACGTTCAGCCCATCCGGGATTCACTCGTGGCATGGCAGGCAGTCAGCGGGCAGGCAGTCAGCGGGGACACACCATGATGTCTGCCGGCAATCACACTCCGGAAATACCGCTGCTCCTCGATCCAGCCACCTTCACCACCAGCTCCCGCATCATTCTTGGCTCACGGTCACCACGACGCCGCGACCTGCTTTCTGCTGCCGCGGGAGCGGAACGGATCGTCTGCCTGCCACCCATTTCTTCCGCAGAAGCCGGCTTTCTGAATCTCAGACACGATGCCGACATCCAGGAACGACTGCTGCAAATCACACACGCCAAACATCAGGACGTCTCCGCTCAGATTTCCTCCCAACCCTCGCTCAACCTCCACTGCCCGCCGGTCGTCGTGGTCGCTGACACGACTGTCGTGGCCGGCCCGCAGGACGGCCACCGCGAAGTACTCGGACAGCCCGATCCCACACTCCAGGGCGCCGATGTACGCGACTGGTTTCTGCAGCTCCTCTCCGGAAAAACTCACCAGGTCCTCACCGCCGTGCTGGTCTCACGCGGAAATCAGCTGCTGTCACAGATTGTCACCACCGAAGTGGAATTCCTGCAACTCACCGAACGCCAGGTCGACTGGTATCTGGCCACCGGTGAACCCCAGGGAAAAGCCGGCGGTTATGCCATTCAGGGGCTGGCTGCAGCCTTCGTCAAACGCGTCTCCGGCAGCCTGACCTGCGTTATCGGACTGCCCCTGCTGGAGACACTCCGGATGATTCACGACATCAGCCACCAACAGTGAACACCACATGCCGCCAATCGCGTTTCTGACCATGGACAGCCTCGCCGACTTCGTAGCCTACGATCAGCTTGTCGTCGAGCAGCTGCGGCAGGCCGGCATCACTGTGCACGACGTCTCATGGCGACACCCGCAACCGAACTGGGATCAGTATTCGCTGGTTATTATTCGCTCACCCTGGGACTATCAGGCCGCTCCCGAGGCCTTCCTCGCAGTCCTCGAGCAGATCGAACAATCCTCGGCACGACTGCTGAATTCCCTCGAAACCGTTCGCTGGAACATTCGCAAAACCTACCTGCGACAACTGGAACAGGCCGGCCATACCATCGTGCCGACAGTCTGGCTGGAATCACCCACAGCTGCCGAACTGAACTGCGTGATTGCTTACTGGAATACTCCGGAGATCGTCGTCAAACCGCTGATCGGAGCCAATGCTGACAATGCCTTTCGTCTCCCTGCCGATGCAGCCCCCCACCTGCTGCAGCAGGCAGCCAATGCCTTTCGCCACACGACCGCCCTCGCGCAGCCCTTTATCGACAGCGTCGTCAACACCGGCGAATACTCACTGATCTTCTTCAACGGACGCTACAGCCACGCCGTATTGAAGACCCCCAGGAGCGGGGACTTTCGAGTTCAGGAGGAGCATGGCGGAATCATCCGCACCATTCAGCCTGCACCGGACATCATCGCCTGCGCGGAACGCAGCCTGCTGTCCTGTCCGCAGCCACTGCTCTATGCTCGAGTGGATCTGGTGCGACTGCCTGCAGGCCAGCCAGCCATTATGGAAATCGAACTGATCGAACCATCCCTGTACCTGTCGTTCGACCCGCAGTCACCCGCACGCTTCGCCGACTGCATCCTCAGGGCTCTCGATACACCTGACCATCCTTCATGACAAATACCACTTTTTTCATGGCACTGATGTTCTCCAGCGGATCTCCGTCAACCGCCACCACATCCGCCAGCTTGCCGGCCTCCAGTGTCCCCAGAGTCTCCTCGATCTTCAGCAGACGCGCCGCCTGCAGAGTCGCCGACTGAATCGCCTCCATCGGCGGCATCCCGCCTTCCACCATCAGCTCAAATTCATGAGCATTCTCGCCGTGCACTGACACGCCACTGTCTGTGCCAAAGGCAATCCTGACTCCTGCCTTGTACGCCTGCTGAAATGTACTGCGAATCGCCGGACCAATCGCAGCGGCCTTCGGACGCACCACCTCAGGGAAATACCCAGGCTCGGCAGCCTTCTTCGCCACCCACTCGCCCGCCATATTCGTCGGCACCCAGAATGTTCCACGCTCCTTCATCAGCCCCATGATCTCTTCCGTCATGTATGTCCCGTGCTCTATGGAATCCACCCCGGCCAGCACCGCCCGCTTCATGCCCTCAGCACCATGAGCATGGACGGCCACCGTCATGCCGTAATCCCGCGCAGTTTCGACAATCGCCTGCAGCTCCGCATTCGTGAACTGCGGATTCTGGCCACTGGCCGCCAGGCTCAGTACCCCGCCCGTTGCCGTCAGCTTGATCAGATCCGCACCATCCTTGTAACGCTGTCGAACGGCCTTGCGAGCCTCATCCGGGCCGTTGATCACACCATCCAGCGGACCCGGATCCTCGCGAAATCGCCCCTTCTGACCATTGCTGGGATCCGCGTGGCCGCCAGTTGTCGCCAGCGATTTCCCGGCCGTGTAGATTCGCGGACCGATGATCCAGCCCTCGCGGATCGCGCGCCGCAGCGCTACCGAATTCACCCCGTTATCCCCCAGCTCACGCACCGTCGTAAATCCCGCCAGCAGAGTCAGGCGGGCATACACGGTGGAACGCAGCGCGTACTCGGAATCCTCCATGAAGAACTTTTCCGTGTACGAATCCTTCGAATGCTGCGACATCAGATGAGTGTGCATGTCCATCAGCCCGGGAACCACCGTGTACTTCCGCAGATCAATCACCCGATCGCCCGCCTGCGGCGTCGCAAACCCGGGGACAATCCGACTGATTTTTCCCTCGGCCACAACCAGTGTCACATTACTGACCGGCTGCACTGCTCGTCCATCAATCAGCTTCGCAGCATAAATCAGAGTCTCCGCCGCACAGGCACTCAGACCGCCCCACAGCAGCACCGCCACAGTCAGCACGCGAATCGCCAGCACAGCACTGTTCATCAGTCTTCCTCCGACCATCTCGCCCTGACATCCTGGGCAGCCACCGAGAGGCCCAGCCCAAACTGCGAAAAACAAGCCCGGCAGCTTTTGACCGCCGGGCTCTGCACATCACATGAGCCGCCGCATCACCATCGCAGGCTCACGCCTTCCTGGTGCCGATATTGATGTAGGCGTGGACGTGCGGAGCACCGCGGTAGTGCCACACAAAACTGGGACCCTCCACACGCCAGATATCCCACGTTTTGTCGCCGCTCAGATCACCCTGGCTGTAAAATGCCATGTGCAGCTGGTCCATACCACCCGAGGACTTCACGATGTCCATCACTTCCGACACATCTTCGGTGCGGTAAGGAGCCAGCAGAACTTTCAGAGCCTGCTCGACCTGCTGCTTCTGCTCAGCGCTCAGTTCACCAACCTTAATCCCGGCGAATTTGCCAGCGTCGCCCTGCAGCTGCACTGCAGTCTCAGCCGGAGCCTGTGCCACCAGAGCCTTCGCGGCCTGATCCGCCGTCAGTGATCGAAATACGGCATCCGTCTGCTGAGTCTGGTAGTAGTAAATATTCTTCGACGCCACAGGATCCACCTGGTCATGCCCGTAAATGATCGGACCGCCAAACGCTGCCCGGTCCACCGTGTTTCCGTCGGCCCGCAGCGTCAGGTGACGGCCCGTCAGCATGAATTCGAAGGGCTGAGCCTCGTCGCCCGGCACCCCGAAAAACGCCACGCTGAATTCGTGCAGACCACCGGCATCCTCGTCCATCTGGCGCGTCAGACGAGCATAGCCCTCTTCACTGCACAGTCCCCTGACGATCCGAGTCGTCAGTTCGCGCTGCATCGAAGTAAAGAAGTTCTGCTGCCCCAGAGTCGGTTCCGTGACATGCCAGTTGGCACTGATCCGATGCCGTTTTTCATGATCGAAAGGCAGGCACAGCACCTTTTTCTGGTCGTCAGTCAGAGTCCTGTACAGCTCGGTGACGGCCGTCTCAGCCGCACTTGTGCGTGATGGACCCGAATGCAAACCGGCCTGCAGACTGCGACCGGGCAGCACCAGGGCTGCCGCCGCGGCAAGGCCCTTCACAAATCCACGACGGTCAACGGCCGAACGAGCTGTGGAACAATCACACTGACTGGGCTTCATGGGCGGGTTTCCGAAGGAACAGAGAGAGCGGGATGAGACGGCAGGATGGCACACGCACTTCACTATACCGTCGGTCGGGAAAGGTGAAAATCGAAACCGGTCGCCGGCGGAAAATTCGACGGAATCCCGTGAAAACCGCCCGCGCTGCCGCAATCTGCCGATTTTGTCTGCCGCGTTGCTGCTATAATCCCGCCGGTAACCGTCGCCGCCCGGTCGGCCGGCCAGCCATCTCGAAATGCGATTCTGCCGTCCCTTTGTCCTGCCCTCTCCGTCCTCCGCACTCAGTACTCCGCCATGCTCACCGAACGCCCCGCCAATTCCTCCGCAGCAACTCACGCGACACTGTCCCCTGTCCGCGGCATGTCCCGACGGCAACTGCTCGGGGCACTCGCCGCAACAGCTTCACTCGCCGGCGGCACCTGCTGGCCCAGCCGGATCAGCACTCCGGCAATCGCCGCGCCACGGCCACCCGCCGCGCAACAGGATCCCGCTGCCGATACCGGGTGGCGCTCCTTCCGCGGAAGTCCGGACCAGCGCGGACTGGCTCGCGGTACACTGGCCGCCAACCCCGCGCTCCGCTGGGAATTCAGCTCCCCCGACGGCTGGGTGGGGTGCGCAGCCATCGCCGACGGCAAAGTCTTCGCCCCGGCACTCGCAGGATTCCTCCACTGCCTCGATCTGCAAACCGGCAAAGAGCTCTGGAAATATCGCTCCATCGAAGATCCCGACCCCAAAAAGTTCGCTCCAGGCTTCAAAGCCGCACCCTTCATCTCCGGAAACACCGTCTACGCCGGCGACGAAGATGGCGTACTGCATGCCCTTGATCGCACCACCGGAAAAAAACTCTGGCACTTCACCACCGGCTCAGAAATCGCCGGCTGCGTCGCCCGCTACAAAGATCACCTGCTCCTCGCCTCACACGACAGCTGCCTCTACTGCCTTTCCGAAACCGGCACCGAAATCTGGAAAGTGCAGACCAACGACCGCATTAACTGCTCACCCGCTGTCGCAGACCACTACACCTTTGTCGCCGGCTGCGACGAACATCTCCGAGTCATCGATCTGGAAACAGGCAAGGAAATTCGAGACATGCCCCTCGAATCCTTCCTCATCGCTTCACCCGCCATCGTCGACAACCTGCTCTACGTCGGTACCCACACCGGACTGATCCTCTGCGTTGACTGGCGACAGGGACAGATCGTCTGGAAATACCCCGGACCTCGCGAAATGCCGTTCCACGCATCCGCCGTCGTCACTGATCAGCTCGTCATCGTCGGTGGCCATGACAAAACCGTGCACGCCGTTGCCCGGGATTCCGGCAAACCCGTCTGGACCTTCGCCACCCGCGCCAAAATCGAATGCTCGGGTGTCGCCATCGACAACCGCTACTTCACCGGATCAGGTGACGGCAATCTCTACGGACTCGACCTGCAGACCGGCAAAGAGATCTGGAAGTTCAATGCCGGCAAAGACATCACCGCCGGACTTGCTGTCGGTGAAGGAGCCCTGATCGCCTCAGAAGACCAGCAGAATGGCAGACTGCTGTGCTTCTCCTGACTTCGTCCCGCCACTCCGTAAACGTTGTACTGCAGCTATTCGGACACACCCATGAGCACTCCGGTACCAGCCTCAGAACCAGCCCCGGTCACACTGCCCCTCGTCATGCCCGCAACCCCCGCAGCCACCACGGAAGTTGGCAGCTACTTCATCTCCAATTACCCCCCGTTCTCACAGTGGAACAATGACTTTGTGCCGCAGGCCATGCAGGCTCTGGACGCCAGCCCCGCCCGGACCGCCTCCACACCACTGGGCCTCTACATCCACATTCCCTTCTGCCGAAAACGCTGCAAGTTCTGCTACTTCCGCGTCTACACCAACCAGAACGCCAAAGCCATTGAAGACTATGTCCGATCGCTCATCAACGAACTGGAACTGATCAGTCAGAAATCAGCCATCGGTTCACGATCGCTGCGGTTCGTATACTTCGGCGGAGGTACCCCCAGCTACCTCAGCTCAAAACAACTGCGGTCTCTCCGCGAACGCATGAGTGCCTGGATCAACTGGGATCAGGCCGAAGAAGTCACATTCGAATGCGAACCCGGTACCCTCAGCGTCGAAAAACTGGAAACACTCCGCGACATCGGCATCACTCGCATCTCACTCGGAGTCGAAAGCTTTAACGATCAGATCCTCGAAGAAAACGGCCGTGCCCACCTGTCCCCGGAAATCTTCACCGCATACGACTGGATCCGCAGCATCGGCTTTCCCCAGGTCAACATCGATCTCATCGCCGGAATGGTCGGTGAAACTGACGAAAACTGGCACCGCAACATCGACAAAGCCCTGCAACTGGCACCCGACAACATCACCATCTATCAGATGGAGCTGCCGTTCAATACGGTGTATTCGAAGGAAATGCGGGAACACGGGGTTCAGTCACCCGTCGCCGACTGGCCCACCAAACGCCGCTGGGTCAGTGAAGCCATGGACCGCCTGCTGGATGCCGGTTACCACATCTCCAGCGGTAACGAACTCGTCCGTAACCCCCAAAGCGATCGCTTCGTCTACCGCGACAACGTCTGGCGCGGCTGCGACCTGCTGGCCACCGGAGTTTCCTCGTTCGGACACTTCCAGGGAGTCCACTACCAGAACCTCGATCGCATCGAAGATTACATGGAAACCGTCTCGGCCGGAAAACTGCCGATCAACCGAGCCCTGAAACCGACCCCCCATCAGCTTCTGATCCGCGAATTGGTGCTGCTCATGAAGGAAGGCGAAGTCGATCTCGCCCGCCTCAACCAAAAATACTCAGTCGATACGCTGACCGAATTCGCAGTGCCACTCGCAAACCAGCAGAATGCCGGCTATCTGCAGCTCGATGGTCACACACTCCGACTCACCCGCAAAGGACTGCTGCAGGTTGACAGCCTGCTGCCCGAATACTTCGAACCTCAGCATCGGGCCGTCCGCTACACCTGATCCGCCCTTCCGACAACCCGGAAAAATACACCCTGGGCGCCAAAATGGCCAAAGGAGCAAAATTCGAACTGCAACGGCCCCGACGTGCTAAAAAATTTGCTTCTTTCGCCGTTTTGGGTCGCCCCCTCAGCCTCCCTCGGCCGGCCAAGCCCTGGCAGGCCACCACAGGCGCCAAGTCGGCCAAAGGATCAAAATTC
>SXXK01000004.1 GCA_005791255.1 Planctomyces sp.
AACAGAACAGCAGTTTTTGTGGTGCTGGGGTTCAGCGGAATGATTCTGCTGGCGGCAGCGATGGTGTGGTTTCCTCCAGCGGGAACGAAGCCGGCTGAGACGGGTGTGAAGCAGCCGGCGGCTGAGTCTGAGTCAGCTGTGGCGGCTGTTCCGTCTGCTGATGTTCCTGCTGCTGGTGCTCCTGCTGCTGGTGCTCCTGCTGCTGGTGCTCCTGCTGCTGCAGCGACGGCAGCTCCGCAGGCGGACCTGCGGTTTCCGACATGGCCGAAGCCATCTTTTGTGCTGGTGGCGACTGCTGAGCAGCGGGGTTATTTTGAACCCTGCGGCTGTACAGCCAATCAACTTGGCGGAATGACTCGCCGGGCCGGTCTGTTTCGTCAGCTGGAGTCGCTGGGGTGGGCGGTGCGAGGTGTGGATGCCGGCAGTATTTCCAGTCGTACCGGGTCGCAGGCGCAGATGAAGTTTGAAGCGACGCTGGAAGCATTACGGCAGCTGAAGTATGTGGGCCTGGCGGTGGGGCCTGAGGAGCTGCGTCTGGAGCCTGGATATCTGCTGTCTCAGCATCTGACGGACGGCGACGAGTATCTGGGATTTCTCAGCGCCAATCTGACTTTTTTCGGATCTGCCGATGTGGGGACTCCCCTGGCAATGCGGGTGATTGAGATTGGTGGAGTGAAGGTGGGTGTGACCAGTGTGATGAGTGAGACGATTCGCCGGGAGGTGCTGCCTGAGGACAGCAGCAATGCTGACGTGACCTGGTCGGATCCGGCGGAAGCGCTGCAGCGGGTATTGAAGCAATTTGAGGAGGAGCAGGTACAGGTGCGGATCCTGCTGTCGCAGTCGACTCTTGAGGAGTCACGGAAGCTGGCGGAGCAGTTTCAGGGGTTTGATGTGGTGGTGAGTGCGCAGGGGTTTGGTGAGGGGGAGTCTGTGCCGGAGCAGATTGGTCGTGTGCGTCTGGTGCAGGTGGGCGAAAAGGGGCGAACAGCGGGAGTCCTGGGTTTTTACCCTCAGGATTCCGAGCAGTCGGTGCGTTATGAACTGGTGACTCTGTCCGGCCCGCGTTTTGGTGATGACGAGGCAATGGTGGAGATTATGCGGGGTTATCAGCAGCGTTTGCGTGACGAGCGGATGGTTGTGGCTCAGCCGGCGGTGGGTCATCCCAGTGGTGCCGGATATGTGGGGTCTGCGAAGTGCGGTGAATGCCACACCAAAGCTTTGCAGGTCTGGCAGAATTCAGCACATGCTCATGGGCTGGAAAGCCTCGATCCGGCTGCCGGTCGTCCGGGGGCTGAGCGTCTGCATGGGATCAACCGGGCATTTGATCCGGAGTGTCTGTCGTGTCATGTGGGCGGCTGGGATCCTCAGAACTACGTGCGTTATCACGGGGGATTTCTGCCGGCGGAGCAGGCCGACACGGACGCTGACAAGCTTCTGTCAGCACTGCTTCCGGGAAACCAGTGCGAGAACTGTCATGGGCCGGGCAGTCGGCATGTGGAGCTGATTGAGGCGGGCAATACAGAGGCGGCGGCGAGTGAAGTGCGGGTGACATTGGAGCAGGCGCGGGGCGACTCGGGCTGTGTGAAATGTCATGACGGCGACAACAGCCCGGAATTCAGTTTTGACAGTTACTGGCAGCAGATTCGGCATCCGGATCGTGACTGAGGGCTGAGGTTGCCGTGCGTGACTTCTGCTACCCCCAAACGCTTCCGCTTTGCAGCTGCTTTTTGAGTCTTTGGTGTGTACTACTAAACTGTGATTTCTTTGCGTGAAGCAAAGGTTTCATACAGCGAGTTGTACAAGTTGTTTTGTGCTGGCATTTTGCGCCGCACCGAAGAGCAACGAACGAAGGTCTCGATTTCGAAAGCCATTCAATGTTCGGAAGTGAAATGCCCTGTCAGCAGCATCAACTTACGAACTTGAGTCGCACTTGTCACTGGTACCCGCTGAAATGCCCCCGGAACGCAGATCGCTCGCATCGTGTCACAAGCCTGAACTGCGTTGCCCCGAGACACTCGTCACGAGCAGTCTTCAGCGCTCGGGCGAGTCACAAAAAACCTGGTTGCGGCTGAGCGAAGCGAAGCCGCGCTGGGTCCATTCGTGGTTCAAACCACCGGAATCCAAGGGGGCCTTTACCCCTCACCCCCGACCCGTCTCCCCTGCCAGGGGCGAGGGGTGCCATGCGCGATTGACGGCATGCCGGGGCGGGATGTTTTTGAGCTGTGCGTGAGAGCTCAGAGTCCCGGGGGCCAGTCTCCGGACGGCCGCTGGTAGGGATCGTGTGGCGGAGCCTCAGGAGGGGCTGGCGGATTTTTGAGTCTCTGCTGGAACTGCTGGTAGGAGTGCTGCAGCGAGTCGAGCAGGCGGCGGGCGTTGACGGTTGCCATGAAGACGCGAGCGGAAACGCCGGATCGCGGAAAGAATGACGTGATGAAGTCAAACGAAAATTCGGTCGGAGAATGTCCGATGATGACCGTGTTGGCGTAGGCTCCGGACTGCACGTCTTCGTTGATTTTCAGGGTGTCGTAGAGTTCCTCGGCGGACTGTCGGACCTGCTGGCCCTGATTGGGGATGACGGGCAGCTGGATGGGTCCGAAGCGATCTTCGTATTTTCGCAGGTTATCCTGCAGTGCGGCGATGAACTGTCCAACGACAACGGGTGGCATTACGATGCGGGCGGCCACCTGATGAGGCTGCTGCATTCTGAGCAGGAAGTCGACGATAAATTCGTGCTGGCCCTGCAGGACCACGGCACCGGTTGTGAAGATGCCGCGAGCGACGTGGGCCGGCACGAGTGCGCCGATGGAGGCGTGCCGAATCTCCTGGCTTTGCGGGGCATCAGGGCTGGGCTGGTTTTCGGGGTGTTCAGTCATGTTTATACCGCTTAAACCGCAGAAAGGCCTGGCGTTGAACCAACGCCAGGCCTGAATCAATTCAGACGATCAGCAATGGATCAGCCACCCTGTGGCAGGCGAACTCGCTTGCGAACGTCAGTTTCGAGAACACCGAAGGCCTGCTCATGCCGCTGCAGAGCCATGGACAGTGCGTGCCACAGACGCTTTGCGGTGTAGTGGTTGAGAATGATTCGGTGGGTGACCTTGACTTCGACCTTACCGGCTGCGTAGGGGGTCGGGTTCAGGCCGAGGTCGAGAATCAGTTCTTCCGGAGTGCTGGAAACGCGGCAGAAATTGGCGTAGCCGGCGTTGGCATTGGCATCACTGACGACCACTTCCTGAATCTGCTGATTTTCGCCGCCCTTGGCTTCTTCCTGTACTTCGCTCACGTGTTGGTACTCCCAAGAAAAGGTTTCTGTACAGCCGAACAGGTCTGTCTGCGCTGGCTCGTAGGATGAGCCTGTGAAATCTCGCGTTGGTCGACTGCAATATGCCTGCACAAAAACACCCATTCTTCGGCAATCTGACTCGAAAATTGCTGGTTTTGGCATTGTTTTTCAAAGTTTGAGGGAAGTGGTCCCTACTGGCTGTCAAAATCGGCTGAACTGGAGGTTTTGCTGGATTGGGTGTTGCGAGGTGTCTGGTGGTTTGCGTTTGGGGTGGCGATCCGGGCTGTTTTCGGCTGCGGCAGCAGTCTTCTGTGAACCCCGTTGACAGGGACAGTGTCTTGTTCGATACTGTGTGTTTCGTGTGGATTTCAGGAAATTCCCCGGCGGAATGGAAAATCGTTCTGCTGGTAACAGGAAAGTGATGACATGGCAGGCAGTCTGCATGAGCTGACGGACGCGACGTTTGGCAGTGAAGTACTGGAAGCGAAGGGTGTGGTGCTGGTGGACCTGTGGGCGCCGTGGTGTGGTCCCTGTCTGAAGCTGACACCGACGCTTGAGTCATTGTCGGTGGAACTTGCCGGCAGGGCTCGGGTGGTCAAGGTGAACGTGGATGACTGTCAGAGCACAGCCAGCAGTCTGGGTGTTTCCAGTATCCCGACGGTGGTATTGTTTAAGGACGGCAAGGAAGTGACTCGGATTGTGGGATGTCATCCGAAGGATGCGTATCTGAAGGCGATTGAGAACGCCTGAGTCGGCAGAGCGTTTGGGAAGGGAGTCCCGAACATGGCGGACGGCGAAGAATCGCAGAGTGCAGTGCAGCCGACTCAGGTTGGTGTGTCTGACGTTGCGCCGTTGCCGGTGACTTCAGTATCGTCTGCTTCGAACCCGGCAGTGTCTGAGTATCCTGAGGTGGATGCGTTGAAGATTCTGCTGCAGGCATCAGCAGCGGCAGAGTCATTGCAGTTACGTTTTGCTGAGTTGCATCAGCGGCGAGCGGAGTTGCTTGGGGACCAGCGGCAGCTGGAGGCAGAGCGTTCGGCATTTGAGCAGCGAGCGGCGGAGTTTGCTGCGGAGGTGGCGCGTGCGCGTGCGGAGCAGCGGGAGCAATCTGCGGAGCTGCAGCAGCGGCTGCAGCGATGTGCTCAGCAGGAGGAGCAGCAGGAGCGTTTGGCGGTTGAGCTGCGGGCGGCTCGGCGGACGTTATCTGAGGAGCGTGTTGCGCTGCGGCAGTCTGTGCGTGCGGAGCTGGACGACGAGCGACTGAAGCTGGGGCAGGAGCGAGCGGTACTGGATGCTGAGCGTCAGCGTCTGCGGTCGCAGGCTGAGTCTGAGCGTCAGGAGCATGCTGAGCGAATGCAGCGTCTGGCTGATGAGCTGCGTCAGGAGAAGCAGCGACTCGCCGACCAGGCTCGTGAGCAGATTGCTGCGGAGACGGCGCAGCTGGCTCAGCGGCAGCTGGAGTTGCAGGGTTTGTGGGAGCAGCAGCAGGCGGAGCTGCGTGTGCAGGGCGAGGAGCTGCAGCGTCAGCGGGAAGAGTTTGGCGAGCAGATGGATCTGGAGCGTGAGCGTCTGCGTGAGGAGACGGAAAAGAAGAAGCAGCTGCTGTTGAGTGAGCAGAACAATTTGCAGCGGCGTTATCGGTTTCAATTTGAGCATCTGTCGCGTGCGCGGGAGGACCATGAGGAGGAGTTGCGAGCATTTCGTCGCGAGCAGCAGTTATTTCGCAGTGACCGTCTGAGATTTCTGGAGCTGCATCGGCTGCGATTTGTGCAATTGGAGCGTTTTCGTGGACTGCAGCAGCAGCGAGAAGAATCGCTGGTGCGAGAGCTGCGAATTCTCGAGAGGACTCGCAACGCCACTGCGGCCGATCTGCTGCAGAAGCAGCGTCGTTCCGAGGAGGAGCGGGATGCTGTGATGCGGGATCTGGAGAGTCGTCAGCGGAGTGTTCGTCAGCAGGAGACGAATGTTGCGGAGATGGCGGCGCGTCTGGACGAGCGTTCGCAGCGACTGACTCGGCTGCGATCGGAGCTGGATCAGACTCAGTCTGAGATTCTGGAGCAGCGTCTGGTGATTGAGGAGGCGCGGGCGGCCTTTGTTCGGGACGCGACATCTCCTGATGCAGCCCGGGCTCGACTGGAGCAGGCGCGGCATGATGTGCTGGCGTATTTTGAGAGGCTGCGTCTGCAGCTGCAGGGTGAGCGTGACAAGCTGGATGCTGCGGCGGCAGAGCTGTCAGAGCGGCAGAAGCAGTTCCGTCAGGATCGGGCAGAGCTGGAGCAGTATTTTGTGAGCCGTGAGGAGGAGCTGGGACCGCGATTTCGGGAAGAGGTGCTGCAGGAGCAGGAGCGGAAGCAGATGCAGTTGCAGGAGCAGTTGGAGCGTTTGCAGCGGCAGTGGCAGCAGGACCGGATGGAAGCTGAGCAGATGATTCGGCAGTTGATTGAGCAACTGACGGACCGCGAGGTTCAGCGGGGTGAAGCGGGCAGCGCGGGACCGGCGCATGCCGCCTGATCCAGCGGCCTATTGCAGCAGTTCGGGGCGTACCTGACCACTGCCGGCGATGCGGAGCGGGCGTCCCTGGGGATCGGGGATGGTGGCATCTTCCGGGAAGCCCAGCAGGTGGTAGGCGGTGGCCTGCATGTCTTTTGGGCTGATGGGTGTGTCGGCGACATCACCACCGATGGCATCGCTGCTGCCGACGACTTTTCCCTGTGCCATTCCGCCACCTGCGAAGACGGACGAGTAGACGCGGGACCAGTGATGTCTGGCACCTCCGCGTGGTCCGCTGTCGATTTGTGGAGTGCGTCCGTGTTCGCTGGTGCAGAGCACGAGTGTTTCGTCGAGAAGCCCGCGATCGTGCAGGTCGGAGATGAGTGCAGACCAGGTCTGGTCGAAGACGGGCAGCAGGTAATTGCGGAGTCTGGGGAAGTGATTGGAGTGTGTATCCCAGACGGAGGCGCCGTGTGGCCCGAATGGATCCCAGAACACTGATACGAAGCGGGCTCCGGCTTCGACCAGTCGGCGTGCAGCGAGGCAGGACTGTCCGAAGAGGTTTAAGCCGTAGCGTGAGCGAGTGGTGTGTGATTCGCGGTGGACATCGAGAGCCTGTCGAATGCTGTGTGAGCCGACGAGTGAAAACGCGCGTTGCTGCTGAGCGGACCAGCGGAGTGTTTCGGCGGCGGTGTCGAGTGAGGAGCGGGCGGCATCGAAGCGGCTGAGCAGGTGTCGGCGGGCATCGAATCTGGCGGGGGAAAGATCGGCTGGCAGCTGGCAGCCATCGGCGAGAGTGAAGTGGCCGGCGGCATCGATACCGGCATGGGGATCGAGCACCTGTTCGGTCTGAGTGTCGGCGTTGAGGGGCGGGACGACGACGGTTCCGGTGCCCTGAAAGTCGGTCCAGAATGGATCGAAGCCATTTCCGAGGAATGCGCCATAGGGGCCTGCCTGGTTGCTGGATGTGCCGCGTGAGCAGAATCGCCACGGCAGTCCCACATTGGCCGGCATGGAGGCTGGCTGTGACCGCTGTTGTGAGTCGAGGTAGTCAACCACGGAGCCGATAAAGGGCCAGTGCTGCGGATCGCGAGGTGCTGTTTCCAGCGGAATGCTGTAGGTGGGCATTCCGGTCATGACGTAAGCGCAGCAGTGGATCGGGTAATCGTGCGTCATGGAGCGAACGATGGTCAGGCGGTCAGCGATGGTGGCTGTCAGCGGCAGACCTTCACCGAGCTGCAGTCCCGGAACGCAGGTGCTGATAGCCGACATTTCTCCCTGAATTTCCCGGGGAGCCTGAGGTTTGGGGTCAAAGGTTTCGTGCTGCGGTGGTGAACCGAACAGGAAGACGAAGATGCAGGCTTTGGCTTTGGGTGCTGACTGCGTCGGTGTGGCGGCCTGCAGGCTGCTGAGTCCCAGTCCGCTGATGCCGCCGATCTGCAGCAATTCGCGACGTGTCACGCCGTTGCACAGTTTTTTCGGCGACCCGCTGAGCATCAGCATGTGAGAATCCTGTGGTGGGTGGCTGTGAGACTTCTGTGGCGTGCCGCCGGGAGCATGGCATCATGCCGGTTTCAGCTGCTGGGGACAACAGAGGAGGCCTGAAATTTGGTGGCTGGTCGCCAGGCAAGTGCTGCGTAGTCCTGTACCATGCGGTGCGAGCTGTACTGCCAGCCGAGGCTGGTGATGCTGTTTTTCATCATCTGCAGCCAGCTGACCGGCAGCCCGCCGGGATCACGTTCATAAAACCGTGGCAGGATCTGCTGCTGCAGGACCTGATACAGGCTGAGGGCGTCGCGCTGGTCCTGAATTTCAGGATCCGTGCAGTCGGTGGTGTCGCCGATGGCGAAGCCGTTGCTGCCGTTCCAGGCCTCAGCCCACCAGCCATCGAGCGTGGACCAGTTGAGGGCTCCGTTGAGTGCGGCCTTCTGGCCGCTGGTGCCTGAAGCTTCCTGTGGGCGTCTGGGAGTATTCAGCCAGACATCGACTCCCTGCACGAGTCGGCGTGCCAGGTCGATGGAATAGTCTGGCAGGACGACAACTCGCCCGTGGAAAGGCGGCTGAGCGGCCAGTTGCCAGATGTGCTGCAGGATGAGTTTTCCCTGCTCATCTGCGGGGTGGGCTTTTCCGGCAAACAGCAGTTGAATGGGCCGAGAGGAATCCCGCAGCAGTCGTGAGAGCAGATCAAGGTCTCGAAAGATCAGGTCGGCGCGTTTGTACGTGGCAAACCGCCTTGCGAAGCCGACGGTGAGTGCATGTGGGTCGAGGTTCTGGCAGCCGGAACGCCGGGCGACATCGTGCAGCAGTCTGTGTCTCAGGCTGCAGTGAGTCTGCCAGAGTTCGCGGTCATCGAGCAGCGTTAAGGCCTGCCAGTCTGCTGCGGTGCTCGGTTGTTGTTCCCAGTTTTGCGGCAGTATCCGGCTGTAGAGTTTTCTGAGTGACGGGGCCAGCCACGTGCCTGGATGGACTCCGTTGGTGATGTGGCCGATTGGGACCTGATCCGGGCTGCGATCGGGCCATAACGCGGACCACATGCTGCGAGTCACTTTTCCGTGGAGTGCTGAGACGGCGTTGTGGAATCGACTCATGCGAAACGCGAGGGCTGTCATGCAGAAGGCTTCATCCGAGTCAGCGGGGTTTGTTTTTCCCAGAGCCAGCAGACTTGCAACATCAATACCGGCGGATGCGGCGAGCGGCTGCAGGTGGGCTGCTGCCATCGCAGCAGGGAATCGGTCATGCCCGGCCGGGACTGAGGTATGGGTCGTGAAGACGACAGCAGCAGCGGCGGCGGCGCGAGCCGCACTGAACGAGAGATGATCCTCAACCATGCGTCGACGCAGATCTTCCAGTGGTGCGAAGGCGCAGTGACCTTCGTTGAGATGCACCACGGCGGGAGTGACACCGATGGCCTGCAGTGCACGCATGCCGCCAATCCCCAGCAGCAGTTCCTGACGGATGCGGATCTGCTGTCCGGGGGAGTAGAGTCTGGCGGTCAGCTGGCGATCGGATGCCGAGTTTTCCGGGAGATTGGCGTCCAGCAGCAGCAGACCGCTGCGTCCTGCGCTGAGTCTGAGAATTCGCAGCCGGACCAGGCTGTCGGGCAGTTCCACAGCAATCCGCAGCGACTGTCCGTCGGACATTCGCTGCTCAGTGAGAGGCAGTTGCGACAGATCGAGCTGCGACCAGGATTCCTGCTGCCATCCCTGAGCATCGAAGCTTTGATGAAAAAAACCTTCGTGGTAAAAGAGCGAAAGTCCCAGCATGGGGACCCCGAGGTCCGAGGCACTTTTCAGGTGATCTCCGGCAAGTATCCCGAGTCCACCGGAATAGATTGGCAGGCTTTCATGAAGCCCGAATTCGGCGGAAAAGAAGGCCACGGGACCTGTCATACCCGGCAAATTCTGATCCGTCCATGTGGTGCGGGGCTGCAGGTAGATTTGCTGGCGTTCGGCGGCTGTCTGCAGCTGCGGCAACAGTTGCTGCAGGGTGGCGGACCTGTCCGGGTGCTGGGTTTCGCTGCCGGCCAGCAGGCTGAGCAGTTCTGACGTTTCGCCATCCCAGCTGCTGCAAAGATTGCTGGTAATTTGCAGCAGCAGCTGTTCTGCAGCCTGCGCGGTGGAGCTGGTCAAAGCGAGTATTTCAAGGCAGTGCTTTCAGAATGCGCAGCAAAACAACCTGCCCGTGAGAGGGCAGGTTGACGTCGTTTGGAAAATCAGGCCTGCAGCGGTCGATCAGGACAGCTTGACGTGCTTGCGCTTCAGGCGACGGGCCTTGGAGCTGGCTGGACGCTGACCGTGGTTGGATTTTTTCAGTTTGCGATGAGTTTTTGCCATGATGACGCAATCCGGGAAATTTTCCTGCCTGCAGCGACTGCGGCAGGGGCGAAGAAACATTTTGGAAACGAGGAAGGATACCGTGTCGCAGATGACAGGGAAACCCCCGAGTGTGGCTCTGGATGCGGTTTTCGCAAAAACCGGCGGGTGTTGATCAGAAATTCTATAGCCGTTCCCTGAATTCGTTGATATTTCGCCAACCAGAGCGAATCAGGTGTGTGAAGATTTACGTATTCATGGAAGGAAAGAACAGGCTGCACCGCGCTGCCGCGCTTTGCTGCTGATCACGGCCAGTAATGCAGATAGTTTCCTGACGAATTCGCTTTACATGAACGCGAGACATTTGATGAACTGGCTGAACTACCACCATCTTCTGTACTTTTGGACAGTTGCCAAGGAAGGCAGTATCAGCCGTGCGGCAGCCAGCCTGCACCTGTCACAGCCGACGATCAGCGGTCAGTTGCGTCAGCTTGAGAAGTCGGTGGGCAGTAAACTGTACGAGCGTCACGGGCGTTCGCTGCGTCTGACGGAGGTTGGTCAGGTTGTGTTTGAGTATTCTGATGAGATATTCTCGACGGGTCGCGAGTTGATGGAGCGACTGCGGGGGACTCAGCAGGGCGGCAGTCAGTCGTTCACGGTGGGAATTCCTGATTTTCTTCCCAAGCAGGTGGCATTTCGGCTGCTGGAGCCTGTGTTTCGGATGCCGCAGAAGGTTTCTTTGGTCTGTCATGAGGGCAAGTTGACGGACCTGCTGGCTGAACTGGCGATGCATCGAGCGGATTTGATACTCTCTGACAGCACGGTGGGTTCGCAGGTCAGTGTCAAGGCTTACAACCATGCTCTGGGTGAATCGGGTGTCAGTTGGGTGGCCTCCAGAGAACTGGCGGAAATCCTGCGACCCGGATATCCGAATTCACTGAAGGGTCAGCCATTGCTGTTGCCAACGCAGAACACGGTTTTGCGTCGATCGGTCGAGATGTGGCTGGAGCGTCAGGATTTTGATCCGCATGTGTCGGCTGAAATTGAAGATTCTGCTCTGCTGAAGCTGCTGGCGGCCGAGGGTTTGGGTGTAGCCCCTGTGGCCAGTATTGTGCTGCGTGATCTGCAGGAGCGTTATGGCCTGCATGCGATCGGTGCTCTGGAGGGAGCGTCGATGCAGTTCTATGCGATCAGCGTGGAGCGTCGGGTGACTCATCCGGCGGTGAAGGCGATTTCAGAAGCGGCTCGCAGTCAGTTGTTTCGCATCTGAATTCGGTTGTTCGGTCCCTGCAACCCGGGCACCGCGCATGTGTTCATGGCAGTTCGTGCAGTTCAGTGCGACTCGTGTGAATGCCAATGCTGTACCATCGGAGTCTTTGGCAGCAGCCATGCGTTCCAGCAATTCCACGGACCGTACGAAATCGGCGGTATCCTGAGCAAACCGTGGGCTGGCCATCTGCTGCCACAGTTCCTGCCGGCTGAGTTCGATCAGTTGTTCAGCTGCCTGAGTGGTGTCTTCGAAGCTGCTGCGGGCGACGGCTGCGAAGACCTGCTGGGCGACGGCCATTTTCCGCTGCATCAGCCGTTCCATGGTACGATGATCGGGCGGTTCGGAATTCTCATCCTGTGCGGGCATGGGAACTGCCGGCGGCTGAGTTTTCCGAGGGGGCTCATCGGCCGTCAGTGCCGTGACTGTGCAGGCCAGTGCTGTCATCAGCAGTTTCCATCCGAATCTGTTCATGGCTGGGTCTCCTGTCCGGCCAGCACCACGGTGCGGACCCATTCGTGACATTTCAGGCATTTCATGGTGACATTGATCCATGCCAGTGAGGTTCCATGAAGGTCTGCTTCGGCTGATTCCTGCTTTAGTTCTTCGACGGCGGCCTGGAACTCGGTGCTGTACCGCCGGTAGACATTGTCGCCACTGACTCGCCAGCGCTCCTCAAGGCTCATCTTCAGCAACTGATCGCAGCCTGTCCCGACAAGTTGCATGTCTTCCGTACACAGTCCCTCAAGGATGCTGGTTGAGGCCTGCAGTTTAAGTCGCATGAAGCTTGTCTGCGGATCGGCGGACTCCGGCAATTTTTTGTCGGGTGGGTCCTGCGGCTGTTTTTGAGACGCAGCGACCGCGGCATCCTGGGGTGTGGTGGTCCGGGTTGCTCCGAAGAGCTGTGTGCTGAGAGTATCCCGCAGCGCGATCAGGACCACGACAGCGGCGAGGGTGATGATAATGCCAAGCAGCGGCAGGCGCAGTTGTTTTCGCAGCATTGCTGGATCTCCTGTAAGCGAAGCGTCGCGGCGTCGGAGCCGGCTTCAACAGTTGGCACAACCCCGCAGACACTGTGCAGGCAGGGCACTGGAAACCGATGTCGCAAAAGGCGAGCCAAAGCGGCGATTGGCAGTTCAAAACAGGAGGGGGCATCCACGAGAGCAGCCTGAAACCGGCAAATCGAGGGAAATTGCCGCCGGGGCTGCACTGTTCAGGCAGCGGCTGCAGATCGCTGTCGGTGTGGCGAGGATGGAAACGAGCGAAGCCTGCACAGTTGTTGTGTGCAGGCTTCGCGCTGTGTGCATATACGGCTCAGGGCATCAGGCATTCTGCTGAGCGTGGACGGGTTCGCCGACAGACCACTCGCGGCCCCGACGGATAACTCGACGGTACAGCGTATCGCGTTCCACCGGGATACGACCGGCTTCGCGAATCAGGCGGTGCAACTGGTCGACGGTCATGCCCTCCGGCGTTTTCGCTCCGGCGTCATGATAGATCAGTTCGTGCACGACAGTGCCATCGATGTCATCGGCACCGTAGCTGAGGGCGAGCTGTGCTGTCTGTTCTCCCAGCATGATCCAGTAGGCTTTGATGTGATCAAAGTTGTCCAGCATCAGTCGCGACAGGGCGATCATGCGAAGATCCATCATGATGTCGGGCTTCACGATGTTTGCCAGTTCAGTGTTTTCCGGGTGGAAGGCCAGCGGGATGAATGTCTGGAAGCCTGAGGTCTGGTCCTGCAGGGCTCTGAGTCGCAGCAGGTGATCGATACGGTGCCTTGCCTGTTCGACGTGTCCGTAGAGCATGGTGGCGTTGGAGCGCAGTCCCAGTTCGTGGGCTGTGCGATGCACATCGAACCAGACATCGCTGTCGGCTTTGTGTTCACAGATCTGCCGCCGCACTTCTTCATCGAAAATTTCGGCACCGCCACCGGGCATGCTGCCCAGGCCGGCTTCGATCATCTGTTCCAAAACCCAGCGAATCGGCTTTTTGGTGATGAATGAGAACCAGTTGATTTCGACGGGCGTCCACGCCTTGATGTGAATTTCGGGGCAGGTTTCGTGAATGACGCGAATGGCATTCAGGTACCAGTCGAAGCTTTTCTTGTGGTGCAGGCCGCCGACAACGTGAATTTCCGTGGCGCCCGATGCTCTGCCTTCCAGCACTCGCGCCCGCAGCATGTCATCGGTGAACGTGTAGGCCTTTTCATCCTTCAGGTCTGCCCGAAACGCGCAGAAGCGACAGCGGTAAACGCAGACGTTTGTTGGATTCAGGTGAATGTTGGTGTTGTACCAGGCGTAATTCCCGTTGTGCCGTTCGCGCACCTCGTTGGCCAGTCGACCCAGAGTGTGCAAATCCGCCTGTTCATCCAGCAGCAGGCCGTCTTCGAAGGTCAGGCGTTCGGCTGCGGCGACCTTGTCGGCAATCCGCTGCATCCGGGGATCATTCAGAGTCAAGGGCATGTTTTTATTCCTGCAGCAGTCAGAAGATCCAGATATCAAGGCAGCCCAGCAACAGAATTCCGAAGCTGATGATGGCATTGACGTTGAAAAAGGCGATGTTGACACGAGTCAGATCGTCAGGGCGGACCAGCCAGTGCTCATAAAGCAGCAGCAGCCCGATCAGGACAATTCCAGTGAGGAACAGGGGGCCCAGAGCGGCGGTCTTCCACAGCAGCACCAGCATCAGGATTGTCAGCAGGTGACTGACAAAAGCGATTCTGAGTGCTGCGGGGATGCCGAGTGCCGCGGGGATGCTGTTCAGTTTTGCCTGTCGATCCGACTCGGCATCCTGACACGCGTACAGAATGTCGAAGCCGCCCACCCAGAAGAAGATCACGGCGCCCAGCATGGCCGGGACCACCGCAAACTCGTCGCGGACAGCGATCCACGCTGCGATGGGCGAAAGCATCAGAGCAGCGGACAGCCAGTAATGGCAGAAGCGGGTGAATCGTTTGGACAGGGAATACCCGAGCAGGAACAGCAGCACGGGAACAGCCAGCAGCAGCGGCAGGCGTCGTGGCAGAAAGACGGTGGTCGCGGCCACAAACAGCAGGCTCATCAGGACCGTGAAGACAACCACGCTGCGAACAGACAGGATTCTGGCCGGCAGGTGCCGGCGGGCAGTCCGCGGATTGCCGGCGTCGATCCGCCTGTCGACGAGGCGATTGAATGCCATTGCCGCGGAGCGTGCCGCCACCATGCAGAGCAGGATGCCGAACAGGTCCCGCAGTCGGAAGACGGAATCCGGCTGCGACCATGCGAGCACGGCCGAGAGCAGCGCGAACGGCAGAGCGAACACCGTGTGGCTGAAGCGGATCAGTTCAAGGAAATGTCGAATGGTCTGCAGCATGGAAGATTGAACCGTAATTCAGCCACCGATGTAACGCGAATAGAGGGAGCGGGCGACGGCGGGATCACTGGTGCCGCGAATAATCGCCCGCCCATCAGGAAAAATCGTCAACTCCACGTCCGTTTCTCGCAAATCAGAGTCTTTTTCAGGTCTCTGCAGCCGTAATCGGAGCAGGAATTTATTCAGAGTTACGTGTCCTGAATTTTGCAGGCGACTGGCGAGTTCGGGCAGAGATTTCTGCAGTGGTTCCGGCGGTGTGATCTGGACGGCGTTGCGTCCGCAGAGGACGGTGGAGGCTGCCCGTTGGGTTCCGTTGAGCCACAGTCGTTCGCCGTGGCTGCAGGCTGGGCAGGTTCCGGCGGATTTCAGGGCTGCCGTTTCCACCTGTCGCATGGCTCCGGTCCAGACATCGAGGATGGTGAGCTGGCAGCCAATTTCGTCGGCGTGACCGGCGAGGATTTTCAGGGCGAGAGCTGCCTGGAGAGCGGCGGCGACGCTGACGGCGGGTCCCAGCACTCCGGCTGTATCGCAGGTTTCGACCGAGCCTGGCGGCGGCGGGTGAGGCAACAGGCAGCGGAGGCAGGCAGTGCGACCGGGCAGCACCGGCATGACCTGGCCATGACTGCCGGTGCACCCGGTGAAGATCCACGGCGTTCCGGTTTCGAGTGACAGGTCATTCAGCAGGTAGCGGATTTCAAAATTGTCGGTGCCGTCGAGCATCAGAGAGACATCGTTTGCCAGTCGCGGCAGGTTGGTGCAGTCGGCGTCGGCGACGATGGGTTCGATGATCACATCCGAGTTGATTCGTTTCAGGCGTCGTTCAGCGGCGATTGCCTTGGGCAGATGATCGGCCACATCCTGTTCATCGAACAGCATCTGTCGCTGCAGGTTGGACAGTTCGACGAAGTCGCGATCGACGATGCGAATTCTGCCGACTCCGGCTCGCGCGAGTGCATCGGCGACGACGCAGCCCAGCGCACCGCAGCCGACCAGCAGCACGCTGCTGTCTTTCAGCCGCTGCTGACCTGTCGTTCCGATACCGGAGAACAGCATCTGCTTGTGATAGCGGGAGTTCTGTGGCGTGGTCATTCAGATCACTGCTGCACTGGGTTCATTGAGGAATTGTCTGAGAACATTGGCTGTAATCCTTGAGATCTGCGGATCCACGGGCAGTGATGCCACGTAGTTGATGGAGCCGACCGAGAAGACAGCACCGCCCGAGTCTGTTTCCAGCAGCACCATTTCGGCTCCGCCATCATCCGGATTGGTGCCGCGGGCCAGCAGCCGGGTCTGTGGTGGTGAGCTGGCCGAGCGTTTGTCGGTTTCATGTCCGGAGGCTCCGCCTGGGCAGCGTCTGTGCAGGCATTCTTCACCGAACAGTTGTCCGTTACGGAGGCCGGTGCCGGCAAATACCCAGTGCGTCTCATCTTCGACTCGATAGGGGGCACCGGTCATGGCACCGGCCGGCGTGAAGACAACTCCCAGCAGGCTGGCTTCCGATTCATGCCGCATGCCGAAACGACTGTCGCAGCCGTTCATTCCGCTGTTCCAGAGTGACTGAATGCTGCCGTTGTGAACTGTCATGGCAGCATCCTGCAACTGCACTTCACAGTTCAGGCCATTGCCACCGAGGTACATCAGTTTTCCGCCGGTGTGCTGCACCCAGTGCTTCACCTGCTGGTACATCTGCAGGCTCCAGTATTCCGGATGCACGGCGATAATCAGTACGCGATAATCCAGCAGGTTCAGCGTGCCGTCGTGCAGCTGAGTTTCGGCGTAGTAGTCGTAGTCAAACCGTTCGCGTTCCAGCCAGCCCAGCAGTCGCCATTCGGCGGGTGCGAGATGGCAGGCCTGCCGACCTTCGATGGGGTCTGTGATGGATTCTGAGAAGTCCACATCGCAGAAGGGTTCCGGTCGTTCGAACGACAACGGGGCGTAATGGGGATAACCCCAAGTCCCGTGTTCCGGATCGGCGTAACGCTTCAGTTCCACTCGCGAGTTGACAGTGGGTGTTTCCGGCAGCTGATCGGCATGAATGTAGTTGCTGCGTCCGCCGAATGAATTGTAGGCGTTCCAGGTGATGTTCGAGGCCAGTACGGCGACTTTCGACTGTGGTCGACGGGGGGCAACGATCCAGGGGAATGAGAACTGCCGGCCGGAGCGATCCTGGGTGCGGAAGTAGTACAGTCCGCTGCGTTCCGGGGCCTGCACAAACTGGCGGTGGGTGACCGAGGTATAGCCGACGCTGTTCCAGCGACAGCCGGTTTGAGTGTAGTCGCCGTCCGGAGTGACCTGCATGACGGCGCGGGGGCCGTGTTCATCATGCCAGCCCAGCTGCCGCACCAGCTCCGGCTGCCAGCCGTACCGCCACAGCTGCAGCCGATATGCTTCGACGGCATGTACGCGGAATTCGGATTCATCGCCGCTGCGCACCCATTTGGGCCACGCATATCCCAGCAGTCCGTCGGCCAGCAGGCGAAAGTGAACGGGTTCGGGTGAGGGGATGGTCAGGTGGGAAATTTTTGCGCCGAAGCCGTCCTTCCGCAGGATGACTCGGTAATGTCCGGCGGGCAGATCCAGCCAGATGCTGCCGCTGGCTCGTGAACGAGTTTCCCAGGAGTGCCCTGTGTCGTCGACGAATTCCAGCAGCACGTCGGGCAGAGCCACATAGCGTTCATCACTGACATAGCCGATTTTCATGCGAGCGGATCCGGTGCTGTGCTGCGTATTGAGGCAGTCTGAGACTGAAGGGTGAGCAGCATAGCAGAGAAGGCGGTCGCCGTCGTCTCAGGGGCGAGCGGCCAGGGGGCGGAACAGCGGGCTGAGTTCAGCCGCCTGTTCGGGCTTGCTGTGAATTTCCTCGCACCGCAGACAGCGTCGCGGTTCGCCTGTCATTTCTCCGTCGATCTCCACACCGCAGCACTGGCAGATAAAGCCGCGCTGCACGAAGACGGAAATTCTCATCACGAGATCGCCCATGGGATTACTTTGAGCAGGGGGTGGGGACTGGGGAAC
>SXXK01000070.1 GCA_005791255.1 Planctomyces sp.
GCGACTCACTCTCCAGGGCCAGAAGGCTGTTTGAAGAGACCGGGGTGCATCACCTGCCGGTGGTTCGCGGCGGTGAACTGGCCGGTATCCTCTCGTGGACTGACTTCCTGCGAGTCAGCTTTGGCGAATTCGGCAACCAGGATGTTCGCAGCCTGGACGCGGTACTCGACCATACCAGAAGGCTGCAGGATGTCATGCGCACGGACGTGATTACCATGCCGATCAGTGGCACGGTCCGCGATGCGGCCGCAATTCTCAGCCAGGGTGGCTTCCACTCCGTCCCCGTCGTCGATGGCACACGACTGGCCGGCATCGTAACCTCCTCAGACCTCATCCATTATCTTGTCGAACAGTACTGACACTTGTCCGCCGACACTGAAGAAGCCGCAACACGCGTCACCTGGTGCTGTGAATCGTAACTCCGCGCTGTCTTACTCTGCCCCGTTGCAGCATGCAGCGCCGGAGTTTGCATCCCAACCGCTGCAGATTCCGCCCTCAGCTTCGGCCTGTTGAAGGCTCGCTCCGTCTCGCTATCATGCGGATTGACTGAGCCTTTTTCGTTCTGCCGGAAGGACTGCCCGTGCGGTTGATTGATCTTCGAAGCGACACAGTGACTCGCCCCACACCGGCCATGCGCGAAGCCATGTTCAGGGCCGATGTTGGCGATGACGTCATGGGTGAAGACCCCACGGTCAATCAACTGGAACGCATGGTGGCCGACATGTTCGGCTGTGAGGCTGCTGTCTTCGCCTGCTCGGGCACTCAAAGCAACCAGATGGCTGTGCGACTGCACTGCATTCCCGGTGATGAGCTGCTGATCCACGAAAGCAGCCACATCTGCAATTTTGAAGCCGGCGCACCTGCGGCACTCAGTGGCGTCACCGTCAGAACGCTTGGAGGCGGTGGCGGGATGCTGGATGTCAGTGATCTCGAAGGACGCGTGCGGGTTAACGATCAGCATTTCTGTCGCACTCAGCTGGTGTGTCTTGAAAACACCACAAACCTCGGTGGTGGTAAAGTCTACCCGCTGGAACAACTGCAGCGAGTCAGTGCATGGGCTCAGGCTGCGGGACTGAAGCGACATCTGGATGGTGCCCGACTGTTCAACGCGCTGGTTGCCGGGAACTACACCCCAGCCGAGGTGGCTGGCTGCTTCGACACCATCTCAATCTGTTTTTCAAAAGGACTGGGGTGCCCCGTCGGCTCAATGCTGCTGGGCACTGCAGCCGACATGGCAAAGGCTCGCCGGATCCGCAAGCTCTTCGGGGGAGGACTGCGACAGTCCGGAATGCTGGCTGCAGCGGCAATCCACGCGCTCGAACATCATGTCAATCGACTGGCCGATGATCATCTGCACGCCCGGCAGCTGGCCAGTGGCCTGCAGCAGCTCAATGGCATCACGGGGATCGCATCCGCCATTGAAACCAACCTCGTATTTTTCGAACTGGCGCCGGAAGTCGGAACAGCCGTGCAGTTCGCCGGAGCCATGCGAGACCGTGGTGTTCTGATCGGACCGATGGGTGGCCAGCGAGTGCGCGTGGTAACCCACATCGATGTGTCGGCGGATGATGTGCAAACAACCCTGACGGCAGCCGCGGATGCGTTGCGCCAGGGTTTCCGGGATCGCCCGGTACAGGGCAAGGGCCCATTCTCCCGCTGACCGACACAGTTTGCCGCGGCTGACCTCTCGGCGGACTGCGGCAGTTTCCACCGCTTCCTCCAACAGCTCCGGCAAACTCTGCCGAACTTTGCCCGGCAGCCGCACAGGATCCGATGCGGCGGGCTGGAACCGGACACGCCTGCGTCTGCCCCAAACGACACAGCCGGTATGATGCCGCGCTGTCGTTTACGCTTGTGAAGACAGCCCGGTTGATCAGCAGGAATGTCGTAATGTCGCTCGCAATTCGCACTCGATCGCCCTGGCTTCTGGTTGCTGCACTGGCTGTCTGCACTGCTGGCTGTGGCCGCCAGGCAGCTCCGCCCACTGCAGCAGACGACGAATTACTGGCGGAACTGTCCACTGAATCAGTCGCCGACGCGCCGGCTCAGGACGACTCAGAACCCGTCGCACGCCCCGTCCAGCGCCCGATCGTTGTCCGCAGTGCCAAATCCAGCCGACCAGCACAGGATGTACTCCGCAAACCCAAAGGCGAACGACTGGAACTGCGACTCAATCGTGGCGATCGGTTTCCCCTGATGAAGACGGTCGAACAGACTTTGATGCAGAAGTCGGAAACGCATCCGGCATTCGCCAAAACTCGCCTCGAGCTCAGCCTCGCCATCACCGTGCAGGATGTACAGCCTGATGCTGTCCTGCTGGGAATTGTGTATTCCCGAGTGGTTTATGAGCACGACATCAGCGGCCGTCGCCTGCGGTTCGATTCGGCCGCGCAGCAGGACTCCGTCCCATGGGACGCCATTCCTTATGCCGGCATGGTGGGCAACGGTTTCTCGTTCTGGCTTGGTCGTGATAATCGCATCCGTGAACTGGTGGGGTATCGCGAATTTTTGGAACGCTGCGTGGAACGAGTACCACTGGAACGTCGCCAGTCACTGCTTGCCGAACTCAGCGGTCGCTTCGGAGATGACGGTGTGGCCAACTTCGTCGATGACTCAATCGGCCTGCTGCCCTATGACAGCAGCGTCGACACTGAGGCTCGCACACTGGTCATGCCCGGCGATGTCTGGACCAGGGAACGTCGCCTGATGCAGCCGGTTCCCGTACACCTGACCAGCACCTACACACTCACATCGATCAATGAGCGGACGGCAGAGATTGAGATTGCCGGCCGTATTGCTTCGTCCGAAGCCGTCAATTCAAACGGGCCGGGACGAGTCCGAATATCCGGTGGTCGCAGCGAAGGGACCTGCATTGTCGATCGTGCCACAGGACTGCCACTGGAAGTTTCCGTAACTCGCACCATGTCACTGCGTGTTGCCACGGAGGAGGGTGTGGAGGTGCAGCAGGACAAGTCGATTGTGACGACAATCCGCGCCTTCCCGGAGTTCCGCGGTGAACGCCAGCCGGCTGCTGCTCCCAAACCCGCCGCCATTCGCCGTGTCAGTGAGGTTCAGGAGGCTGGCGGAACCGTTGCAAATCCGACAGAATCCGGGGAAGACACAGGCCGGGCAATTCAGGCAGTCTACCCGTAAAGGTCTCAGTCATGCCAAAACAGCGAAACGGGCGTGGTTCCCACACAACAAGCCGTCGATCATTGCTGCAGGGACTGACAGCGGCAGCCAGTGGTTGCCTGCCCTGGGTCGCTGCAACCGCAGCCCCCCGTCTTTCACGCTGGAAAGTCGAACGTCCGGCCATCGGTGCCATCGGACTGCGTTATCAGGGATCCGTGATCGCTCAAAAGGCACAGGCTCATGGCGAGCTGGCGGCACTGTGTGATGTGGATCGGCACGTGCGGGAACAGGCACGGGCAGCATTCGGCAGCACCGCCGCCATCTTCGAAGATTACCGCGAAATGCTGGCCAAAAAGCAAATTGATGTCGTGCTGATCGGGACTCCCGATCACTGGCATGCCAAAATGCTGATCGATGCCTGCCGTGCCGGCATGGACGTGTATTGCGAAAAACCTCTGACACTCACTGTGGACGAAGGGCGCGTCATTCGTGACGCTGTCACCGGTACAAATCGCGTCGTGCAGGTCGGCTCATGGCAGCGC
The DNA here is from genome assembly GCA_005791255.1 of Planctomyces sp. Taxonomy (GTDB): domain Bacteria; phylum Planctomycetota; class Planctomycetia; order Planctomycetales; family Planctomycetaceae; genus SXXK01. The sequence continues at coordinate 3,675 of SXXK01000070.1, forward strand.
AGCGATTCCCGTTTCCGACTGGCCGTTGAGATGATCCGGGCCGGACGCATCGGGAAGCTGCAGACTGTCGAAGTCATCCTCGGCAAAAACGAAGCCGGTGGACCTTTTGCAGTGCTGAATCCCCCCAAAAACCTCAATTGGAACCTTTGGCAGGGACAGACACCCGAAGTCCCCTACATCGCCGAACGCTCACACTACACCTTCCGCTGGTGGCAGGAGTATTCCGGGGGGCAAATGACGGATTGGGGTGCTCATCATGTCGATATTGCACAGTGGGGCATCAACTCGCTGCCCGTCAGATTTCGCGGTCAAAGTCGACCGGCACAGGTCACCAATGGCTACAACGTGCCACTCGATTTTTCCGCCGTCGTGGAATATGAAAACGGTGTGGTCATGACCATCAGTGACACCGGTCGCAACGGCATTCTGTTCACCGGGACCGAGGGACGAATCTTCGTGAATCGGGGCACACTCGACGGCGCCCCGGTTGAACAACTGGCTGCCGCGCCACTGCCGCGCGATGCGTTTCAGGCCTATGCAGCCGACAATCTCTCGCGGCCCGAACGATCCGGAAAACTGGACGCGATCATCAACCATATGGGCAACTTCTTCGACTGTGTCGAAAGTCGTCGCCCCACACTGTCAGATGTGGAAAGTCAGCATCGCAGCATCAGCACATGCCATCTGGCAAACATCGCAATTCGCCTCGGCCGGGAACTGCAGTGGGATCCGCGGGCAGAGCGGTTTGTGAATGCTGCCGACGCGGATAAACTGCTCACCAGACAACAGCGGGCGGGATTTGAAGTCGCATAGCTGCGCAGCAAAAAAACGCCGAATAATGGTCACGGAACAGCACGGACGAACGGATACGGGGCATGACAACGGCGGGGAAATCAGGTTCAAGTTACACGGGCGAGGACATTGAAGTACTGGAAGGGCTTGAGCCGGTCCGGCGACGCCCGTCCATGTACATCGGTGGCGTGGATTCCCGGGGACTGCATCACCTGCTCTGGGAAATCGTAGACAATTCCGTCGACGAATTTCTTGCCGGCGAATGCAATCGCATCGTCGTCACTCTGCACAAGGACGGGGCCTCCTGCAGCATCCAGGACAACGGGCGAGGCATCCCCGTTGACAAGCACCCCAAGGTGAAGAAGTCCACTCTGGAGGTCATCCTGACAACACTGCATGCCGGAGGCAAATTTTCTGACAAAAATTATGCGCGCAGCGGCGGTCTGCACGGCGTGGGATCGTCGGTCGTTAACGCACTGTCCTCAGAAATGATCGCTGTCGTGCATCGCGACGGATTTGAGTGGAAGCAGCGGTTTCGTCGCGGAGTCCCCCAGGGGTCCGTCGAAAAAGTGCGCCCGTTTCGCGGCCGCGGCACGACCATCTTTTTCCGCCCGGATGACGAAATCTTCCGCCGCACACAATTCAATGCCGACACCATCCGCCAGCACCTTGAAGATATCTCCTATATCCACGGCGGACTGACCATCGTGTTCTGCGATGAGCAGAAAGGGGAAACTCACGAACTGCATCATCCCGAAGGAATTCTGGCCTACATTGAAAAGGTCACAACCGATACCGGCCGCAAGCCGGCGCACGAACAGATCTTCGCCGTCACTCGCGATGACCGGGACGCCAAAGTCGAAGTGGTGCTCCGCTGGACCGATTCCACCGAAGAAAATGTCCGCAGCTACGTCAACGGCATCAGAACTCATGCCGGCGGAACTCACGAAAACGGACTGAAGTCCGGAGTCGTCAAGGCGGTGCGCAACTACATGGAAGTGCATGACTTCAAACCGCGTGGAGTCACACTGACGTCTGAAGACATTCGTGAGGGTCTGATCTGCGTGCTCAGTGTCTTCATCAGCGATCCGATGTTTCAGGGGCAGACCAAGGATCGGCTGAACAACCCGGAGACATCGGCGGCCGTGGACGGTGTTGTCCGCCCGGCACTCGAAAACTGGCTGAACAACAATCCGTCACTCGCCGACGCCATCCTCGGACGCATGGTCCTCGCGGCTCGAGCCCGCCAGGCCAGCCGTGAAGCGGTCTCGGAGGTTCGACGGAAGTCGGTCGGAGTTCGGAAGACAAACCTGCCGGGCAAACTTGTGGACTGCCAGTCACGCAACACCGAAGAAACCGAACTGTTTATTGTCGAAGGAGATTCGGCCGGCGGTACAGCAGTGATGGGGCGTCAGGCTGCGACTCAGGCTGTACTGCCGCTCCGCGGTAAAATCCTGAACACCGAAGCCATGTCCACCTCGAAGATTCTGGAAAACAGCGAAATCCGCGACATCATGGAAACGCTGGGAGCCGGCATCGGCAGCAATTTCGATGTGCGACACCTGCGTTATGCACGCATCATTCTGCTGATGGATGCTGACAGCGACGGTTACCACATTTCCACACTGCTGCTGACGTTCTTCTTCCGACACATGCCTGAACTGATTCGGCAGGGACGACTGTATATCGCCCAGCCACCGCTCTATCGCATCGAAGTCGGCAAGGAAGTCACCTATGCCCGCAACGATGCCGAGAAAGAAGAGTTGCTGGCCGCATTGCCCGCCAATCGCACGGCCACTGTCCTGCGATTTAAAGGGCTGGGCGAAATGAACGCCGCCCAGCTGCGCGATACCACTCTGGATCCCTCCGCCCGAGTCCTGCTGAAGGTCAACATCGAAAGCCAGCTGGAAGCCGATAAAACCTTTCATCAGCTGCTGGGCAAGGATGCCAGCGAACGATACCGAATCATCATGGACGATGCCGGTTTCGCCGACGACCTCGATGTTTAGTGCGTCCTCCAGAATGTGACCCGGCAAGAAGCAGCACTGCTCAATTCCGCAGTGACCGGATGGCACGCTGCAGGCGCCGGCCGGATTGTCTGCGCCTGAACTTCCACGCTAATCCTCTTCGAACTCAAGCATCCTCAGGAATGTCATGAAATCCGGGGCGATTTCCACCAGAAAACTCTCAGGCTTCGCACACTCCATCTCAACGTGCACAACAGACGGCTCTCCCTGCGGACCACATTGCA
>SXXK01000071.1 GCA_005791255.1 Planctomyces sp.
AGCACTTTGTGTGAGGACATTGACTGTTGGGGGGCCGGATTCGCGAATGCTGTTCTGCGGCATCCGGTGGTGTGTCGCGATCGGAACTGGAGCTGCCATGCGTTTTTTAAGGGGTCTCTTTTCCGTTGCGGTGCTGATGCTGACTTTGCTGCAGCACCGTGTTGACGGATTTCAGAGTGTGAAAACTCAGGGTGCTGTGACAGATGAGTCCGCCCCGAGTGTCCCGGTGACAACTGCGCCGGTCTGGAAACTGCAGGCGGGTGACAGTTTTGTCGTGCTGTCCCGCCTGTATCGCAGGACGCTGATTAATTTTCCCGACCAGCCAGCGGCTCCGCTGGAAACGGAGGATCGGCAGCAGTTGCGATATACCGTCGATACGATCTCGCCGACCGGGGATGCGGTGTTCATTATTGAGATTGAGGAGTCGCGGCGGCAGTCCGTGGGACAGGCATCGCGAGCCTGGAAGGCCGGTGCAGTCGATCTGCAGAGACTGAATGGATTCCGGCTGTGGCTGCAGGTGGACCCTGAGGGCCGGGCATCACTGCTGCCGGGGGACAGTTATCGAAGCAGTCTGCAGAAACTGGCTGGCGGTGATGACGACTATGCCGAGTTTCTGCGGGTCGCCTGTCCGGAGGAGTTGATTGTGTCGTGGTTTGAACGACCGTTCTGGCTGCCGCGTCGCAACATGATTCAGGCGGAGATGCAGGAACGGACCGTTGGCGTGGTGGAGAATGCTGGTCCTTTTGGTCTGCTGAGGTGCGACGCGGTGCTGCGAGTTCAGCAGGAACCGGAGAGCAGCGAAGCAGAGGTGCAGCCTTCCCAGCCTGCCACTCCGTCGCGTGAACCATCCACAGCCGCGACTGTCAGCCTGCAGATCTCAGGAACACCCAGATTTCTGCCTTTACCCCTAAGTCATGGTGCAACGACACCGGCGGCAAAAGTGAATCTGCCGGTGACGGACATCCGCATCACCGAAGCGAATCTGACCGGCCTGATCAAACCGCCGGCGATTCGGTCGGCGAATGCCAGGCCTCCGTTTGAGAGTCTCCTGACGAATGTCTCGGCAAAGGGAACATTGAAGCTGGCTGCGACATCTGCCAACGCGGCTGCCGGAACAGAGCTGTCGTTTGAACTGCAGCAGCAGCGGGAAACTCGGATTACCAGTTTCATCTTCGCGGAGAACAGGACGGAACGTCTGCTGCGGGTTCCGGTGCTGCCACCGGAACCGCAGTGAACGTCGGGTGCCTGTTGCGGGATCAACGAGGTCAGTTTGCAGCACGCTCGCAGGATTGAAATCCGCACGACTTGTGTGCTCCGTCGCAGAACGGGCGGTTGGCCGAAACGCCGCAGCGACACAGTGCAAAAGTCTCCTTGCCTTTGAGGTCAAACACGTTCCCGGCGGCGTCGGTGACTTTGCAGGGACCGGTAATCAGAAAGGGACCATTGTCACGAACCTGAATCAGCATTTCACTCATAACTGCTTCCTGAAATTGTCCTGGTAAATACCTGCCGGGAATCATACGGAAGTCTGAACAGCGGGGCAAACCGCGTCAGGGCTGGTTTTCGAGATCGGGTTTTGGTCATCCAGCAATTGCCAGCACATCCACAGTGCGCGGGGATGATGAAAAAAGCTTTTCCAGAGATTTCCTTTCAGCGTGGATGAGGGGGTCCCATCGCGATGCAGGTAGCCGAACCATTCCCCGTGTTCCGGGTCGGCGAATCTGGAGCAGGCCCAGTTGAAGACGTCACAGTGTCGTTCCAGGAATCGCTGCTGTCCGGTCAGTCGCCATGCCAGCAGTGTGGCGATGAGGGCCTCGTCGTGTGGCCACCAGAACTTCATGTCGTGCCAGTATTCCTGGACAGGTTTTCCGAATACATCGCGAAAGTAGAACAGGCCTCCGAACTGCGGATCCCAGCCTCGCAGCCACATACAGTCCAGCAACCGGCAGCCCAGTTGAATCAATCGCTCATCATTGCGAATTCGTCCTTCCTCCAGAATAAACCAGGCACCTTCAATGGCGTGTCCGGGATTGAGCAGTCGGCCGTCGAAGTGGTCGGAAATCTGACCGTCGGGCTGTACTGTTTCGAGGACGCAGTCGAGATCGGGGCGGTAGAACAGGGTTTCAATTTCGTGGATGCAGCGGTCGATCCATTCGTGCAGCAGCGAGTGTGTGCCCAGTCTGCGGCGCATTTCCTGAGCGGTTACGAGGGTGATCATGCGGGGGGCCAGACCGATGAGCGGTCGGGTTTCCGTGAATTTCGGCGGCATGGCCCCAGGCGTGAAATTGACTCGAGTGAACGTGCGAAACAGGTCCCAGGCGATCTGTGAGGATTCTTCGGAACGCGACCATTCGGCGTGAGCTGCGAACGCGATGCAGGCGAAGGCTTCGCTGTAAACGTAGCGACGTCGGCGAATGGGTCGACCCTCGCGGGTGACGTGGAAGTACATCTGTCCGGCCGGTTCATCGAAGCAATGTCGCCGCAGAAAGTTCAGTCCGGATTCGGCCCAGCTGCGCCAGTCGTCGCGACGGGGATCGTTCTGCAACTGCGGGGTCGCAGCGAGGGCCTGCAGCATCCAGCTCATACGCCCCTGAGCCCAGACGGATTTGTCGGTATCGACCAGTGTGCCATCGCGGTCGAGGCAATGCAGGAAGCCGCCGTGCTGGTGATCAAGGCAACGGGGAAACCAGAACGGCAGACAATCGTCGAGCAGCAGCCGACGATACATGTCAGCGGCTTCGCGGCGACCGGCGGGTTGCATCAGCAGGGCGGCGGACAATTGCGGTGGGGTCATAGAAAGTTTTCAGTTTTCAGTTTTCAGTTGGTGAGTGCGGGGTTCGGCCATGGTCCAGGTCAGTACGGCTCCGGCACCAACGATCACAGCGACGGCGATGAACGGGAGTTCGTGTCCGACCCAGTCCACAAGGCCACCGATCAGCGGTGACGCGAGGAACGGCAGGGCCATGCAAAGGTTGAGCGTGCTGATGTATTCGGGGTGTCGTTGTCGGGAGGTGATTTCGATGGCGTAGTTGACCTGCATGCGGAGCGTCACGGGCACCAGTCCGATCCAGAAGAATGTGATCCAGTACCAGCCTGGTGGGGCGAATCTGGCGAGTGCGGCGGCGAGCAGTGGGGCGCAGGCGGCGCAGGGCAGCAGCAGTCTGAGTGCCGAGCGGACTCCGGTGCGATCGGCGAGGAATCCGGAGGCTGCGCTGAAACAGACGGCTCCGATGTGCTGCGCGACGACCCAGTGCATCAGGACGGTGCGTGAGCGACCTGAGCGGGCCAGTCCGATGGACTGGTATTGGGGAATGATGGTTTGAGAAAAGATGAACAGGACGGCGACAAGACACAGTCTCCGCAGCACGGGGTCGTCTTTGAGCAGCCGGCAGGTTCTGCGGAAGGCGGTGGAAGCGGGCTGGGGGACAGCAGTCGCAGTCAGGTCAGGGGGTTCTCTGAGCAGGCGTGAGGAGATTCCGGCGAGCATCATGACGGAGCCGACGAAGCAGAAGATCTGCTGGAAGGGGGCCTGTCCGGGTGGCTGCAGCCAGCGACTGAGCAGCAGCAGCGCCAGCGACACGGCGGCTGTGGTACCG
>SXXK01000072.1 GCA_005791255.1 Planctomyces sp.
AGCGGGCAGGTGGCATCAACGGTCTGCAGGCTGCGTTCGCGGGCCAGTCTGCGAATCTCGGGACTGACTCCGTGTGCGCTGAAAAGCAGGATGGATCCTGCGGGGACCTCATCCGGTGAGTCGACAAACCGGACACCGAGCCTGGTGAACCGATCGACCACGTGTTTGTTATGGACAATCTCGTGGTAGACGTAAATGTTCGGGCCGACACGGCGAATGGCCTCTTCGAGGCATTCGATGGCCATGTTGACACCGGCACAGAAACCTCGGGGGTTGGCAAGCAGGACTTTCATCAGACCGGGCCCTTCAGGAAACCAGTTCCCTGGTAATCACCAGTTTGTTCAGCTGCGGTCCAGTCGCTGCCGTTCCAGCAGCTCCGCAATCTGTTCCACGACACCAGCCAGAAAGCGATCCGAATGCTCAGCGGCCGCCACGGCTCGCTGTCGCCACTGATTGAGTTCTGAGGCTTTGGAAAACCGCCCCAGCAGTCCGCCAAGTGCAGCTCCTGCAGATCGGCTGTCAGCTCGAAAGACCATTCCGGCAGATGCCGACGGGACGGATTCCTCCGGGCCGTCGATAATACTGCGAATGGCGAGAAACCGCACATTTCGCTCGTAGCAGATCTGGGCTGGTGCGAGGCAGCAGGTGTCCACAGCCAGCGCCTGCGAGGACTGTGCGAGCGCCGTTTTGCCTGCTGCATCATCCGGATGGCTGTCGGCGACCACCAGCCGTCCGACATGAATTCGCCCGCCAGGTTTCAAGGTGCACTTCACGGGCATGGTATTGCCGTGAGTATCCACGATTTCGCTGGCCAGCACGAGATCTCCGGGGTGCACGACAGGTGTCAGGGAACTGCTGAATCCCACTGCCAGCATCCATGCGGGTTTGTGAGTTTCCACGAGCCAGTGAGCGGCCTGGCGATGTCTGGCGAAACCGGGGCCCACTTCGGCAACCACAATCCGTATAGTCTCGCGCAGAAAACCTCCGCGAACCGTCAGTGATCCTTCCGAGTAGCTGCGCTGGCGATCCAGCCGCTTCAGAAACGGACGCAGCTCGCCCTTGTGAGTACAGACGAGCGCGATGTCTGCTGTCGATCGATCGGATACCGCGTCCTTCGATGCACTCATCAGCCCGCTGCCTCAAAATCCTTCAGAAACTGAACCAGTGCCGTCACGCCTTCCGGCGGGAACGCATTGTAAATGCTGGCACGCATGCCGCCCACACTGCGATGCCCTTTGAGCCCGCTGAAACCGGCAGCTTCCGCTTTCTTCACAAAGGCATTATCGCGTTCTTCACTGCCGGTGACAAACGTAACGTTCATCAGCGAACGACTGTCCGGGCGAGCCGTGGTGCGGAACAGCGCACTGCTGTCGAGGTAATCGTACAGGACCCTCGCCTTCGCCTCATTGTGCTGCTGCATGGCTGCCAGTCCGCCCTGCTGTTTAATCCAGCGGAAGACCAGCATCATCAGATAGATGCCGAAGGTTGGTGGGGTGTTGTACATGGACTCGTTGTCCGCATGTGTTCGATACTGCAGCATTGTCGCCGGAGTCCTGCTGGCAGCTGCCACCAGATCCTTTCGCATGATCACGAGGGTCACGCCGCTGGGGCCCAGATTCTTCTGAGCACCGGCGTAGATCATCCCGTATTTCCGCACGTCAATCGGTCGACTGAAAATGTCGCTGCTGGCATCACAGGCCAGAAATGCTCCGGCCGGGATCGCTGTCGGCTCAGCACGAAACTGGGTGCCAAAAATGGTGTTGTTCGACGTGAAATGGACGTACACAGGAGCATCACTGTAGCTGGCTGAATCCGGGATATACGAGAAATTCCGATCCTTGCTGCTGCAGGCTTCGTGAGTGCGACCGAAGGCTTTGGCCTCTTTCACGGCCTTTTCGGACCACATGCCGGTGATCAGGTAATCAGCAGTTTTGTCCGGAGTGAGGAAGTTTTGGGGCAGCATGGAAAACTGCAGCGACGCTCCGCCCTGCAGGAACAGCACGGCGTAATCATCCGGGATGCCGGCCAGCTCACGACACAGAGATTCGGCTTCGGCAGCGACCGCCATAAACGGCTTGCCCCGATGAGAATGTTCACAGATCCCGATCCCGGTATTGCCCAGCGACAGCAGGTTTTCCCGAGCTTCCTGAAGCACTGTTTCCGGCAACACCGCCGGCCCCGCTGAAAAATTCCAGATTCTGCTCATTTTGTGGTCACTTTCCCCGATTTTTTGCAGCTTCCGATGAAGCGTGTGCGAGCCAGCCGCCGGCCCTGCCTGGATTCTAGGCGGGCGGCCCGTGGGTCTCAAACCCCGTCGCGCCCCCGCCCGCAGGCGGGAAAGCCGGAATATTCGACACCCTAACCGCAAATCCAGCGGCAGAATCTCGGTAATCGCCCCAAACTTCCCAGACATTTCATTTTTCGCAGTTGCAGTTCATAACCTTGCGGTTTAGCATGATAATTCCGATGCAATGGCGTGCAGAGAAGGATTCTTCCGGATCAGGTTTGCCAGGTCTCAGGACTCCCAAGTTCTGCTGTTTTGGCGCCGATCTGACTGGATACGGTGCAGCCTGTGGACTGTCGGGTCGCGTACGCACGCCAGCGTGCGTACTCATGCGTCCCAGCGGCTGCTCGTTGACTCACCAGGCAGAGCGTTCTGCCAAAAGTTCCCTGACGTTTTTCTGTCATCCTGCAAGTTCGGCGGACAACCGCTCTGCGGATGATTCCGGAGCCATTCGATGAATGCATATCTTCGGGGCACCCTGTTCTTCCTGGTCCTTGCAGGGCTTGGTACGGAATTCTACTTCGGCGGTCGCGTGCTGAAGCGCCGGTTCGATATCGAAGCGGCCATGCTGAAGGCGCAGGCGGAAAGCCACAAGGCTGAGGAGGCCTACGAGAAGGCTCGCGTTGAGAATGTGGCTGCCAGGTCGGCACTGGCGTCAGTCAAGCTGGGCTGGGGGTATGAATGGGTCTTTCAGCCGGGTGGCAACATCGGCAACATTCAGTCTGACGCCTTTGGTGTACTCACCGTCAATGGTCTGGGCCGCGACAATGGCCTCGTGCCGGTTCCGGCGCCCGGGGGCACTGGTGAGGTTGAGCCCATCGTGCACGTGTTCATTCCGGTGGATGAGAACACAACTCGCTACATAGGTGAATTCAAAGCTCGAACAGGTGACCTGCAGGGCGGGTCGTGCAGGCTTGAGCCAAACTGGAGACTGGTCAACGGCGAAACAGCGACCTGGAACTTCACAAATGGGGCTCGCCTGCGTGCTCAGGTGCCGCCAGGCCAGCGGAACTCTGTATCCAGTCTCAATCAAACGATGATTCGCTTGTTCGAGCAGAACTTCCTGACCGAGGCGCATATTGCGAACCAGAAAGAGCTGAACACGAAAGCCCAGGCAGGTCTGGATGCTCGTAAACGCGAACTGTCCGGTGATCCGGACGGTGCTGACGTAGCGGATCATCCTGAGTACCGCGTGGGGCTGGTGTCAGCAATCAAGGATCTTGAAGAAGAGCGAAACAGCATTCAGAACGATGTGGATGCCCTGCGACGCGGGCTGAAAACCGCCACAGAAGCTCGCCAGACACTTTTGCAGACAATTCGCCAGCAGGACGGCAGCACCAGCGCTGATGCTCAGGTATCGCAGGCTGAATAGAGTTGTCAGTGGTCAGTTGCAGGCGCAACGATTCAGCATGGATTGAGCGTGCTGGCTGTGGCTTTTGACCGGGATGCGAACCACGGTTCTGCTGCGGCAATGGGGATGGCTGCAGGACCATGCGGGGCCATTCAGGGGTGTTTGTCTCTCAGGCCAGGACCTCATATCAGGCCACGAGTGCAGGGTTGCGGTTGGCAAAACCCGCTGTTTGATCACCGCGATTCGTCTTCCGCTTTTCTCAGAGTTCCGCGTCGGTAGGCTCCTGCCATGGCCCGCGGGACTTCCGCTTCAGACAGCACCACTTGTGCCTGGTTTTCCTGCGTCAGGGCTCGCATTTCCTGTTCATGAGCAACAGCGGCGGCGCGACGTTCCTCGGCATGCGCCCGGGCGATCCGCATATCGGCCTCGGCCTGGTCGGCCTGCAGCCGGGCGCCGACGTTGTCTCCCACGTCGATGTCGGCAATATCGATGGAAACGATTTCGTAGGCGGTCTGGGAATCCAGACCTTTGGCCAGCACAGCTTTGGCGATCAGCATGGGATTCGCCAGGACTTCCTTGTGCGTTTCACAGGAACCGATTGCTGAAACAATGCCCTCACCGACGCGGGCAATCACGGTTTCCTCCGTGGCGCCGCCGATCAGTTGCGAGATATTGGTGCGGACGGTGACACGAGCCTTGGCTTTCAGCTGAATTCCGTCTTTGGCGATGCCGTCGAGCGTTGGGCGGGCACTGCGGGCCGGGTCGGGGCAATCGATGACCTTGGTGCGGACACTGGTCTGGACCGCTTCCAGCACGTTACGTCCGGCGAGGTCGATGGCTGCCGCGGTGTTCCAGTCCAGTTCAATCTGTGCTCGATGTGCGGCAATCATGGCTCTGACCACCAGTGGTACCCGACCACCGGCCAGCATGTGCGATTCCATGGCCATTGTGGACATGTCGCCGGCCAGTCCGGCCTGCACGGCGTTGATGCGGCAGTCCACGATCACTTCGGGATTGATCCGCTTCAGTTTCATGACCACGAGGTGCACAGGCCCAATCGAGGCCCCCGACATCCAGGCTCGAAACCAGAGCTGAGCGACAGTGGCGAACATCACCACAAAAACCAGCAGAATCAGGCCGAAAATTGCGGCCAGCGAGATCATCAGCACGCTGCTGAAGCTCATGGGTTCCGCCCCTGCCTGTGCCAGCATCAACCAGTGAAAGACTGCCGTCATCGTCAACTCCTGTGCCTGCTGCCGGAAACCGCCCGATCGTCACGCGACTGACACTGCATGCGACTGCCAGTGCAGGTGGCAGTCGCCGTGCTGCATTCCGAGATTTCTCAGGGCGTCGGCTGTGGTGAGTAATCAGTCAGCTTCATGTAGACAGACTCGACCTTGTCCACCAGTTTCCCGTTTCGCTGCGTCTCTTCCGCCACCTTTTTCCATTCCGGATCGTTGCGGAAGGCTGCCCATGAGGCATCTGCTGCGGCTTTGTCCTTGTGACCAATCACGTAGATCAGCGTGTTCGGTTTGTCTGTTGGAGTCCAGTACATGATGTTTTTCATGCCATGCTTTTCGAACAGCTTCATGGTGTGCTGGCGAAAACGATTGTTCAGTTCTTCCAGTTTGCCTTCCGGCGCGTAGTAAGTTCGCAGTTCGTACAGCATGCCTTCCCCTTTTGCCTTTTCATCTGCTGCCTGAGCCGAGAGCAGCAGACCGCTGCCGGCGATGACAGCAGAGACACCCAGAATCACACCCGCTCGGAATGACTGCCCCGCAACCACTCCCGACCACCACGAACGCGCCATGACAGGAACTCCGTAACTGAATTTCGCTGAATTCTTCGGTACTGTTTCGTTTTCCGAACCGGCGGGCAATCCGTTCGAACGGCAGGCCGTTCGGCTGGCTGTCCTCGCATATGGTAGCAGCTTTGGGGGCAATGTCAGTTGATTGGCAGCCGAAAACCGGCCTGTCGCAAAAAGCTAGGCTCGTGGCACCGGCGGGGCATCCGTCAAAAAGCCTCGCGTTTCAGCCGCCAGAAAAATCGAGCCAGTGACGACTACGACACCATCCTGATCAGCAAGGCGTTTGGCTGCCTGCACGGCGGCGTCAGCGGAATCCGTCAGTTGCAGTGGCGGGACGTGCAGTCCGGCTGCAGCCATTTCAGCGGCCAGCCGGGCCAGCAGTTCCGGTGCCACGCTGCGTGGATTGATGCGGAACTTTG
>SXXK01000005.1 GCA_005791255.1 Planctomyces sp.
CAAAAAACATCACTCGCGAAGTCCCTTCAGGACAGAGCTCGGGCTCGAAACCCCGAGCTACATGAAATTCGTGGTTCATTCGTGTCCATTCGTGGTTCAAAACAACATCACTCGCCAACTCGCTTCAGGACGGATCTCGGGCTGGAAAGCCCGAGCTACATGAAATTCGTGTCCATTCGTGTCCATTCGTGGTTCAAAAAATGTCACTCGCGACGTCCCGTCAGGGCAGAGCTCGGGCTCGAAAGCCAGAGCTACAGAAATTCGTGCTCATTCGTGTTCATTCGTGGTTCAAAAAAACACCACTCGCGAACTCGCTTCAGGACGGATCTCGGGCTGGAAAGCCCGAGCTACAGGAAATTCGTGGTTCATTCGTATCCATTCGTGGTTCAAAACAACACCAGCCGGCGGAAGACTCCGCCGGCTGGAAACATTTCACAAATCGGGCAGCGCAGAATCGGCAGCCAGACAGGCTGTCAGCCGACCATATGGCTCACGGCTTCACTCGCACAAGCTTCATCAGTCGCCCAGCGACGTTCCAGTCCTGAACATACAGGTTGCCGGTGGCGTCCCAGTAAGAACCGTGAGTCCCACTGAAGACTCCTTCGACCCACTGATCCTGAGGCACATTGAAATTGCCGCCCTTTTTCGGATCGGCATTGTGTCCGAGCACCGCGATGATCGTGTTGGATTTGTCCAGAATCACCAGACGCCCCTGCAGGTCGGGAACAGACACGTAATCACCCTGTACGGCCGCCGACGTCGGCATGCCCAGTCCGGTGATCACTTCGTCGATGTAATTTCCATTGAGATCGTAATGCAGCAGGCGTCCCTTCGGCTGATGATTGCGGTCGCAGATCAGCAGACGCGGAGGTTCGTAGCGAGTGTCCAGAGTCATGCCGTGGGCCGTATTGAACTGCTTCAGGTCGTTACCCTTCTGGCCGAAGTGGCTGATGTATTTGCCGTTGCGGTCATAGCGGAAGATGTGGTTGCTGGAATAGCCATCCGACAGGTAGATTTCGCCCGTGAGGCCGACAGTGATGGCCGTTGGTTTGAAATCCTTCAGTCCGAGGCCCGATTCTTCGGGATATGTCAGCTTCAGCACGATGGCTCCGGTTTCCGCATTGAACTTGATGCCTTCCTTTGCGTTATTGCGGGCCCCGTAGATGAATTCACCGTCCGCTTCGGCGCGAATTTCCAGATCATGAATGCTGGTATACTCGTCACCCAGAAAACGACGGATGACCTGACCCTCGGGGGAAAACACGAAGACGCCGATATTGGCACTGGTGTAAATATTCCCGGCCTTGTCCACGACGACACCGCCATGAGTTGATCCGAGGACCGAGCGGCCATCGGGGCCCAGTCCCCAGCCCGGGACTGTGTCAAAGGTCATCACGCCCGTACCCATCCGCACGGGCTGAACCTGAAATCCCAACACGTCAGCGGGCAGCAGTGCGACCAAAGCACACGCCACAGACAATCTGAACACTTGCAGCATAAGAAACATTCCTTCCGGGAGAATTGTGGGAGCCGGAAACTGCGGCTACGAGTGATACGGTAACACAAAGGGGGACAGGAGACAGCCGGGAGGCTGGTTTTTTCGCACCGGATCGCTGCCGATTTTACGAATCATCGCAGGTGTGGCGCGAGTATTGTCTCCACTCAACTTGCTCGCAGCACCATTCGGTGGCAGGGGTCGCCATCGCCCGCTGCAGCTGCCTGCGGATTCGGGCACGGGCGCGATTAGGAGCACGAGCACGAGTTCCGGCACGGGCAGGACATGGGGGGCGGGGTGCTGTGACTGCTGTGCGCGCGAGAAACGGGATCAGCCGGACGGTGCGGATGGAGGGGGTGACGTGCCCCCTCACCCCCGACCCCTCTCCCCCGATGAGGGCGAGGGGAGGCCACTACGAGTATGAGTACGGGGCCGGGGGGTATGGTTGCGGAGCGAATTGCACCGGGAGCGAACTCAATACTCGTTTGCCTCACCGCTGGTGGCGGCAAGCACGGCGGAGGAATTGCGAACGATCTGGCGGATGGTGCGGGCGTCACGTTCGGCTGAAAGCTTCGCAATCGCCGCATCCAGCGACATGACTCCCAGGTCCCCGTCGATACGGCAGCGGACGGCCACGGAATTCGTCTCCGCTTCCTTCGGACCGACCACCAGCATGTAGGGAATCAGGTCGAGCTGAGCTTCGCGGATCTTGGCCTGCACTCGAGCACTCTGCAGGTCCGCCGACACCCGGAAACCGGACTGCCGCAGACGATCGGCCACCTGCCCGGCATACTCGTCACTCTTTTCACTCAGCGGCAGCACACGAATCTGTTCCGGAGCCAGCCACAGCGGAAACGCGCCCGCAAAATGCTCGATCAACACCCCGCAGAAGCGTTCCATCGACCCGAACGGGGCCCGGTGAATCATCACCGGCCGATGCGGTCGGTTGTCAGGTCCGGTATATTCCAGCTGGAATCGCTGCGGCAGGTTGTAGTCCAGCTGCACTGTTCCCAGCTGCCATTCGCGACCCAGGCAGTCCTTAACCATGAAGTCTGTCTTGGGGCCATAGAATGCAGCTTCACCTTCGCACTCAATAAAGTTCAGGCCCTGCTCGGTCAGGACTTTCCGCAGCGTCCCCTGAGCCTGCTCCCACAGTTCCGGGCTGCCGACGTATTTGTCTGAGCGGGGATCGCGGGTCGACAATTGCACGCGATAGTCGTCCAGTCCGACCGACTGCAGCACGAACTTCACCAGCCCCAGAGTCTCCTTGAATTCGTGTTCGACCTGATCCGGAGTGCAGAACAGATGGGCGTCATCCTGAGTCAGCCCGCGGACTCGCAGCATCCCGTTCAATTCGCCCGACTGTTCGTGGCGATAGACGGTGCCGAATTCGGCCAGTCGCACAGGCAGATCGCGATAGCTGCGCGGCAGTGCTTTGTACATCTGCACGTGGTGCGGGCAGTTCATGGGTTTCAGCAGGAAGCGTTCCTGCTGCTTTTCCCAGCGCCGGAGGAATTCGCGTTTCTGTTCGTCGGAACCCTGTCGGGGGAATTCGCGGGAGTCGAAGCCGAGCACTTCGGCAGCTTCCAGCAGGCGACGCTCCGTCTGTGCCTCCGGCGGAGCCAGTTCGGTGTCCTGCGGATCGAGACAGCGGATCCACCAGTCGATCAGCTGGCCGGCCGAATGCCCGAAGATGGGTGCGAACTGCGAATCCCGATAGTACGGGAAGTGCCCGCTGGTCTCATACATTTCCACGCGACCGATGTGGGGCGAATACACGGGCTGGTAGCCCCGCCGCAGCAGCTCGGCCTTAATGAACTCTTCCAGCGTGGCGCGAATCATGGCCCCCTTCGGCAGCCACAGACACAGGCCCTGTCCGACATCGTTGGTGATGGTGAACAGTCCCAGTTTTTTGCCAAGGACACGGTGGTCGCGTTTGCGAGCTTCTTCAAGCTGGTCGAGCCATGCTTTGAGGTCCTTGCGGTCAAACCATGCGGTCCCGTAGACGCGCTGCAGGCGGCGTGAGCTGGAGTCACCCTTCCAGTAGGCTCCGGCAACACTGGTGATCTTGAAGGCCTTGATGCGTCCGGCATGGGGGATATGCGGACCACGGCAGAGATCAAGAAACTCGCCCTGGCGGTAGAAGCTGAGCGTCTGATGATCAGCCAGTCCGGTGCGGATATGGTCCGTTTTGAGCTGCTGATCGAGGTCTGAGCACAATTGGATGGCTTCATCCCGGGTGGCGGTAAAGCGTTCGAACGGTTCGGCAGCGTCGATGATCTTCTGCATCTCCGCTTCGATCCGGGGGAAGTCTTCTTCGCTGATGGGTGTCGCCAGATCAAAGTCGTAGTAGAAGCCATTGCCGGTGGTGGGTCCGAAGGCCAGTCCGGTGCCGGGAAACAGTCGCATGACCGCTCGGGCCATCACGTGTGCACAGCTGTGGCGCATGACACCGAGTGCTTCGGCGTCGCGTTCGGTGATCAGTTTCAGCGGGACCGGGCGGTGGGATGTGAGTTCCGCGAGTGGCCGCATGGCATCGACAACGGTGCCGTCGATGCTGGCGGCGATGGTGGCTTTGGCAAGACGTTCACCGATACCAGCGGCGACGTCCAGTGCAGTGGCGGAATCAGAATGTTCGATCACATTGCCATCGGGGAGCTGAACCTGAATCATGGATCCGTTCTTCGTTGTTTGAAAACCGGGCTCGGTTGCCGGCGGCTGCTACAAAAAGTCGCCGGTGCGAGTCTGACGCGAGAGCCGTAATCTAGCAGGGACACGCCGTTTCCTGCAAATGCGGTGAAAACTCTGAGATTTCCGGGCTGCGGGGCGAATCCGGGTGGTGGGAACGAAAACGGTCTGGCCGAAGACCGGCCAGACCGCAAGTCAATCCACGAACACTGACGGGCTGTTGAGCGAGCGTTGATCAGACCGCAGCGGATTCAGCAGCAGCCTTCTGAGCCCGCTTTTTCTTCCACGCACGACCGGCCGTGATGGCGAAGCCACCAGCCAGCAGCGCCCAGTGACCTGGTTCCGGTGTGACGACGGTGAAGAATCCGCCGATTTCCCCTGAACCGTTAGCGGATGTGTGGACGTTGATGTACGCCCTGCCGGAATTCATGTACTCGACAAATTTAGCATTCAGCTGGTCGATGGTCAGGCCGGCGTGGTCACTCTTGAAATTATTGCCCCATCCGGGGGATGAGGTCAATGTTGAGACATTAAATGTGCGGTCATAGCTGCCAGAGGCAGAGCCGGGAGAGGTGGAGCTGACAGACCAGCCAGCGGTTGTCGTACTACCAAAGTTAAGTGCTGTGGTTGAATTGCCGGCAGGCGGCACCGGATATGCGTAAGGGGTTGCAGAACTGGCAGCGTGGATATGTCCGACGGACGGATTTCCCGTCAATCCTGCATACGAGAACTGCACCCTGATTGTTTTTGCCGTCTCGTTGAAAAAGACGGTAGAATTACCAGTACCCGTGGCACCGGCGGCCTGCGGACCGAAGGTGGAGACCCACGTCCAGTCCGCCATGGCCGAGCCGGCACTTGCTGCCAGCATGACTGTTGCTGTCGCCAGACGCACGGCGACAGCCCACACTGTTCGTTTCATTATCATTGCTCCAGAATAAAGCTGAACATTCGAGCATGCCTGCCACGCCCGCCCCCCACCATCCTGATCAGTCTCGTACCGAATTACAATTCTTTTCATGCGTTTATGCACAGAAAAAACGATTAAAATTGACGCTGTAAACAGCCATTTTTTCGTGATATTTTATCATTATGTAAATTACTCTCACATAAAAATTGTCAACCTGTTAAAGAGAAACGAACAAGACTGTAAATGGCAAAGATTCAAACACAGTTTTATCAGGGCAGCATTTTGTAAATGCCGGTTGTTTCATTTTGAAGACACCGCAAAAACTCGGGAAACGGTCGATTTTGGTCCTTTTTGCGGTCACGCGGGCCCCCTGGGTGCTGCAGGATGACAATTGCAGGACAGTTTGAGGAATTTCAGGTCTGTTAATGCGGAATCAGCTCACGGCTGAACAGAACGTGACAGGCCGAGTCGGGTCATTTTTGGGGCGCCCGAGCTGACGCTCAGATGGCTGCCCGGAGCAATGCGGGGTTGTGTCGCCGCAGGAAACCGCTGAGAATACGTTCGCGGCTGGTCGTGCTGTGCGGCGATTTCGGGGTGAGCAGGAGTCTTCGAGTGGCTGGTCAGAAGGAACAATTCACACGATTTGTGCCGGGGCGAATTGCCAGTTTTGGCTTTGCACTCCGCGGCATCCGGCTGCTGCTCAGGACCCAGACCAATGCCCGCATTCACGCTGTGGCGACGCTGCTGGTGGTGACACTGGGGTGCTGGCAGGGCGTCACCGCCGCACAGTGGGGGCTGCTGGCAGTGGCCATCACGCTGGTGTGGCTGGCCGAGGCGCTGAATACGGCGATTGAGCGACTGACCGATCTGGTATCACCGGAATTCCGTCCACTGGCGGGCGAGGTGAAGGATCTGGCAGCAGCAGCGGTGCTGCTGTCGGCTCTGGGGGCTGTGGCTGTCGCCTGTGCTGTATTCGGGCCAGCTTTGCTGCATTGACCGCCGCTGCTGACTCAGGCAGCGGACGGCAGCAGCTCCGTCGCCAGCGATTCAATCTGCTCCTCGCCAATCACGGAACGCTGTTCGGCGAAGCCAACCAGCAGGGCCATATCGCCGATGCGATTGATGCGCCGCGGAATCCCACCGCTGACGTCGTGCAGACTGGCCAGCGCCTGATCAGTAAACAGTGGCCTGTCCGCTCCAGCCTGTCGCAGGCACTGCTGCACATAATCGGCCGTTTCGACCGCCGTAAAACCGTGCAGCGGCGACGCCGCCGTCACTCGCTCACTCAGTTCCCCGAAACGCCGCATCCGCGGCAGCAGGATTGGCTGTCCGGCAAGGATCACCGACAACTGGATATTTGCATCCGACTCCGCCAGCGTCAGCAGCGGCAGAACGGTCTGCATCAGGGCTTCATCCGACAGCTGGTGAGCGTCGTCGAAGAACAGCAGCGGGCGACGGCCCTGCAGAGCATGTCTGCGCAGGGCCCCGCGAATTTCGCGAAATACAGCATCTCGGCCAACAGGCAGCAGACCATCGTGCTCAGTCTGCAGTTCGGCCAGAATCATCCGCGTCAGTTCCTCGGCTGACAGGGCGGGGAAGACGAGGTGCACGAAGGGCCGCAATCGCGGATACTCGGCCGCAAAATAGCGGATCAGGGCGGATTTTCCGGTCCCCGTCAAGCCAGGAATCACACACGGCCCGTTGAGATTTTCGATGGCGTACTGCAGCCGCAACAGGGCGGACTGCACACTGTGGCTGCGGTAAAACAGCAGCGGCTCGGCTGTCTGCGAGAATGGACGCTGCTGCAGTTTCCAATACGCTTCGTACATGGTGCCTGTTCCTGTCAATTGGCGATCGCGGGACGATTCATGGGCTGAATCTGTCCGGTGAATCTGAGTGGTCGACCGCTGCCGGCTTTCGGTGGTGTGCGAGCCGGCTGCTGGTCCGGATAGACCGCTTCCGCCGCGGATTCGTCAGGCTCTGCTGCAGCGGGCTCGGAAAATTCCGGAACGCTCATTTCCGCATCTGACGTGGCTGCAGTTTTCTGAACTTTCCCCTGAGCGATCTCGCCGGTCGTAAACTGCGGTGCAGCCAGCTCCGCTTCCAGATCCAGCACGGGCGGTTCGGATTTCAGAGCCGGCTGTGTCAGCATCCGCTGCAGGTCCTGCTCCTGCCCCCGCGAATGCTGATCCGCTGTCTCAAATTCCCTCAACAGCTGGTCCACATCCACCGCGTCCTCGTCATTGACGACAACCGCGGTGGCTGGCCCCTGCAGGTCCGCCCACACCACCCAGGCCATGCCCACGGACAGCAGCAGAGCCGCGACGGTCCGCAGTCGATCGCTCCAGCTGGCCGAATTCTGCATGCTCGCCGCAGTCCGGGCCGTACTGGCACCGAAACTGCGCAGTCGATCAGGCATGCTGAGACGCGACACACGACCGGACTCAGGGGGCCTGGCATCCGCCACCTGCGCCAGCGACGCCGCCAGTTCCGTACCGGCCGCCGAGGCCTGAATCACGGGTGTCCCCGCGATCCCCCCCGCCGTCCCGAAGGCTGGCACCGGAATCTCAGCAGGCTCAGGCGGGCAAATCACAATGTCGTGGAAGGCCTGCAAAGCCGACGGGAGCGCCGGAGCCTGCGGCAGCAGCACTTCAGCCGCAACCGCCGTCAGCGCAGGACCTGCAGTGATTTCCAGAGACTGCGGGGCGGCAGCCGAGCCCACAGAGCGGCCTCCGGCAGCGATTTTCTGCAGTGCGTCAGCGATGGTATCTTTCATGGGTGTCGCCTTCCGTGCGGTCACGTAACTGTCACGCCGGAATGTAAGTTTTTCAGGCCCGCGGCGAACACAAAAAACAGCCACGCAACAAATTTTGGAACCCGATCCCCGGCTCGGAACACTGGAAATCGGATCAAAGTGCCGAAACCGGCGGTCCCGGAATTCGCCTGCCGGCGGTTTCTGCCGCTTTTCCACTTCCTGCGAACCCCCTGCTGTTTCGAGAATCTCTGGGGCGCGTTTCTTGTATGCCGGGTGGCAAGGTGGAATACTGCCGTTTTTAACCCAATTGGCCGGTTCCGGCCTCCAAAAAACCTGTTCGGATGCACAGAAGCATGCTGTGGGAAGTGGAAATCCTGCCTGCGGGCGGTGAAAAGGACTATGAAGGTCAGCGGGTTCTGGCGGCAGCCGGGCACCAGGGAATCACCGAGCTGCAGTCGGTGCGTGCCGGGCGGGCCTTTCTGGTGCAGGGTGATCTGGACGCCGAGCAGGTACGGCGCGGTGCAGCGGCCCTGCTGGCGGACCCGGTCACGGAACAGTTCACGGTGCGCCGTTTGCCGGCCACTGCAGACTCGGCATCCGCGGACGGTTCAATCCTGCTCAACGTGTTGTTTCATCCGGGCGTGACAGACTCGGTCGCTGAGAATGCGCGTGAGGCTTTGCGACGCCACGGCCTCGCTGTGACTCATGCAGCAACCTGCCGCCGATACTGGATCACCGGACAGTTGTCTGCGGCGCGGCTGCAGCTGCTGTCGCGACGGGTGCTGGCGAACGAAGCCATCGAACACATTGCCGCCGGTCCGCTGCAGATCAGTGACCTGTCTGTCGGGACCGAATACAAATTTCGGCAGACGATTGTACCGATTCGCACGATGGACGATGCCGGTCTGCAGGACCTGAGCAAACGCGGCCAGTTGTATCTCAGTCTGACCGAAATGCGGACCGTGCGGGATCACTTTATCTCGCTGGATCGCGATCCGACGGACATTGAACTGGAGACAGTGGCTCAGACCTGGAGCGAGCACTGTTCGCACAAGACTCTGGCTGGCCGCATTCACTACACAGAGACTGCGGGTGGTCAGGTGCTGCGTGACCAGTCCTTCAGCAACATGCTGAAGGAGACAATTTTTGCTGCCACAGTGGCAATTCGCCGTTCGCTGGGCGATCAGGACTGGTGTGTCAGTGTATTTCGTGACAATGCGGGGATCGTGAAGTTCGACGAGCAGCAGAATGTCTGCATCAAGGTTGAGACTCACAATCACCCGTCGGCGATCGAGCC
>SXXK01000073.1 GCA_005791255.1 Planctomyces sp.
AACCGCGGTCCCGCCACATACCCGTGCTGGTCAAAAAATGACAACTGCTCCTCCGACAGTCGCCAGACCTCCCGCGCCGCCTCATCCACCGCACGCGGAAACAAATCGCTGATCGGACCATGCTGCAATGACAAATCCCGCGCAACACCAGTATGCATCTCCAACTCCCCGCAACCCCGAGGCAACTCTCCAAAAACCACAGACGCCCGGCAACTACCGCTTTTGCGGCGAACCCGCACTCACAGCGCCGCCGCGCCGCAGCACATCACGGAACTGATACGGTCGGTATTCACGCACCTGATATTCCTCCAGCCACCGCCGTCGACCCTCATTCATCTCCTCCACTGCCCCCGGATCCCCCGGATAGCGCCGCATGCCCCCGGTCGGATACGGCTCACTCGTCTGACCATACACCGTGTTCAGATTTGCATCCTTGTCCCAGCCCACATTGTACAGCACAAAATCCCGCACCCAACCCGTCGGCGGCTCACTCGACGGAACTTCAAACTCCACCGTCACCTCATCCCCAGGGCCCATCACAATCATCCGATCATCCTGCTGCACCAGCAGTGCCGAAACGTCGCCATACCGGGTAAATCGGCCGGACATTTCACTCCACCGCGGCTCCCGCACCACACGCTCATAGTCATACCCCTCCGGACCCGCGCCCCCTCGAAATAACGACTCAGGTCCATACACCCGCTGCGAGAAGCCCCGATAATGCAAATCCGCAGCCGCCAGAGAACACGCCTGCACCACCGGCTGCACGTCCGGCTCATTCACCATGAAAAAGGCCGCATCCCAGTACAACTCCATACTCGAACGAATCCTCAGCTTTGAATTCGTCGCACTCACCACTCCCTCCAGATCCACAACCATCGCCTTCGTCTTGCCGCTCGGAAAACCAATAAATGGTCGCACAACACGCCAGCCGCCGGCCCCATCCGGCACCTCAATGCAGGGCGGTGCCGGTACAGCCAGCTGAGCATTCTGCTGAATCGCCTCGTTGATCGATGTGTCCGTCGGAAACACCCAGCCAATCAGCACCAGCCGCGGCTCCCGCAGCGGCACCTCACCCGCCAGATCGCCCAGATCAAACTCCATCGTCCATTCGTCCGTCAGACCCTGCACGATCCGCCGCTCAAACGGCTGTACATACTGCTGATCCTGCTGCTGCAACCCCGGCAACAGATCCCGCCCCCGAGCATCCACAATGCTGATCGGCTGCCGCGGACGCTGCACCGTATGAATTCGATGCGCCGCAATGTCCGGACCACCCACCTTCTCATTTGTAAACACCTGCACCTCCGCCGGATGATCGACCGCCAGCAGCTGCACCTCATCGAAATAAGCCGCTTCCCACAGCTCCTCCGTCAGCTGCAGCACGTACCGCCCGTCCCGCGGACGAAGACTGCGGCCCGGAATCAGCAAATACTCCCACTCGCGGATCGGAGCCAGCTCGCCGGAGGCCTGTACCAGCCCCAAAGGCGCTGCCCACAGACAGTCACTGAAAAACTCAAATCGCTCGCCATTCCACGTGTAAATGTACGGGCATGATCCCAGCAGGATCTGCGGCGCAAGAATCGCCAGCCGCGATCGCAGCAGCTTCAGATCCGTAATGTTCTGAGGCACCCCGTCCGTCCAGATCACACGCGCAGCATCCGCCCGCTCCGCACTGCCCAAACCCACATGCAGCCGCGGCTGATCAATCACCATCGCCTGCCAGTTCGTACCCGCACGCACCTCCAGCACTGCCCCCACCGCATGCATGTTCACTCGGTTCGACGGAAACTGCGAATCCTCACCTATCGCCCGCGGCACAATCTCAATCCAGTTGTTCCGGTCACCACCCTCGTTGCGATACGACCGCAGGACCGCACCGGTATCCTCAGCACCCCCTGCCACCGCCAGCACCAGATCAGGATCGCCATCACGATCCAGATCCGCCGCCTCCACAGCCTCAGTCGACAAACCCGACGGCAAAAGCTGTGTCAGCGAACTGAAGCTGCCGTCAGCTGCACCACGCAGCAGCTGCGTCTGAGCGGTGTGGCCCGCCACCAGATCCGTCACACCGTCGTTGTCCAGATCCGCCGATGTCAGACGAGTAAACCGGCCGTCCAGCTGCGACACCGGAACCGCCGCCGACAAACGACCACGCTCCCCTGACAACCAGACTCGCAGCACGCCACCCGAGACCGTCGCCAGATCCCAGAACCCGTCCCGATTGAATTCGCCCACAACCACGTCCGCACACTCCGCCCCGGCATTCACGCCCTCCAGAGCCACCCAGCGAAATCGCGAATGCAGCAGATTCTCCAGCACACCCACAGTCCCGTCATCCAGAACAGCCACCACATCCATCGCCAGATCACGGTTCCAGTCCACGGTCACAACATCCCGCACACCGATGCCAGGCCCCGCAATTCCCGCAGTCACCGACTCGAACAGCGTTCCATCCAGATTCCGCCAGATCACCAGCCCCTCAGAATTGCCCAGCACAATGTCCAGATCCCCGTCAGCCTCCAGATCCGCCACACACGCCGCCCGCACTCCTGCCACTGCAGGCATTCCCGGCAACGCCAGCAGACTGCGAGTCCCGTCAGCGGCACGCTCGTTGCGCAGCACCGTCACCCCGCTGCTGTTCCACAGCACCACATCATGGTCGGCGTCATACCAGCGATTCTCACCCGCCAGTTGCGGCACCGTACGACGATCTCCCTCCGGATCCAGCAGCACCGCGGCACTCTTCACGTCCGCCAGCTTCGCCCGATCAAAATCCCGATCCAGATCCGCCAGCAGAAAACCGTCCCCCTGCAACCCCTCCGGCGACTGGCAGACCTCCGCCCAGCCAGCTTCACCGGCCTGCCGCGATACCCGCAACTTCCCGCTGTCCAGCCACACCAGATCATCCACACCGTCCAAATTCATATCCACCAGTTGAAAGCGTCCGGTCACACGGCCCGCAGGCAGGGATTGCCCCGCCACAAATGACTGCAGCACCGTGGGCTGCTGGACGCCCTGCAGCAACCTCAGTGACTCCGCCGAAAGACCAAGCTCCGGACGCAGCTCCAGCTGCAAATACTCCAGCAGATTCAGATTGATCCGCCGCATGTCAATCTGCTGCGCCAGCTCCGGCAACAGCAGATTCTTCGCCATAATCGCCGGCCCCATCAGCCCCGACAGCTCTCCCGGCTTCGCTCCCGCCACAGCCTTCTTCAGCACATCCACAATGTCCACACGATTCTGCGTTTTGATCGCTTCGTTCAACGGCTGCAGCAGCTCAGCAGCTCGCTCCAGAGTCTGCGGCAGACTGGCCGCTGCCGCCCGCAGCTGAGGATCCGGGGAATTGACCGCCAGTCCCTGCTTCTCCAGCAGACGCGTCACTATCGCCAGATTCTCCGGCGCCAGAACGGCAGTCTTCTGCAGCACTTCAATCAGTTCCGGCGAATCTGCATAATCCCGATGACCATCCATCGCCAGCGCCAAAGCATACCACATCTCCGGACGATCCCCCGACAGCCGTATTGCCTCCCGCAGATGCTCCAGACCGGCACCGATCGTCGGACGCTCCGGGCTGTCCTGAAACGCAGCCAGTTTACCGGCCAGCATCGCCGCGATCGCCTGTTCGCCTGAATTCGCTCGAGCAGCCAGTTCCCGATAACGAGCCACTGTCGCCTCTGCCTTCTGCAGCGCCGCCAGAAATTTCTCCGCATCCTTCGACTCTGAATACGGAGTCTCACGATCGGTCAGCGTCAGCAGCCGCGCCACCGCAAGGTTGCGAGCGGGGACCAGAGCCTCCGGCAGGAGCACGGTCAGCTCCTCCAGAATCTGGTCCGCCTCCAGCCACTCCTTGTTTTCCAGCAGCGCGATCCCGCGACTGTGCAGCTCCAGTGCCTTGCTCGCCCGCTCCAGTTGCTGCTGCTGCGAAGGACCGCAGCCGCAGACACAAATGCAGGCCAGCAGCAACTGCAGTCCGCACAAACGCAGGACGCTGACCAGACACACACTCTGTTGCACAGCCGCCATGAATCACACCCTCTGACACTCGCAGACGCACCTTCGAAATCCCCGTAGAATCTCGACCGTACTCTACCTCCCGCACCCCCTGCAAAACCACCCTGGCAATCACCGAATTTCGTGCAGCCCCGGCAAACGTGAACAAAAACTGCAGCTGAAAACTTCCTGCAAACTTTGCCCCGGACCAATCGGCGTACTGCAGCGACCAGCGGTCGCTGCCGCGCCCGTCCATCCCCAGGCACCACCAGACATGACAAAAGTCTGCAAAACTGCTATGGTTCACGGGCAGCCTGTTCTGGTCGGCCGTTTCAATTCATCGCTGGAGCATCCCTTGTCAACCACTCGTCCTGTGCACAAAGGCCCCAAAGTATCTCCCGTGCGCACCATCGTCTCCCTCGTTGTGCTGCTGATTGTCGGCACAATCTGTGTGATCGAACTGCGTGCAGGACTGGGTTTGTACCTGACCGGAAAAGCCCTCGCAGCAAGTCAGGAACCTGCAGCGGATGAATCAGCCGCCACAGCCCCGGCCGCACAACAGCCCGGCGCA
Organism: Planctomyces sp.; assembly: GCA_005791255.1. GTDB lineage: Bacteria > Planctomycetota > Planctomycetia > Planctomycetales > Planctomycetaceae > SXXK01. The sequence goes on from SXXK01000073.1 coordinate 4,565, forward strand.
CCTCCGGTACCTCGCCTCGAAGTCAAACGCATCACCATGGACGAAGCTCGAGCCATGGTCAAAATGTTTCCCACGGAAACCGTCCACCGCGACAGCGAATATGAAGTTGTCTACCGCTACCAGTGGTTCAGTCTGCTCCGCGGTCTGATCGGCGAAAAGGCTCCGGAAATCTTCATCGCTGCCGATAAGGGCACCCCCTCGATGTACCAGACCTTCTACACCGACGGCGATGAAGCGGGCGGTAACTTTGTCGGTCCGTCCGGCCCTGACGTCGGAGGTGGCGGACTGCCTCCCGAAGACTTCGCTGCCGGTGGCCCCGGCGGTGGCGGCATGGGCGGACCGCCGCGAGGCATGGGCGGCCGCGGTGGCATGGGTGGACCCGGAGGCGGAATGGGCGGACCACCGGGCATGGGAGGTGGTGCTCGCAAAGGCGGAAAAGGTGGCGGTGGCGGTGGCGGCGGAATGCGTCCGCCGGCCGAATTCCCCGATGAACCGAAGGCTGATGCCCCCAAAACTGAAGAACCCAAAGCCGAAGAACCCAAAGCTGAAGAACCCAAAGCTGAAGAACCCAAAGCTGAAGAGCCCAAAGCCGAAGAACCCAAAGCCGAAGAACCCAAAGCCGAAGAACCCAAAGC
>SXXK01000074.1 GCA_005791255.1 Planctomyces sp.
CAGGAATTGTGCTGTTCTGTATTCATATCGGGGACCCCAATATCCCTGACGAGATCGACACGATGGCTCGGTTGACCGGCGGCGAAGCCTTTGTCTCGGGGGATCCCGCCGCCCTGCAGTCTGTCTTTCAGCGGATTGATGGCATGAAGCCGGCTGAGCTTGAGCAGGTGGCGGTGGAGTATGTGGACGAGTTCCGTCCGTTTTGCCTCGGCGGACTGCTGCTGCTGTCGCTGTGGTTGCTGGCCGGTTATGGGCTGAGGTACGTCCCATGGTAAGCCTGACAGATCAGCAGCAGCTGTGGTGCCTGCTGAGCGGTCTTGCGGCACTGCTGCTGGCGGGACTGGCCGAATGGCTGCATGCGCGGCGCGTGCGGCGAGTCGCGATCCTCGCCTTTGGCCCGGCCCGGCGACCTGCCCGCTGGGCCACCGCCGCCGGGCCGCTCCGCTGCCTGGCCGCAGCCGGGCTGGTGTGGGCACTGCTGGTGCTGTTCTGGCTGCCGCCCAACCGCAGAACTCCGGGTCAGGATCGCCCGGTGCCGTTCGAAAAACTGAAGCATGTGATTCTGGTGCTGGACGTATCACCCAGCATGCGTCTGCGAGATGCCGGAACGACCAGTGATCAAAGTCGCATGGTGCGAGCTCGGGAAGTGATGGAATCCTGGTTCCGCCGCATTCCGATGAACGAATACCGTGTCTCCATTCTGGCGACGTATACAAAAGCTCTGCCGGTGGTGGAGGACACCAGAGACATCGCGGTGGTGGAAAATGTCCTGAACGATCTGCCGATGCATTTTGCGTTTCAGGCCGGCGAAACAAACCTGTTCAGCGGGCTGGAAGCGGCCGCCGAAATGGCTCGCGGCTGGAGACCTCGCAGTACCACCATCGTGCTGGTCAGTGACGGAGATACCGTGCCGGCCACCGGGATGCCGGCCATGCCGGCTGCGGTCGCAGACGTGGTGGTTGTGGGAATTGGGGATCCGGTCAACGGCACGTTTCTGAACGGTCGCAATTCGAAACAGGACGTCAGCACGCTGCGGCAGATCGCAGCCCGATTGCGGGGATTCTACCACAACGGGAATGACAAACACCTGCCCAGCGAGCTGCTGCGAAGGCTGACACTGTCAGCGGAAGGGGCCGAACGTCTGGACTGGGGCTGGCGGGAATGGGCTCAACTCATCCTGCTGCTTTCCGCGTCAATTCTGGCAGGACTGCCGATTTTGCTGAATTTTTGCGGTACCCGCTGGCTGCCCGGCATCCGAAAACACTCTGTTCCTGCCAACCCGAGTATGGACAAACCGGCACCAGTGCGTCAGACTGCATAGCAGAAATGTCGATAACATCAACGGCAGGTCGGCGTCCTTCCTGACGCCAGCCACCTCCTGAACTTTGCCTCAGTCTCCCCATCCTCAGCCCCCAGGGTCCCTGTCATGAAAAAATCATTGCTGCTGTTCTGGCTGACCTTGCCGGTACTGGGTGGGGTGTATCACCTGACGGCCGGCGAATTTCACATGCAGATGGACCAGATTGGCTGGCACCTGCGGGCTGGGCGCAACGCCGTACAGAAGACCGAATGGCATCGAGCCTCGCGCGAATTCCAGAAGGCACTGGAACTTGTGCCCGACGATCAGGATCAGCTGCGTCGCGACATTCGCCTGCAGCTGGCGCAGGCACAGATTCACAGTGCCGGCCTGCCGGATGCCAATGAAGATCTCAAAAAACTGCTGACTGAGGTCACAGCGGATGATGTACAGCCGGTTGATTCCGCACTGCAGGCTCGCGTCCGCGAAACGCTGGCGGAATCCCAGTACTACCTCGCGTGGCTGATGCGACTGGAAGGTGTGGCTCGTGAAGAATGGCTGCCCGAGCTGGAGTCAGCGCGGCAGAACTACCGTTTGCTGGCCGAGCAGGCTCAGGCGGTCGGCGATGCTCGCGGTCAGCAACAGCAGCAGGAAAATCTCGAAGCCTCAATCCGACTCGAACAGATGGCAATCGACGATCTGCAGGGACTGCCAATCCCGAAGCCCTGTCAATCCTGCTGCAGCAAATGTCGATCACGTCGACCCGGTCAGAAGCCGGCACAGAAGCCTAAGGATGGTCGCGGAGCCTCCGCCGGTCCGCCGGCAGATGGGTCAGGCTCCTGAAGTTCGGTTGCATCAAAGTAGCTGTCTCTTGGGCAACAGGATCAAGGCTGATGAACTGGCGACGGATGTTGGCGGTGTCACTGTTGCTGGCGACGGCACAGGATGTGTCGGCAGCGTGTATTCAGAACAGCGTACCGGCGACTCCCGTGGTACCCGCTGCTCCGCTGGCAATCCCCCGTGCCCTGATCCCGGCTTTGCGAACAGCGGCCGGGCAGGCCGCGGCAGGCTCCGCTGCCGGCACTCCGGCCGCTGCCGCAACTCCGGCCGCAGCCGCAACTTCAGGGACGGACGAAACCGCCGCGGCAGCGACGACTGCGACTGCCGCAGAGTCGGGCACCGACACTGCCGCCACAGCGCAGGCCGCCGCCAGCGAACAGGCTCGCAAACAGCTGCTGCAAAAACTGGAATTTGATCGACGACCATCAGCGATTCTGGCAGCCTGGGCCGGGCCAGCCGCGGCAGGCGGTGCTCCGCTCAATTCCAGTGCCGTCAACGCTGCAGCAGCGGCGACCAGCACCAGCGGACCTGCCGACCCGCGTTCACCTGCATCCGCCGTCGCCCCGGAGCTCGAGGCCGCTCCATTGTCTGCAGCCAGTTCGCAGCCGGCAGACCCCGCGGCACCAGCGGCAGTCGCGGAACTGCAGCAGCAGCTGCAGACGTTGCAGCTGGCGGTGACTCGCGGGTCATGGTCGGAAGTCGGCCAACTGCTGACAGGGTTCAGTGAATCTGAGCGACTGCTGATTCACGACCGGCTGATTGTATCCCTGACCAGCGGGCCTTCGAATGCACCGCGAGGCCGCAATGGTCAGCGTATCGGCGAACGCAACCTGCTGCGAGCAGCCGACGTGATCGCGATTGCCGAATTGTATCCGGGCGCCGCAATCCCGGCCGAACGTCTGCAGGGACTGGGACAACTCGCTGCCACCTGTGAGAACGAGGGGGAATCACCGGCAGTGCTGGCCCAGCGGCTGCAACTGCATCTGGCTGAGGAACGTCCCGATCGAAAGCTCACCAAAGTGGCCGCCGGACAGCTGCTGCTGGCCGCCAATCGGCTGGCTGAGGCTTTGCAGTTCCTGCCCACACTCCAGGAATTGCAGGCTGCCAACGACCTGAAAACTCAGGCCATACTCGCCCGCACCTGCTACGGGCTGCACCGACAGCAGGCAGATCAGGCCAAACTGGAACTCGCATGGCAGGCCGTGCAGAGCGTTCTGGAAAGCCCGGCCCCGGAGGCACCTGCCGCAGCAGCAGCCGCAGCAGCACCTGCTGCCACTGAGATCGCCACGCCGCCGGCTGACCCGGCAGCGGCACAACCATCCGCAGCACTGACCGCCGGCACAGCCCAGCCACTGACACTCGCGCAATGGCAGAGCCTGCAGACCGAGGTGTTGCAGCTGGCGGTGGAACTGGTCCCGCAGTTGCGGAAGGAGCTGGGGGCAAAGTGGCTGTCCGACAGTTTCACTCGCGAAGCCGAACGCGGCCGCAAAATTCTGCATGGGATCGGGCGGGCAGCAGCCATCGGCATGGCCCAGAACCCCTCGTCGCCAGACCAGCGCATGGCGGTCCTGAAACTGCAGCAGACCGCCGTCGATGCCATCCTGCAGCATGCGGCTGCGTCACTGGACGAATGGAAGCCGGCCCTGCATCTGCTGCTGATCAACTGGCTGCGGGAAGCCCGCTACTCCGTGCAGTACGACACCAGCACCGCTCGCGGTCCGCAAATGCAGCGCGACGCCTACGGCAATTACTTCTGGATGGGCGACAACAGTTCCGCCATGCAGCAGATGCAGATGCAGTCGCAGAACGGGATGCCGTTGGCTATCCCCGCAGGCAAACTGCTGGATGCAGCCCCCGGAGACGCGTGGCTGCAGTCCCTCGAACCTTCGTTCTTCCCCACTTTCGCCGAGTCCTCCGCTCGACTGCACCTGAAGGTGAAGGAGGAATCAGCTGCATTTCCGTGGATCGAAAAACTGGCTGCCTCGCACCCGCAGGAAGCCGTCGAGCTGGTGCAGACATTTCTGTCGACATGGACGGAAAATCACGACCCCAACAGTGCTCGTCGCCGCACCGGCGTCTACATGTTCTCGTTCGGCTACAATGAACGACTGAATTCCATTCCTCTGACTCGCAGTCATCAGGAACGCAATCTTCGCGAGCTGGCCGGGTTCGCCGAACGGATCCGCAAACTCCAGTTGAAAGGTGTTGACGAATCGTGGCTGGCCAGCGCCTTTGCCGGAGTGCACAGTGCGGCCGAAGTGTACCTGCAAAAGGACCTGCAGGCCGTCTTCGGCAACTCGGACGCCATCCAGGCTAAAACTCTGGCAGTACTGCTGGGACGCATGCGTGAGAACCTCGGCACTGTCTGGCGGGAACCGCAGGTCCAGCAGGCCATGAAGACCAATCGAAAGAAGCAGGAGCTGGAGGCTGAAGTGCTTCGCGGCTACGACTCCGCCCTGCAGATGTGCAGCACCGGATTGCAGCAGGAACCGGGCAACTGGCGACTGCTGATGGTGCAGGGAAGTCTGCTGCATGATCTGGCCAACTATCGCAACGATCTGGCTCGGGATGCCGGCTTTGCCGATGCCCGCCGACAGGCCATCGCGATTCTGCATTCCGCCGTCGACGCCTATCTGCAGGCCCTGCCGTCACTGCCGCCGACGGATATCACGGTGGAATGCTTCAATTCGTGGTTTTACGCGGCACTCGGTGATGCCTCGCTGGCCCGCATTACACCGGAACGCAATCCGGTGCTGGAGCAGATGCCGCTGATTCAGCAGGCGTTTGCAGTGATCCCGGCTGAGTTCCGCGATCGGCATCTGGATCTCTTCGCCAATGACCTGTTTTCCCGGATGAGCAGCGTCAATCCGGCCGTGAAGTTCCGGTACGTGCGTGAGGGTCTGCGGATTGCGGGTGAGCGTCAGCAGGCTCGCGAAGCCAGACAGGTCCTGGACTACTACAGTGACCTCGTCCAGGAAATTCAGCTGCTGGCGGAAGTGGACGGATCTGTCAGGGTTGGACATGGCCAGCCGTTCGGAGTGCTGGTCAGCATTCGACACTCGAAGGCCATCGAACGCGAGGGCGGTGGATTTGCGCGATACCTGCAGAATCAGAATTCCGGAGGTGGATACTTTTACAATAACGGTCGTCCCAACGAGGATTACCGGGACAAGTTTGAGACGGCGGCACGAGCAGCACTGGACGAACACTTCGAAGTGCTGTCCGTAACGTTTCAACCGGAATCTGTGCAGTCAGCGCCGGACGCTGCAGACGGCTGGCGTCGAACACCGTACGCGTGGCTGCTGCTGAAGGCTCGCGGTCCCGAAATTGACAGTCTGCCGCCGCTGCGACTGGACCTCGATTTTCTTGACACCACCGGTTACGTGGTACTGCCGGTCGAATCGGCAGCCGTCGCCATTGACTGCACTCCGCAGACCGGTGATCTTCGCCCCATTGAAGAACTGACTGTCACACAGATTCTGGACGAGCGGGAATTTGCTGCGGGCAGGCTGGGACTGGAAATCCGCGCGGTCGGTCGTGGCCTGGTGCCCGAACTTGAGCAGATTGTCGAACTGCAGTTTGATGACTTTGAGGTGACCGGCGTGGAAACTCAGCCACTGTCCGTATCGAAGTTTGACGAAAATTCAGCAAGACCCGCAGTGCTGTCAGAACGCCTGTGGACGGTCTCGCTGCGTGATCGGCGTGAGGCCGCCGAGGATGCTCGCAGTTTCCGCTTTGCGTCGCTGAAAGTTGAACCGGCGCAAACGGTGTACCAAAGGTACGAGGATGCTGACCTGAAGGCGACTGAGCAGACTGTGACTCTGCAGGCCCGCTGGGACCAGCCGGCCACGCCGTGGTCTGTCTGGGCAGGTCTCGGTCTGGTGCTCTGTGCCGGTTCACTTGGCGGCTGGCAACTGCTGCGCCGCAGAGCTGCAGCAACCACCGTGAAGCCGGAACGCTGGACGATGCCGACTGAGCTGACACCGTTCAGTGTGCTGGCCGTGCTGCAGCGGATTGACTCTGAAGGTGGGCTGTCAGCTGAACGGCGGCGAGAACTGGCGGACGTCATGCAGCGGATTGAACGGCATTATTTTGGGATGTCCGATCGCGAAACCGCTCCGGATCTCGCCGCAGAACTGCGGCGATGGATTGAAACGGCCTGAATAAAAACTTCACGAGCCGCGCACAGACTTGCCGTGCTGACCCCGCATCGATTCCATTTTATTGGCAGAACCCGCAGGATCCGGAAGGTCGGATCCGGGCGGTGAATGTTTCACCAGGACTGGTCCGGGAAGAATTTGCCGTCGGTTCCGGGGGCGTGTAGGTTGCCATCTGAATGGGCGTGAGGCAGAGAAATCAGGAGCTGACTCTTGAAGATCACAATGATTGGCACCGGGTATGTAGGGCTTGTTACGGGCACCTGCTTCGCGGAAAGTGGCAACGATGTCATCTGCCTGGACGTGGATGTTCGCAAGGTGAACCTGCTGAAAGGTGGCGGGGTCCCGATTTACGAACCGGGGCTGGAAGAGCTGGTGCGGCGAAATGCCGCTGCCGGACGTCTGAAATTCACCACGGATTACGCCGAAGCCATCAGTTCTGCACAGTGCATCTTCATCTGTGTGGGCACGCCGCAGGATCACTCCGGGGCGGCCGATTTGAAATACGTGCAGTCAGCCGCCGAGCAAATGGCTCCGTATCTGCGTGACAATGCCGTGGTCGTCTGCAAGAGCACGGTTCCGGTGGGTACCAATCGCAAAGTCGCCGGCTGGATTTCCGCCAAAACCACCACTCGCTTCCGCATCGCTTCCAACCCGGAATTCCTGAAGGAGGGCGCTGCCATTGACGACTTCACCAAACCCGATCGCGTGGTCGTGGGTGTTGACGATCCCACCGCAGCGGAACTGATGCAGGAACTGTACAAGCCGTTCCTGCGAACCGAGAAGCCGTTCATTGTGGTGGGTATTGAAAGTGCCGAGATGATC
>SXXK01000075.1 GCA_005791255.1 Planctomyces sp.
CAGGCTGGCGCTCTAACCGACTGAGCTACGACCCCAATCCAGAAAGATCCTGAGATCCGTCTGCGGACAGACTACAGCCTGCAGCCGACGAATGCAAGAAACTCAGCCGATATTTCGACACCTGAGACGTCAGGCTGCAGGACAAGCCGACATTCCCGGCGGATTTGTGGCTTTTCGGACAGGGCTGTGGCCCCGGGAGTTCGCTGAATTTTCGGGCGGTAGTGATTAAATCGGCGAGTTTCCGTCGGGGAACGATGATTCCAGCCCCTGAGACTCCCAGGGGGCAGCTTTGAGAATCCCCGCAGCACGCGTCCGTGAAACCTGTCATTTTCTGAAGCCTTGTGCGCAGAATGTTGGGCGGAGGCGATCATCATGAGTACCCCAGGGCCTGTTGAACAGCCAAATTTCCCCCGGCAAACAAGACCTGCGGAACCGCAGTCCGCTGCGTTTCCGGGGCCCGGGTACCGTCAGACAGCAGAGCGTGCTGCCGGGACAAAGTTCTTCCTGGGAATGCTGTTTGCCGTGGCGTCCTTCTACGCGATGGTGCTGCTGTACCACGCTGCCAACCCGGCCGGTGCGACAGTCACGGAAGCCGGCTTCCTCGAAAATTGTCGTCAGATCTGTCTGCAGTACGGTTTGATATCGACCGGCAATCTGCGGAAGGATGCAGAGACGTATATTCGCGTGGTGCAGAAGGAGCGATTGACGGAGTCGCTGGCTCAAATTCTGCAGACGGACACGGCACCGGTGACATCACAGCCGCATCCGCTGCTGCACCGGGCGGCCCCGCAGGTCGTGCTGCCCGATGATAAAAACCAGCTCGCCAGTCTGCAGCAACTGGGACTGCGCAGGCCCATGGTGGTTGTCTTCTATCTGGGGTATGGCTGCAGCCACTGCGTTGCCCAGCTGGTGTCTCTGGAACGTGACCTGCATTACTTCCGTGAACTGGATGCGGACATAGTGGCTATCAGTGCCGATTCGCCGCAGCACACGGCCCAGCGTTTTCAGCAGTATGGCAGGTTTGCATTTTCTGTGCTTTCTGATGAGAATCGACTGGCGGCTGCGGAATGGGACGTGTTTCATCCGGCGACTGAGCAGTCAGAAGAGCTGATGGATCACGGCACCTTCATCGTGGACCGGAACGGTCAGGTCATCTGGGCATTCCGCGGCCGGGAACCATTTCTTGACAATCGCAGTCTGCTGCAGGTGATTGCGAAGTCACAGGGCCTGCTGCCGGAATCCGTCGCTCAGGCACAGTGACCAGCGGCAGCACTGCAGTATGCAGGAGCATTTCCAGTGGGCATCAGACTGAACTGCCGATGCGGCAGGTCGCTGCATCTTCGGGATGATCTGGCGGGTTTGGCAATCCGTTGTCCTCAGTGTCGGAAGATTCTTCAGGTTCCCGACGGCTGGTTGCAGGGTACCGAGGCTGACGAAGGAGTCGCAGCACCGGCAACTCAGGGTCGCAGCCGGCGGGCAGCATCCGGAACTGCTGGGTTCGCGTCGTCCCTCGGTCGCATTTTTGTGGCACTGGGCACCAGTTTGGTGTTTTTATTGGGGTACTTTTATGTCGCGGGTGTTGTAAGGAATCGCTCCGGGGGCGTTTCAGAGACTTCAGGAACCGACAGCTACCGCCCCCCGCCGGTGGAGTCAAAGTACGGGTTCAACAGCGAGACTGCCGGTTCAGTCCCCGCAGTTCCGACCGGATTACAACCGGGGAAGATCCCGGTACCTCGATTTTCAGAACTGGGCCGTCCGGTCATGCGTTTTCCCGGCGGGCAGTTAATGTACTCTGTGCAGGCACAGTCGGGTGGCTCAATTCCGGGTGGCGATATGCAGATGTTTGTGTATCTGCCCGCGGAATTGCCCGGGCCCGCGACATTACCATGCGTTTTGGTGGCACCTGCCGGGACGATCCTGCTGACCGGAAATGGTGTGACGGATGATTACCACAAAGAAGCCCTGCCGTATGTTGAGGCGGGGTGTGTGGTCGTGCGTTACTCACTGGACGGTTCAGTGGATGACATGGACAATCCGGCGCAGCTGGAGGCCGGGATCCAGGCTTTCATGAAGGCCGAGGGTGGCACTGTCAACGGGCGTAACGCCCTGGAATATGTACTGCAGAATCTGCCCCATGTGAATCCTCGCAAAATTTTTGTGGCCGGACACAGCTCAGCCGGCACGGTGGCCCTCTGTATGGCCGCGGTGGAGCCTCGCCTGGCTGGTTGCATCGCCTATGCAGCCTGTGCTGATCCCGAAGCGAGGCTGCGGGACGGTCTGGTAAACAACGGTCCGGCCTACGCTCTTCTGATGCAGTTTCTGGCCGCGACGTCGCCCATGAAGCATGCGAGTGAAATCAAGTGTCCGGTCATGGTTTTCCATGCCGTGGATGACAGTAATGTGGCTTACAGCGAGGCGCAGAACTATGTGGCGACATTGAAGTCCGCGGGAGTTGAGACGCACTTCGTGACGGCAGCCTCCGGTGACCACTACCAGCCCATGATTGATGAAGGCATCCCCGCCGGGATTCGCTGGCTGCAGCAGCAATGACCGTGGCGTACGCAGCGGTCACGCTGCTGGTGGACGATGAAAACGCCGAAAGCTGAGCAGTACCATGCTGAACACAAAGCTCATGAAAACCACCAGCAGGCAAAAAAACGGAACCATCTGCAGAGGCTGTCGGCTGACATTGGCCGTGAATGTCAGATGAGACAGCACCAGCATCATTGTTGCCATGCCGACACTCATCCATGACAGCATACCCGACATCCAGGCCAGACTGTCATGGCGGCGATCGGGATGCAGCCAGTACTCCCGATACGGAATGTTGACCATTGTCACAGGCAGCACGGACGTCAATCTTCCCAGCAGCAGCACGATGAATGGAAAGACAACCTGGAAGCCTGCCTGCAGCAACACCGCCTGAGCGCGGGGCATCCAGTCATCGGCCTGTCCTGCGGGTCCGAAATGTGTGGCAACGGATTCCGGCAGCCTGTGCCAGTACCAGCTGTGCTGCAGAATTCCCACCGGAACCAGCAGCAGCAGAATTCGAAACGCCAGCCGTCCGGACTGTGCCATGGTCATGATGCGGCTTGTTCAATGCGAACATGCGGTGTCGTGTGAGTCTGACTGTTGAAACCACTGCCGCGGCATTATCACCAGCTTGTGGGGCTGAATCAAGACTGGGTGATCGCTGATGTTCAGCGGATGTCCGGAGGCGGACTCTGAGTTTGCCGGAATAACCGTACAGCATCGCCATATGGGCTTTGGGCCCGACCACTGTCGTACTGAAGGCGTCCGGGAGCCTTGCGGCGTTAGCCGGCGTTCCATGAGTGGTACCCGGCGACGCTTATCGGGCGTTTCTTTTTTTTGCATTGGCAAGGCGCCGCTGTGCTCGGGACAGGCGGGTGCCGGCTCACGCTGGCCGCTGAAGCTGCAAAAGCCGCATCAGGCGTGCGACAGCGATTGGCGGCATTGATGACCGATACAACGTCACGACAACCGTATCGGCGTGCTGGTTTCAGCAACCGTCGCAGCGGGCTGGAGATGACGGAAAAAGGGTGGCGGAAAAGACGGGCTGTCAATTGTGTCGGGGCCCGATGCCGGCAACCAATCAATCCGCTCACTCCGAGACTGCTCCAGCTTGCTCATGGATCATCTCATCAGGGTCATCGCGGAACCGGCAGACACCAGCCTCCAGGCCACAGTCCGTGAAAAGGACGGCCTGGCGGTGGCGAACCGAATATCATTCGCCGCCGGCTTTGGTCGTTGCACTTATTCTGCGGAAGCCGCAAAGTGACAACAGTGTCCCACGTCGCTCATTGCACAATCGCCCTGATTTCAGCGACACTCCGGCAGCTCAGAACGTGCAGTCCCGGAAGAACTGCTGTGTTACCCCAGTGCGGGCTGACGCAGGTGCCAGTCGGTGATTTGCTGAAAGCTGCCGGCGATCCGCAGCAGGACGGATTCCTGCAGTGCTGCGGACTGCAGCTGCAGTCCGATCGGGCGTCCGTCCGCAGTCATGCCGCAGGGCACGGAAATTCCCGGCAGGCCGGCCAGATTGGTGCTGATGGTGCAGATGTCGCTGAGGTACATTTCGAGGGGATCGCTGAGTTTCGATCCCAGTGTGAAAGCGGCCGCGGGGGCAGTGGGGCCGGCCAGCACATCCACCTGCTGAAATGCGGCTTCAAAATCTTCCTGGATGCGCCGCCGCATCTTCAGCGCTTTCAGGTAGTAAGCGTCGTAGTAGCCGGCTGACAAAGCATAGGTGCCCAGCATGATGCGGCGTTTGACTTCTGCGCCAAAGCCCTCCGCCCGGCTCTGACAGTACAGGTCCGTCAGGTCCTGGAATTCAGCGGCTCGGTGTCCGTAATGGATTCCGTCATAGCGAGCGAGGTTGCTGGAGGCTTCGCAGCAGGCGATCAGATAATAGGTGGCAATGGCGTAGCGTGAATTTGGCAGCGAGACTTCACGAATGTCTGCTCCTGCCGCCTGCAGCTGACTGACAGCAGTCCGGACTGCGGCTGCAACTTCACCGTCCAGTCCCGGGCCGAAATGTTCACTCACGACTCCCACTCTCAGTCCCTGCAGTGAGCCGCCGGTGACGGACCAGTCCGGCGATGTCTGATTCAGTGACGTGGAATCGCGGCCGTCGTGACCACTGACGGCGTGCAGCAGCAGAGCGCAGCCGGCCGCGTCCGTTGCGAGGGCACCGATCTGATCCAGCGAACTGGCGTAAGCCACCAGACCGTACCTTGACACTCGACCGTAGGTGGGTTTCAGTCCGGTCACGCCGCAGAATGAAGCCGGTTGTCGGATGGAACCTCCGGTGTCCGACCCCAGTGCGAGCGGCACGAACCCGGCTGCGACAGCGGCTGCCGAGCCACCGCTGGAGCCACCGGCCGACAACTGCGAATTCCACGGATTTCGTACCGGTCCGAAGATTGACGTTTCCGACGACGATCCCATGGCGAATTCATCGAGGTTCAGTTTGCCAAGCAGAATTCCGTCTTCGGCAGCAATGCGTTCTATGACATGGGCGGAGTGCGGAGGAGTAAAATTCTGCAGCATGCGGCTGCCGCAGGTTGTGGGCATGTTGCGCACACAGATGTTGTCTTTCACTGCGACCGGCAGCCCGGCCAGTATTCCCAGCGGCTGGCCGGAGGCTCGTTTTGCGTCGATCCGGTCCGCCTGTTCAAGCGCTGTCTGAGCCGCCACGTGCACAAAGGCGTTGATCTGCGGATTGAAGCGAGCGATGCGATAGAGGCAGGACTGCACAAGCTGACGGGATGTCAGGGCACCGGAATTCAGCTCTGTCAGCAGTTGCGGGACGGAAACGGGATGCATGAGCGGATGAGCCGGGACAGTGAAGCCGCTGGCGGGCGGCGGGACAAAACTGAAACTCTGCCGGCAGATTAGCAGATCATCGCGGTGGTTGCAGCCCGTTCGCCAGGGGTCTCAGGAGGTTCTCCGGGACTGCAGTTCGGCAGCAACATCCTGCAGCAGTATCTGTTCCAGCCGTTCCAGAATGCGTGCGGCGAGCACGCCATCCATGATGCGATGATCGTAGGCGAGGGTCACCCGGGAGATTCCCTGAGCATCAAGTGGTCCGTAGGTCAGGCAGCCGGTCTGAATGGAGGGAGGCAGCTGAATCTCAGCACCTCGCCCGGCCAGCGTCGACAGAAAGAATGTTCCCAGTCGCCGTGCGCGAGCAGCTCCGGCGAGGTGCATGTTCCACCACCAGATCAGACGTCTCAGCGGGGTCGGCAGTGCAGCCAGCTGCAGCTCACGCGAAAAGCAGCTCTCCACGGGCTGGTTTTGGAATTCATCGATGCAGGCCTGCAGATCGACCAGCGAGCGTTGTTCGGGGCGTCTGATACGGCCCCAGAACAGCCACGGTGCATTCCGGAATTCGCGG
>SXXK01000076.1 GCA_005791255.1 Planctomyces sp.
CAGCTGCTGATCGCCGGATGAGGCTGGATTTTGGAGCGAGCGGTCTTGGTGGAAGTGTTCAGGCGGGAGACGGCTTTTACCGTGTCAGTGTGGATTTGAACGGTAACTCGACATTTGGTGACGCACAGGATGCTTCGTATGAATTCTTCCGGTTGTATGGAGATGCGAATGGCAACGGAAATGTGGCGACTGATGACCTGAATCTGGTACTGAGCCAGATGGGGCAGGCTGGTAGCCAGTTGAATGGTGATCTCGATGGAAATGGTGTGGTGAATATTTCGGACCGTCTGGCAGCGACACGTCGTGCTGGGCAGAAGCTGCGGGACTGGATGCTGTTGCTTGTGGACGGCTGAGCGCCGGGCGCCCGCGGGTAATCTCCCCCAAATTCCCCCGAATCGCCCAAAGATTGCGAAATCTTTGGGATTTCCAGCTTGAGGTTGGGAAAGATCAGCAAGTAGAATCCGAGAGTTTGGTCGGGTGGACATTTGGCACTTTTTGTTCACTGTTTCCGTATTCGGAAAGAGGTGTGGACATGGCGGCTGCAGATTTTCGGGGTTCAAATGGCCGTTCCGGTGGCGTCGCAGAGAATCGTGGAGCGGTAGAGACGATTGTTTCGCCGCCTGTTACTCGGCCATCAGCGGATCCTGCAGCGACTTTGGTGGCTTCATCTGAGGACACTCTGGAAGGGGGGCAGCTGGCTGTTGCGTCAACTGTTGCGCCGGCCCTCGGGCATTTCGAAGCGCCCGTCTCGCAGCAGACTCTGCAGAAGACCTGGGTGGACCCGCAGCTGGCTGGCGAACCGATTGCGGCTGATCCGGGAGCCACACTTGTACCGCAGTCAACCGGTGTTGCCGGGAATCCCGGCGAGACTTTGGTGAACGGACCACCGGAACTTGAAGACTATGTTGAGACATTGAACGACGGCGGCAGTCAGGGGGGGACGAAGGTCACCGGTGCTGCGGGGAAGGTGATCGGCGACTATGAGATTCTCACCGAGCTGGGTCGTGGTGGAATGGGGGTTGTCTACAAGGCACGTCATCGCATTTTGAAGCGAACTGTCGCCCTGAAGATGATTCTGGCCGGGGCGCACAGCAGCGGTCCCGCTCTGCAGCGATTTCTGGCTGAAGCTCGCGCGGTTGCTCATCTGCAGCATCCGGGGATCGTGCAGATTTTTGACATGGGCCAGCAGGATGGCCTGCCCTGGTTTTCGCTGGAGTTTGTGGACGGCAGTGACCTGCAGAAGATGCTTGACGGAAAGCCTCGCGATGCGCGGTCTGCGGCTGCTCTGGTGGAATCGGTATGTCGGGCCATGCAGTACGCGCACGACAATGGGATCCTGCACCGGGACCTGAAGCCGGCCAACATTCTGATGGACTCGGCTGGCAATCCCAAGGTGACGGACTTTGGTTTGGCGAAGGAGGTGGATGGTGAGGCGTCCGGGGCGACTCGTGACGGCACCATCATGGGCAGTCCCAGCTACATGCCACCTGAGCAGGCTCGTGGAGAGATTTCCGCAGTGACGGCAAAATCGGATCAGTATTCGATGGGAGCGGTACTGTATCAGATGCTGACTGCTCGTCCGCCTTTCATCACGGACCGGCCACTTGAGACCGTGATGCAGGTGATCAACAACGACCCTGTGTCTCCCCGACAGCTGCAGCCGGCGAGTCCAGAGGATCTCGAGACGATTTGTTTGAAGGCATTGCAGAAGGATCCGGCAGCCCGGTATGAGAACTGTGCCGCGATGGCGGACGACCTGCGGCGTTACCTGAACGGTGAACCGATTCTGGCTCGTCCGATCAGTCGCCTGCAGCGAACGTGGCGCTGGTGTCAGCGCAATCCCAGGATTGCAGTTCCATCTGGTCTGGCCGGTCTGTTCATCGCCCTGACGGCGGTGATTTCTTCCTGGGCGTGGGTGGTGACATCGGCGCAGGCAGCGCAGATTGCGGATGAAAAGAAGAACGTTGAGCAGCAGCGAGATGAGGCGGACAAGCAGCGGGGCATTGCGACTGAGCAGCGGGACGAGGCTGAACGTCAGAAGGTGGTGGCCAATCAGCAGAAGGCGAAGGCTGAGGAAAACGAGGCGCTGGCTCGCAGGCAGGCCAATCTGGCACTGCAGAACATTCAGTTCGTGCTCACCGAAACAGATGCGAAGCTGAAGCAGCAGGCCGGCATGAGCGAGGTGCGGATTGCGGTTTTGGAGGCGGTCTCGAAGAAGTGGGATGAACTGGACATTGAGCTGACGGGCGGGCTGCGTGGCGAAGCCATACCGACTCTGATGGCATTGCGGCAGCAGATTGGGACGGCATTTATTGAGCTGGATCGTCTGGCGGAGGCGGACCGCGAGTTTTCGCGGTTGTATGACATGAGTGCCGAGCGAATTGCATTGAAAGGCCGTACAGACTCTGCTCGCAGCAACCGCGCCAAAATTGGCCTGGTCTGGATGCCGGTGAAAAAGCGTCTCAGTGGGGATCCAGCGTCAGCGATGGATTTGCTGGAGGAGTCTGAGAAGCTGGCACGTGAGTGTCTGTCAGATCCTCAGCCGCAGCCGGGCAGTCCCTCGAAGGAAGATCTCAGGGAGCTGCTGGCTGCAATCCTGCAGAATAAGGGTGTCGAGTCGTTGCATCAGGGACGTCTGGCGGAGGCAGAGAAGAGCTTTTCAGAGTCACTGCAGCTGATGGCCGAGGTGTTGCAGGCGATCCGGACAGCTCCGGATTTCGCTGGTCTGAGTGAGGATGAGAGGGACAGTCGGACGGCTTCGCGGCAGATCAATCACGACAAGATGGCGCTCGGGCTGGCCTACATCTGCATGCGTCTGGGACGTACCGATGAGTCACTTGCGCTGTACGATCGGGCGATTGCCGGTCGTCGGGAGATTTACGAGCGTCGCAGGACGATGCTGCCGCTGAAGCTGGAGCTGGCGGGGCATCTGGGCAATTATGGCCAGTCTCTGTTGTGGATTGGGCAGCTGGACAAAGCGATGCCGGTCGTGCGTGAGTCTTTGAATCTGCTGGAGGAGGTTTACGCGTCGGATCCTCAGAAGGCAGATTACAAGCGTCAGCTTTCGACGGCGTTGTATCGGATGGCGACACTGCGGGATATGCAGGGCGAGTCGGCGGAGGCAGCGAGTCTGCAGGAGCGTTGCCGTGCGCTGCGTCAGGAGCTGGCGGACGCATCGAATGACGAGAAGAATCTGATCAATCTGATGCTGATTGATGCTCGCTGCGGGCTTGTGGAGCCAACGAAGAAGCTGGTGGACGAACTGGGGGCGGTTTCGGCGAAGAACGGCGAGCTGCATTTGGAGCGAGCGCGGGCTTTGGCGCAGCTGTCGCGGCATGTCGCCGCTGAGGCTCGACCAGCCGTGGTGGCGGATGCACTGACCGCACTGGAGCGTGCGGCGAGTGAAGGGTTTGGGGATCCATTTCGCGTAAAGTCCGAACCTGATCTGGTGCCGCTGCAGGCAGAGGCTCGCTTCCTTTCGGTCGTAGAACGCTGTGCTGCGAATTTTTGAGTTTTGAACCGGCTGCAGCACGCGAGTGGCTGCGAATGGCAGTATTAGGGAATGTTGGAATTCTTCCGGTTGTGCGATGCAGGAAAAATCGTGCTCGGGTAATTTTGCTGATTTGATTTTGACGATTTCGCTTCCGGGGTGGGATAGTTGAGTTTTCGGGGACGTAAACGAAGAGTTCGAAGTATGTTGGGCGTTTGGGGGCGGGAAATGTTTGAGCGCCGGGGCTGGGTATCTGCATGTGCTGGAATGCTGTTTGTTTTGGCGTGCTCCGCGGGCTGCCGCGGTGATTTAGTCATTGAGGTACAGGATGCTCAGATTCCATACGGCGGATCCGGTTACGTGGATGTGTTGATCAGCAGTGATTCATCGGATCTTCTGTCTGGGTTTAATGCCAGGATCAACATTACGCCGGGTGGCTCTGCGAACGGCGACCTGCAGTTTGATGCAGTCCCTTTTGACGCGTCGACCATAACTTCTCCATTCAGTTATGTCTTTTTGGGGGACAGTGCTGGGTACTCAGTGTCAGGGCCACTGCCATATGAGGCTAATGTCACTGATTTGACTGCGTCGTCGAGTGATGTCACGTTGGGTGGAACGAAGCGGCTGCTGGCGCGACTGGCTGTCACGCACGTGGGAGGAACATCTGCTGCTGTTGGCGAAACCTTCAGCATCGTATTTGACGACATTGTCAGCGTGTTTCTTGATTCATCATCCTCTCGATCTCTGTCAAGCAGTGGTCAGGATTTGACCGGCACCATAACCATAGTGACTCCGGAACCCTCAACTGGCGTTGTTTTGTTGTGTGCTGGCGCCGGTGTGGTGTTGTGGTGGCGGCGCAAGCGACGTTCAGGATGCTGACAGCGAACGCGTGTGGTAATCCAGCGAGGGCAGCCAGCGGTTCCGTTGTGATCTGCGGGACGGGGTGTTAGGCCCTCACGGCAGCAGCCGGGGCAGCGCGCAATAAAGGACAGCGCGGCAAGGTCCCCTCAAAGCTCCTAGCTTTCCTCACCGCGCTGTCTGTTTATTGGAGATTTGCCAAGGTTTCTCGTTTCCGCCTGCAGCGGGCCGTTTGAATTCCCTCGACTCCAAGAACATAGGTCAGGGGAATCGCGGGTCAAAATTATTCCGGTGGAATTTTGAGGTTTGGGCTAAACGGTCGAAATGCGGGTTTTGCGAGGTTTTGTGGGGCGATGGAGTGGTGTGGAGTGGCCGGAGGGCGGTGCTCTGGGTGTTTGGGGAGGCTCGGGACGCACTGTCGATTGTGTCGGTTGTGTTTTGCGGGCTCGTCAGGATCCACCTGACACTCACAGGCGATTGCTTCAGTTGTGTCGGGGCATATTCCGATCTTCCTGAGAGATGCGGGAAGGCAGCGGAATGCGATTGGCCGTCGGCGGAACGCGGCGTACGGGACTCAGCCACAGTTGAGAACAAACGATGCAACGGATTGCACTGGAGGATGCGTGTGTGAGTGGGATCGCGGCCCGTTTGCAGGCTCAGGCTGCCGGTTGTCGCTCGGTTGCTGCCACTGCCCTGCCCTCGACAGATGCTGTGATTGGGCTGACGCAGGACTTGCAGGACCTGCTTTTTCCGGGGCTGCGGCGCAGTGATTCAACTGCTGTTGCACAGACTGCGGCGGACTATACGGTGCGACTGTCTGCTGCAGCGGTCGGACTGCAGCTGCAGGTGGGACTGGCACTGCGACATGTGCGTCAGGCGACTCTGAGGCTGCATGAAGAACAGTCAGTGCTGCAGCGGGACGCAGAGCGACTGGTGGCCGGTTTTCTGCAGCGGCTGCCTGATCTGCATGGGCTGCTGCTGTCGGATGTGGAGGCGGCGTTTGAGAAGGACCCGGCTGCCAGGACTCGGGACGAGATCGTCCTGTGTTATCCGGGTATCCAGGCGATCAGTGTGTATCGTCTGGCGCATGAGCTGCTGTTGCTGGGGGTGCCGTATCTGCCGCGGATGATGACTGAGTGGGCGCATCGGGAAACCGGTATCGACATTCATCCGGGTGCGGAGATTGGCAGTGCATTTTTTATCGATCACGGGACGGGCGTGGTGATTGGCGAGACGTGTCGGATTGGCGAGGGCGTGACGCTGTATCAGGGAGTGACACTGGGTGCCTGGTCATTTCCTCGTGACGAAGAGGGGCAGTTGATTCGCGGAGCGCGGCGTCATCCGACACTGGAAGACCGCGTGACCGTTTACAGCAATGCAACGATCCTTGGTGGAACGACGGTGGTGGGCGCCGGATCGCAGATTGGTTCCAGTGTGTCTCTGAATCGCAGTGTTCCGCCGAACACGATTGTGACGATTGAGCGTCCATCGCTGAGGTTTCGCGAGGCTGCGTAGCGTGGGGGACTGCAGTCCGTTCATCACTGGTTTTTGGCCGTTCCGGCTCGCACCAGCCCTCCCTGGACGACGGCGATGAAGTCATGACGTCGTTCGAGAACAGTGATATCCTGCAGCGGGTCTCCGGGGACAACCAGCAGATCGGCCAGTTTGCCGGGTTCCACGGTGCCGATTTCGTGGCTGCGTCCCAGCAGTTTGGCGCCATTTTTCGTGGCGCAGGTGAGCACTTCAAGCGGGCTGAAGCCGACGTATTTGACGAAGAAGGTCAGTTCGCGAGCGTAGTCGCCGTGTGGGTTCCAGGCAAAGCCGTAGTCGCCGCCCATGCCGAGGCAGCCACCGGCTTTCAGGATCATGCGGGCACTTTCGGCGCCGCCATCGAGTGTTTCCTGGTGCCCATCGATGACTCGCTGTGACATTCCGAATTCAGGGCCTCGCTGAATACTGGCGTATTCAAAGTACAGTGCCGGGACACAGGGGACGTTGCGGGCGAGCAGCAGGTCAAGGCATTCCTGGTCCATGAAGGTGCCGTGTTCGACGGCATCGTAGCCGGCTTTGAGTGCGTTGCGAATGCCCTCTGTGGCGCGGCAGTGTCCGGTGACCTTGAGTCCGTGGTTGTGAGCGGTGGCGACAACGGCATGCATTTCTTCAAAGGTCATGCAGAGCGTGTGGTGGTCGTTGGTGTCAGGTGCGGCGGCATCACCTGTGGGATAGGTTTTTACCCATTCGACTCCGTCCTTCACCAGTTTGCGGACGGCAGCGCGGGCTTCTGTGGGACCATTGATGAGCAGGACGAGGCCATCCATGCCGATGCGGCGAAAGTCGGGGTTCCAGTCCATCAGTCCGCCGACACCGCAGATTTCGCGACCGCTGGCGGCCAGTCTGGGGCCTGAGCAGATGTCGTTTTCGATGGCCTGTTTCAGCCAGACATCGATATTGAAGAGGCTGCCGCCGCTGCGGGCTGAGGTGTACCCGCATTCGAGGGCGAGGCGGGCGTTGGCCGCGGCCAGCAGGGTGACATATTCGACCGGGTATTTGATGTCGAGATCTTCGAGTGCGGCGACGTTGAAGTAGGTGGGGTGAAAGTGGGCTTCCACGAGGCCGGGCAGAATGGAGCCTCCGGCGGCATCAATGACGGTGGCGTCCGGCGGAACGGGGGGTGCCGCCGCGGCGGGGCCGGCCCAGGTGATCCGTCCGTCAACCGCGACAACGATGGCATTGGGGACGGGGGGCCCTCCATTACCGTCAATCAGCTGGCCATTGCGGATGACCACGGTGCCGTTGTGGGTCTTCATGAGTGAGCTCGCGGGTGGAGGGTGGGGGGCCGGTCTGCAGGCTGCGGAACGCCCGGCGGATGCCAGGATGGAAGCATATTCGGCGGTCGCGGCCGGACGCAAGCCTCCGCGGTGACTGGACTTCCGTTCCGCTTCCGAATCGTGGGAACTCGCGTCAAACTGGGGTGTTTTCTGGGCTTTTCCTGTGAAAAAGGCCTGTGGATTCAGCGAAAAGCGTCAAGGCCTGCTTTTTGCTTGCCGATCTGCCCCGGCGGGTTTACACTTTCGGCTTCGGCTTTGCCGGCCGTTTGCCGGGAAGGAGTGCCGCGGTTAACGCGGTCAATTTCTGCACTTCCGCGGATCCTGCACTCTCAGGGTTTCCGCTTTGGGGTGCTCGGTGCTGCAGCGGTTCTGCGGCGTTTTACAGTCGGCGTTTCGGGTGTACTTGCCATCCGTCCAACTGACTGCCAGGGAAGATAGTGTCATGAAGAAGAACATTCATCCGGAATATCGTCCTGTCGTGTTCATGGACACCTCGACCGGGACTCGGTTCCTGATTAATTCCACCATTCGCACCAAAGAAACGACGAAGTGGGAAGACGGTCAGGACTATCCGCTGTTTAAGGTGGAAATCAGTTCGGCGTCTCACCCGCTGTATACTGGCAAGATGAAATTCGTCGACTCGGCAGGCCGTGTCGAGAAGTTCACGAAGAAGTACAACTGGGCTGGTCGCGACGCGAAGTAGCCTGGCGATGCTGAAAATCTGACGGGGGCGTGCGCGGTTGGCCGTGCACGTCCTTTTCTTTTTTTTGCTCTGGAGTTTCCAGCATGTTTCCGGCACTAGAACGACAGGCTGCACGTTACGCAGAGCTGGAGAAGCAGCTGCTGGATTCCGACGTGCTGTCAAATGTGCCGCGGATGCTGGAGATCCGCAAAGAGATGGGCTCGCTGGCGAAAATCGCGGCGGCCGTGAGGCGATTTCATTCGCTGGAAGGCGACATTGACGCAGCAAAGATGATGGTCGATGAGGAAACCGACCATGAGGCTCGCGAGTACGCGAGGGGGGAATTGTCCCAATTGCAGGCTCAGCATCGTGAGCTGTCTGTGGAACTGGAGGACATGGCGACAGCCGGCGACTCGATTACTCGCGGTGCCTGCATCATGGAAATCCGGGCAGGCACCGGTGGCGACGAAGCCGCGTTGTTTGCGAAGGACCTGTATGACATGTACCTCGCCTGGTGCGGACAGCGGGGCTGGAAGACTGAGCTGCTGGAATTCAGTCCGACCGAACTGGGCGGACTGAAGGAAGTTGTGTTTTCGATTACTGGCGACGGGGCCTTTCACGCGTTGCAGTTTGAGAGTGGTGGTCACCGGGTGCAGCGTGTCCCTGAGACCGAGCAGCAGGGGCGGGTGCATACCAGCGCGGCCACGGTCGCGGTGCTGCCAGAGGCTGATGAAGTGGAAATTGACATTCGCCCGGAGGACCTGGAAGTTGATACGATGCGGGCGGGCGGTCCGGGGGGACAGAAAGTCAATAAAACAGAAAGCGCTGTGCGAATCACGCACCTGCCCACAGGCATTGTGGTGAAGTGTCAGGACGAGAAGAGTCAGCACAAGAATCGGGCGAAGGCGATGCGAGTGCTGCGCAGTCGCATTCTGGAACAGCAGCAGCAGAAGCTGCATTCCGAACGTTCGGAGGTCCGCCGTACACTGGTTGGATCGGGTGACCGTTCAGAACGCATTCGCACCTACAACTTTCCCCAGAATCGGTTGACTGATCATCGCTGCAATCTGACACTGTACAAACTGGACAGGATTATTCAGGGTGATTTGAACGACCTGATCACGGAGCTGCTGGCGTTTGACCGCAATGAACGCCTGAAAGCCAGCGAAGAGCGACTGTAAGCGTATTGAAGCTGCAGAGGGAGAAACTCAGATGAGTACTCGGGGCAGGGTCCTGATTGTGGTGGGTGACGCTACGGAAACGCTGGATACGATGTATCCGTACTACCGTCTGGTGGAGGCGGGTTTTCAGCCTGTTGTGGCAGCGCCTGAGCAGCAGCGTTACCAGATGGTACTGCATGAGGTGAAGCCAGGCTGGACGATCACGAAGGAGTGGGAGGGGTACAGCATTCAGGCGGACGTGGCCTTCCGGGACATTCGTGAGCAGGACTATTCGGGCATTCTGTTTTCCGGCGGCAGAGCTCCGGAGTACATCCGCTATGACGCTGACCTTGTGCGAGTGACGAAGTACTTTTTTGGTGCCGGCAAGCCCGTGGCCAGCGTGTGCCACGGAGTGGAGATACCGGCATATGCAGACTGTGTGCGTGGTCGCCGTATGGCGACGGTTCCCAAGTGCCGTTTTGATCTGGAAGTGTGTGGCGGCATCTTTGTGAATGAGGCCTGCGTGATTGACGGCAACCTGGTCAGTGGTCGCACCTTTCACGACAACGGGCATTACGTGGCGCCCTGGATCCGTCTGCTGGAGGCTCAGGCGACCGCCGAGGGACGCTGACCTGGGTGGTGGCGGGGAAGACAGAGCCCTGCACTTCTTCCTTGACGCAACAGACCTGCGCGAAGGTCTGCGGATTGGGAATCAGGATCGCACGTTTCGCGGAGCGAAACGCGACAATCTGAACAGTTGACGGTCGCTTGCCTGCGCGAGTCGGCACTGTGGACTACGGAATGTCGGGGGCGTGCAGGCGGGTGACAGAAAGCGGGCAGCCTATTCGCCATCCTTCTTCAGATAATCCTTGAATTTCTTGCGGAACTTCGAGACTTTGGGGCCGACGACCGCCATGCAGTAGGGGTTCGACGGATTGTTGGCGAAGTAATCCTGATGGTAGTCTTCGGCTGAGTAAAACGTGGAATTCGGTTCCAGGGTGGTGACAATCGGGCTGTCGAAATCGCCCGACTTGTTCAATTGTGCGATCAGTTCCGTGGCCTGCTGCTTTTGCTTGTCGTCGTGGTAGAAGACAGCCGAGCGATACTGCGTGCCAACGTCGGCACCCTGGCGGTTCAGTGTCGTGGGATCGTGTGTGTAGAAAAAGATCTCAAGCAACTGCTCGTAGGTGATTTTGGAGGGATCGTAGTCAATGCGGATGGCTTCGGCGTGTCCGGTCAGCCCGGTGCAGACTTCCTTATAGGTGGGGTTCTTTTTGGTGCCGCCGAGATAGCCACTGACGACCTTTGTGACGCCCTTGACTCGCAGAAACACGGCTTCCGTGCACCAAAAACAGCCAGCGGCGAATGTTGCTGTGGCCGTTTTCGATTCAGCCTGCTTGCCGGCGGTTTCGTCTGAGCTGATCATGACTGCACCTTTGCTGCGTAAACCCTGAGGAAACCACGAAGTGTGGCCGAGTCGCTGTGCGGGAACCAATGACCTGCGTACCCGCATCCACTTGTTTGTCATGCATCCTAGTCTGGAACACCCTGATCGGCAACAAGATAACGTTGAAGCATGCGGGTGACAACCGAACGCGGGAGGGCTTCCGGGGCTGCGGGGAGGCTGCAGGCTGTGGGAACAGAGCGTTTGTGACCCAGGAAAAGCCAGCCAAAAATCCCGGCCAACCGTTCATAATCCGCAGCGCAGGTGTGTTCAGGCCGGGTGTTTCATTTGCCGGCTGTCAGTTTCAGTCGTTCAGAGTTTTCCTGCCAGGCGGGCTGCAGGCGGCTGAGCAGTTCGTTTGCGGCAGCCGCGTCCAGCGGTTCGCCCTGCGGCGTGACGGGAGCGTGCAGCCGCAAGGGCCGGGGAGCGACCAGTTCAGCGACATGCACCACGTCTCCGGCGTCCCGCAGAATTCCGGGAACCATATCGGCCAGTCGCTGGCCGACATACGGCTTGTCCGAAACAAAGGTGGTCAGCAGCCCCGTGATGTCGGCACCGTCGATGTTTTCATCGATGGCGACGGCTGCGATCGCGGCGAAACTGCCGGTTCCGCTGGCGACCAGTTCGATGCTGCTGCACGGCAGCTTTTCCTTGAGCAGAGCCGTTGTCAGTCGAATATCGCGAACCCACTGACCGCACAGAGGTCGTCCCATCCAGAGAGACCATTCAGCTGAGTTGTGGTCGGGAGCTTTGCCGATGCGGTCGCCACTGACCTCCATCCGTCCGGTCGCTCGCAGTTCCAGCACGGCCCAGCCTGTTCCGGCCGCTTCCGCCAGCCGCTGCTGTTCCCGGACCCACGGGTGATCGCTGCCCTGACCGGTGAGGATGAGTCTGAGCCCGGCGTCGGCGGATTTCGGGTTGCGACCGACCAGCTGCAATTGCAGTCCGGCTTCGGGTTTCAGTTGCAGTTCGAACGTTCCGGGGGCGGGTGATGTCAGTTGTCCTGTGCCAGCGCCCGGTTCGGTGCCGCCCAGCAGTCGTTCCAGTCGCTGTCGCAGCTCAGAGGGTGGCAGCAGTTTACGGGACTGCAGCAGGCCACGGGCTTCGCGGGCCGCGAATTGTGGCAGTGTCAGCCAGTCGTCGGGGCGAGTTGTGCCGGGGTAGCAGCGGAGTGCTTCCGGTTCTTCGAGAGATATTGGGGGCTCCGGGATCGGCTGCCCGGTGCCCTGCCCTTTCAGGTGCTGCGTCATAAATCCGTACATGGCTTCCCGCATGGGCTGATTGTAGTCATGGGGCGATTCGACGACGGTGTGTCGCGGAAGATCCGGCAGGTTGTACAGGGAAAAGACGGGGCGAGCGGCACTGATGGATTTCGCAGCTTCACCGACGGAGAACTGAAAGGCATCCTGAGTGGCACTGATGATCAGAAGGGCGCGGGGGGCGGTCAGTGCGAGGATGCGGGATTCTTCGGTCATTGCCAGGGCTCCCGGGACGACCTCGCACATGCAGCAGGCGGCACCGAGGTAAGCCTGGTAAGTACCGACCGAGCAGACCGGTGCAACGGCTTTGAATCGTTCATCCCAGGCTCCGGCATACATCGACTGATTGCCGCCGCCGCTGGCTCCGGTAATGCCAATTCGCTGCGGATCAACTTCGGGGCGTGAGCACAGATAATCGACAGCTCGCCCGTTTTCATAAACCTGAATGCCGCTGAGCGGTCGCCCGATGGGGAACAGTGTGGCGGCCGTCATTTCGCCATGGTATTCGCCGAGCTGTTCACCGATGGCGCGTTCACCCGCGCCGAAGGCATCGACTGCGAGGACAAAAAAGCCCAGCCGAGCGAGACCGGCACAGCGTGCCTGGACGTGCGGATCCTGTTTGGCTCCGGCCCAGTGCCCATGGACGCACAGCACTGCCGGCAGCTTTCCGGAGATTTTTGGAACCCACGCGCTGGCGGTCATGAAAACGCCCGGCAGTGTCTGGAATACAATTTTTTCGATGCGGTAGTCGGGGCGATCGAGCGTTTCGAGGATGCGGGCTTCCAGGGGCGCGTGCTGCTGCGGGAAGCCACCCCAGGCCAGTTCCAGCTGCTGCCGCAGCAGTGTCCGCTGAGCCTGCCATGCGGCCAGATCGGCCGGCGGCGCGTCCTGCTTTCGCAATTCAGCCGCCGTCTGTCGGACAAAACTGAGAAACGGTTTTTCGGCAGGTGCCTGCGCGTAAGCCGTGGCGAATATCAGCGAAGGAAGCAGTGTCTGCAGCAGCAGCACGCATACTGTACTGCGAGCCATCCGACAGCGGACCAACAGGCAATGTGAGGCCATGAGTCTTCGTTCCTTGTCAGATCGGTGGGCAGGTGGACTGGCAGAGCAGTAATCTGACAGAAGGCAGGCTCGGGCGAAAGTGATCAGACAAGGTCACGGAAAACTGCAGGAGCCGGGGCCGCCACTGCGGGACGGTCAGTTCAGGGGTTGGTCCACAGTGTCAGTCGTCCCGTGGAATCTGCGGAGGCAAGTCGCCCGTCCGGGCCGGTACAGAGGGCCACGATGCGACCGTCGTGAGGCTGCCCCAAAGAGTTTTCCAGCTGCACGCCCCACCAGATTTTCCGCTGTTCGGCAGAATCGTCGGTCTGGCTGATCGTGGTGCCGGAATCCAGCGGAGGCAGCAGCCACGTATTGATTCGCGCGTCGATACCACCGGTCATTAGGCGGCCACGCGCTGTGTCGAGGGCCAGAGCTGTGATGCCACCGGGCTGCCCATTGTCCGAGTTTGCGGGAATCCGCTCGTTCTCAGGATCATCCTGCAGCACCGCCACCAGTTTAGCCTGACCGCCCTGAAGTCTCCACACACAGGCTGCACTCAGCAACACGGCATCAGCTGCACGAAACGCCAGACCTCCGGCCGCAAGGACCAGACCATCGTCGGACCAGGTCAGGTCATTAAAACGACAGTCAAGTCCTGTGGGCAGCTGCAGCAGCACTTCCTCAGGCTTTCCTGCGCCGTCGGCCGTCCCGCTGTCGGCGGCAACCTGCCAGTACCGCAGTCGCCCCTGCTGCAGTGCGGCAAATCCGGCGCCGTTCGGTCGCCAGGCGACTCGGCTGGCAAAACTCAGAATTCCAAAGTCAGCGGCCCATGCGGGCTGCGGCTCTGCGATCGCCGGCAGTCGCAGCAGCGATGTCGGCAGCGAATCATCGTGATGCTGCCAGAGTCGAAGGTCACCCGAAAGATCACAACTGAGAAACCGCAGGTCACCCGCTGCAGGGCTGAATCGGGCTTCGGCGAGCACCCCCGAATGCATCTCAGTCGCCGGCAGTCGGTACAGTGTTCGCCCTCGGGTTGGCGAACCGTCCCGTACATCAAATGCCCGCAAAGCATCACTGGCGGTCAGCACACAGGCAGCATCGCTGGAAATGTCGGCAGTGAGCCTGCTGCTGGAGTGCGTGCGGAATCTGGCGGTCGCTTGACCTGTGGTCAGATCCCACAAAAGTGTTTCACGACCACTGGCAGTGGCAGCCTGCAATGGCTGACCTGCTCCGCCACGCACTGCGGCTTTGGTGGCTGGTCGCTGGTCGGTCGATACCTGCAGGGACTGGATCGGCTGCCAGTCCGGCCCGCCGAACAGTGTCAGGCGACCACGCTGCAGCATCAAAACCTGCCGTCCGTCGTCGCTCCATGAAACAGTGGTCTGCAATGGCAGCGCACGGTCGGTGTCCGGCAGAAGCCGATCCTGCAGCAACTGCAGCAGCCGTCCATCAGCAGCGCGTATGGAGACCTGCAGTCGTGCCGCAGCAGGCTGTTCGTCGCCTGAAATGACGGCATCCTGCTGACCACTTTTTTTCCCTGTTCCCGCGACAGCCTCGGGCTGCAGGTCAATAACGGCAAACCGACTGCGATCTGCTGCTGGTTCCAGTGCGAGGATCTGTGAGCCTCGCACCAGGACCGGTCCGGCTTCCAGTCGTTCGCCGTTCAGCTTCCACGATCGCACGCTCCCATCGTAGCCGGCGGTAATCAGCGTGGATTCGTCCTGGAAGAACGCGGCAGTGATCTGGTCCTCGCGGTGAGATCGCTGCAGGTCAAGCAGACGTCCATCCAGCAGAGACCAAAGCAGCAGCTGCCCCTGACGACAGCCGGCCGCAACGAGGAGGCCGGAGGGTGACAGGGCCACGGTGGACACCTGCAATGGATTGCTGCCATCGGCATCGGCAGTGGCTGGCTGCAGCACATGCCGTGGCTGAGGCGCAACGGATGCTTCGAAATCCGCAGTCCTCCAGACCAGCACGCGGGGAAGCAGTCCTGAATCCGGTTCGGCCGGCCTGCGCAGCACGGCGGCACCCGCGACGACCAGGCTGCCGTCAGCTGATACGGCAAAACCGCCTCCGCCGGATCCGGTGATCAGCCGACATTTTTCCTGCCCCATCCCGTCAGCATCCGGCTGAGCATCCCAGACGCAGATGACTCCCATGGTTTCTGCCGTCAGCAGCAACCCGCTGGGCAGGAAACGCAGAGCAGTGATGTTTGAATTGTGCCCCTCGGTCAGGTAGCCGGCGGCTGCGGTCAGGGAGCCTGTTTCAGTTTGTTCCCGCAGTGGGTCAGGACGGGCGCTGACGGATAACAGCGGTTGCCCGGTGGGATCGAGAATGTGTGCGGCGAGGTCGTCGGCTCCGACCAGCAGTCGTCCGTTGTTCGGGCTGAGCTGCAGTGAATAAATACCGGTCCAGCGGCGCTGCTGTGGAGGGGCTGGAAGGTTGTGTTCGGGCAGAAATGCCCGAACTGCAGTTGGGGTGTGCAGGCTGGCTGGCCTGCGTGCCTGCGGCATGGCGGGTGGTTCGGTCGATTTCAGTCGTCGAAAGTCGTCCACAAGCCGCCGCAGCGTCTGCACATAGTCGTTGTATTCGGGCAGATTCCAGCGACACACTGTTCGGCTGTCGACACTGGTCAGCAGACCTGCACGGCCATCAGTAAACGCGGCATCGAGGACCGTTTCGGACTGCCCGGAAACAATCTCGGAGATTCGTCCGCCATTCTGCAGCTGATGCAGGTGAAAGTCCCGGGCCGGTTCAATTCGACCATCCTGCACATTCCAGACTTCGAGGTTGTCGCGGCGGCGCTGATGACCGGCCACGATTCGCTGACCGTCGATGGAGACTCGCAAAAATGCCGGCAATTGTTCATCGGCTGACGCGAATGCGGGCAGCGGTGCGGCATCCGTACCGACTGCAAACGGGAACTCGCCGCTGCGCAGTTCTGATTGCGCCGGCAGCCAGGCGAATGCCCGACGATCACTGCGACTGTTCAGGCCCAGAATCAGTGCCTGGCCATTGTGCGTGATACTGAGCATCAGGATGGAGGCCGGCAGGAACTGACCGGTACCATCACCGGCAGGCTGCCGGATCCTGAGTTGTCCGATATTGATCCGCGGAACGGTGTCGTCCGCGATTTCAGGAAGCGGGCCGGCAGCCCCGGCAGTCAGCGGGAAGGCTCGGATGAAACGATCGCGGCCCTGCGCTGAGTAGTGCAGCAGGAATCGTTCATCGGGCGTCACTGCGAAATGCGTGCAGCGATGATCCACTGCGGGATCGGCAAACAGTGCCGTGCTGTGCAGCAGTGACGTCTGGCGGTCACCATTGACATCAAGGATGCGAAGTGAGGTGATGCGGTCGGCTGCAGCCAGGTACAGCCTCTGTTCGTTGCCGCTGAACACGGCAAAGGCGGTTCGGAAGGGCGTACCGTCGCCAGGTTCTTCCGGCTGGCTGCGAGGCTGGAACTGACGCTGCGGATTTCGACTGTACAGCAGGACTCGCCCGGTCTTCATCAGCACAGCGGCGTGCTGTCCGCGGGCCGAAACGATGATGCTGTCCACAGCTCCCGGATCGCTGAAAGCCAGCTGCTGCGGGGCATGATCTGTCTTTGGCATCTGCAGTGTCTCAGAAAACTCAATCGTGCGTCCGGCCTCGGGTTGCTCAGCCTGTCTCACGATTCGTACCAGTGTGCTGCCGTCGGCACTGAGAGCTGCCAGAGTGGATCGTGCGGGGAATTGTCGCCGGGCTGAACTGTTCGGTTCTGTGGCCCGCTGTCTGGCCTGTTCCAGTTTTTCACGGATACTGTTGCGAACGGCGTCAGTGAACCATGGATTGGGGCGACCGGCTGCGGCTCGCGCTTCCAGTTCCTGCAGGGCGTTTTCAGCGAGCGGAACGACGGCCTGCCATTCCCGCAGGTCCTGCCGAGCTTCCAGCTGCTGGATGAGATTGTCGAGGGCGACGCGATCGGCGATGGACTGCTGATTTCGCACTTCGACTGCGGCGGCGGCGACATCGGCCCGGGCCTGCTTCGTCACGGCTTCGCTCTCAGCAATCACCCGCTGTTTTTCCACATTGGCTGCATCCAGTTCCTGCAACGCCTTTTTCTGGCTTTCTTTGGCGGCATTTGCCGCTTTATCGGCGGCATCACGAGCCGCGTTGGCGTTGCTGGCCAGCAGTTCTGCCTGAGTCTTTGCTGCAGTGGCCTCCTGTTCGGCCTTCCTGGCGGCCACCTTATCCTGCTCGGCCTGCTGTCTGGCCCGTTCCGCGTCCTGCTGTCCGGCGACGGCCAGTTTGGCCGCGTTTTCCGCCGTCTGCTTGCGGGACTCAGCCTCGTCCGCCAGCTGTTCCGCTTCCTGACGTTTGTTAATGGCCTGTTTGATGTCGTCCTGAGCCGAACGAATTTCATCACGAGCGGACTTGAGGTCCAGCTGGAACACCAGAGTCAGTCCCAGCAGCAGCATAGCCAGTCCGCTGGAGATGAGCCAGGTGGTGCGTACGATGGTGCGGCGACGTCGTCCTGACTGAAGTTGAGAGGCGAGGCTGGTCAGTTCCGGTTCGGTGCGATCAGCGACGACTTCCAGTCCCAGATCGAAGTCGTTGCGGCGCAGTGCCAGTCTTGCAAAGGCTTCGCGAGCGGCACGGTCGCCGGTGATCGCTCGCTGATCATTCGGCCACAGACGCAGCGCTTCGGTGAACAGTGCGACGGACTGCTGATACTGGTCGTAGCTGGACGTTCTGTCGGATGAATTGCGAGTGGCTGCGAGCAATTCTTCGGCGCGACCAGTGGTGCGGTACTGGCGAATGGCGTTTTGCAGTTCGCCGACGCTGGCGTATCGATCGGCGGGAGCGGTCGCCATGGCGCGGCGGGCGATCTGCATCAGTTCGCCGGTGTTCTGCACGTCCTGTTCAATCCGATTTTTACGGACGGCGTCGAAGATTGCATCACGTCGCTGCCGGGGACCGGAAACGTTTTTCAGGGATTTCAGCAGGTGAGGCGGGAAGCCCTCGAGGATTTCGAACAGGATGGCACCCAGCAGGTAAATGTCGGTCTGCGGACAGATACGACGGGTGTCCAAATCAAACAATTCGGGAGCGGCGTAGGCGAGGGTGCCCGCGCAGCCGCGACTGCTGATCAGTACGCTGTCTCGGCGGGGAAACTTTTCATTGACTATGGCCAGGCCCCAGTCCAGCACGATCACTTCGCCGTATGAACCGACGAAGACGTTCTCCGGCTTAAGGTCGCGGTTGATCACTCCCAGAGAATGCGCGTAGGCGACGGCGTCACAGACTTTCAGCAGGATGTCGAGATTCTCTTCGCGGCTGAGTTCGGGCATGGCTTTTCGCCAGTCCCGCCCGGCCACCTGTTTCATGGAGTAGAACAGCTTGCCTTCGGTGTTTCTGCCAAGGTCATGAACAGGAACGATGTTGGGGTGCACGAGGTTGGCAGTGATGACAGCTTCGGAGACGAACATCTCCTGAGCCGCCACGGGATCATCCTGATTGGGCTTAAGGGTCTTGATTGCCATTTCGCGATTGAGTGACGTCTGGCGTGCCCGATAGACAATCCCCATGCCACCCTGGGCGAGGGTGCCAAGAATCTGATATTCCGGTGCACTGCTGGCCTGAGCGATGGCTGCGGCAACAGGTGAAGTCCCCAGTGTCGCGTCATTGAGTCGGTTGACGATGCCTGACAGCTGGCCTTCGACGTTGTGCGAATGGATCCGCAGGTTCCATGTGCTGCGGGACGATCCGTCCGTGCTGTCGGCCGATTCAGAGGCCAGCTCGGTGTCCAGTTCTGCCGCGGACTTTTGCCCGGGGGTGATAATGAGCGTTGCTTCGTCATCGGCCTGGGGCAGCGAACGCTGTGGCGGAGCGGTGACGACCAGATCATCGGCGGGGCCCGAAGCGATGGTGGCGTCGGCATCAGCAGCCTCAGACGGTGGCTGTGAATCGCGGATGGTGGCCAGCGGATCGAGGTGAATTTCCAGCGGCGGCGGGTTGGCCCCTGGTGTCGGTCCCTG
Organism: Planctomyces sp.; assembly: GCA_005791255.1. Lineage (GTDB taxonomy): Bacteria > Planctomycetota > Planctomycetia > Planctomycetales > Planctomycetaceae > SXXK01. The sequence goes on from SXXK01000076.1 coordinate 18,780, forward strand.
TTCCGTCGCGAGGGCGTCGGCATCGGAAAACGGCGTGACATCGGTGGACAGCTCGTTCGGCTCCGGCGGCCGCTGGTTGTGCGGCTGATTCTGATCCTGTCCGGCCATAACTTTGTTACCCTGGGAATTGCGATGAAAGCTTCAGTGTGGTCAGAACTTCGAGCGTCAGTTGTCAGGATTTGCCTGGTGGCTGAGGTGGCTGCGGTGGCAGCGGTTCGGGGGGCACAGCCTGCAGCTGCGGCAGAGTTTCGGGCTGGTCCGGGGCCTGATCGTCACGAGCCGGGAACGGCTGACCTTCGATCACGTCGAACATCAGCAGCTGGCGCTCAATCCGCACGACGGACCCCGCAGCCGTGCGTTTCTTCGTCACCAGCCACAGTTCATAATCTTCTCCGTCCAGCAGCGGTCGTTCGATCTGCTGTGACTGTCTGAAAACCCAGGCTTTCAGAGCCTGGGGGTTCAGCAGCTCCTCACCCTGCTCGAACTTGTCCAGCTGCCTGAGCACAGTATAGCGACCCTGCTCGGACTGGCGTACTTCATAGATGTCCTCGGTCACGGCAAGACTGTCTTCCTGTGCGGCTTCCTGCTGCACGGAATTGTTGCTGAGGATCAGCGGTGCCGCGGCCGGCTGGAAGTCAGCCTGAGGTTTGGCCTGAACTTTGGCGGGTGGCTGCTGCTGGACCAGCGGAATGAAGGCTCGTCGCGGTGGTCGCTGGAAAGGTGCCTGGTCGGAGTCGCCGTTGCCCCGATTTCCGTTTCCTGGCCCATTTCCGTTGCCGTTGAACGGACCACCGGCAAATGGGCTGACCGGTACCTGGATGCGAACAACGGCACCATCGAAGTGGAAGTCTGCATTGGAATTCTGGTCACTGAACACGTCGCGCGGACCACTCGGCTGCCCAGGCTGCAGCGCACCGGTCGCGGCGCCGTCGGAAGATGAAATCAGTCCCGTTGTCAGATCGCTGCCGGTGACCGGATTGCGGACTCTGCCGACAGGCACAGCAGAGAACGCGGCGCCCTGCTGCACTTCGCCGCCGAAGACCCGGATGGATTCATGGTGTGAGACGCTGAAGTCCACGAGGAACTGGCTTTTCCCCGTGTCCAGAAATCGCAGCAGTTCGTTGAGTGAGTAGCTGTGACCGAGCTGCTGGCGCCCCGGGTTCACGTACAGCGTGGATGGCTGAGAGTCTGACGGGTCGCGCCAGTCGATATCCAGTCGCAGATTTTCTTCCGCGGGCACGCCAGGGCTGGAGCCGCTGGTGATCTGTACTTCAAAGACAATCTGCACGCTGATGTCGCCGGGGCTGCCGCCGCGGGCACCACCGTTTGGGTCAGGCCGCAGCAGTCCAGGGAAGATCAGCCGACCCTGCGGTGAAGTTTCGGCTTTGCTGGCATCGAAAAACGCCGTAGTGGTAGTCGCATTGGCAGCGGGGCGACCGAGGAATGTGGTGGCAACGCCCCCGTCAGTTCGCAGCGTGACGCGTCCATCGAACTGCACGCGACCCACTGCGGAATCCAGCGGCTGATTACTGCCGGCCGTTCTGCCGCGGGCGAACAGCAGCAGCCGATCGTCGGTCTGGTTCGCTGAGGCCCGGGCAGTCGGATCACCGTCTGTGGTCATCAGGACACCGTCCGCCACACGAATGTCACCGGCCGCGTCGATGACAATCTGCTCAGAGCGGGTCGGGTCGCCATTGGTCGCCAGCAGCCTTACAGCAGCCGCATCACCGATGCGGATGTCTCCGCCGGCGCTGATACTGATGCGAGTACCGCTGGTTTCCAGAGTCTGCACAAGCACATGACCACGATGCTGAGCGTCCGTGCTGATCAGCAGATCGCCACCCGCCGATTTGACGGATGAGCCCGTCTGCATGGAGACGTCGAGTACGGCGGCGATGATGATGTCATGGCTGGCTGCGGATGTCACCTGAGCTCCGGCCGCCAGCCTCAGGTTTTCGGCAGCGGCCAGTCGAATCTGCGGACGACCACCGGCGGATCCGACGGCGGGCGGCAGGGCCTGCACCCGGTCCTGAACCAGCAGATCCTGATCCGCCTGGATCAGAATGCTGCCGGGGCCGGTCAGCTGCAGGCTGTCGATCTGCAGGCTGTCCAGTTCGTGCAGTTCAATATTGCCTCCGTCCGTGACCATGCCTGTCAGAGTGGCGATGCGTGTTTCCAGGGCATTGCCGGGGCCGATACCCTGTCGAGCTGTCAGCCTGGCTTCACCGGCCTGCAGATTCAGGCGTGCGATTGTACTGGAGTCGTTGGCATCTGTGAGTGCACCGCCGGCGACTGTCAGGCTGACCAGTCGGTCACCATTGTCGATCAGCTGCAGCCCGAGATTCCCGGCGGAAGCAACCTGCACCAGGCGAACATCACCGCTGGTGCGATTGACTGCGGTGGCGGTGCGGGCGCTGATTTCCAGCGCGTCCTCAGCACCGATCCCCGCAGCAGCATCAAGAATGACAGCGTCGCCGCTCAGGTTCAGCAACTGTTCATTGCTGGTGTCGTTGTTATCGGTGATTGTGCCGGTCAGCGACGTGACAGTGAGAGTGTTTCCGGCGGCGATCCGTCCGGCAACGAGATCGGAGGCGGCCCTGACGGTCACATTGCCGCTGCCCTGAATGCCCCCCGAGCCGGCAGCCATGAAGAGGCCTTCAGATTCGGCCGTCACAAGGACATGACCGGCCAGTGCGAGGATCTCGGAGTCAGTCTCAAGCACGATACCGCTGGCACTGACGGTGACATCTCCGGTGTCCGATCGCAGCGTCCGTTGCGCGAAGAGCTGGCCTGCGGAGCGGACCTGGATGTCAGCATTGGTACCGGAGGAAATCAAACCCTGGCGAGTAATAATCAGGCTGCCCGGCGATGTCAGATGGATGCCGTTGCTGCCGCTGACAGCGTCCAGTTGTCCGGCGCTGAGGTTCAGGTCCTGTCCGGAAAGCCTGCCGCCAATCCCGGAGCCGGCCCGCAGCCAGATCGAACCGGCGGTGGCCAGATTCAAAGTTTCGTCGGGTGTTGCGTCGCTGATGGCTCCGCCGATGGCCGTCAGTGTGAGGCTGCCGAGCTGACTGAGGATGCGGGAGATTTGCAGATTGTCTGCTGCGGTGATGGTGACATCACCGTTTTCTGAGGTGATGCCGGCAGTGGCGTGCATCAGCACGCTGCCGGTTTCTGCACTGACAAACACAGAACCGTCGCCAGTGGCGCTGATGCGGCCCGAGGACAGCAATTTTACGCCGTCCTCGGAGATCAGGCGGATCTGACCACTACTCGCTGCCGAGACTTCACCTGCTACGGTGAGTTCACCCCGGTTGACAAGCACGTCGATATCCCCGCGGGGCCCCGAAGTGCGCAGTCCGGAGCCGTCGATGGTCAATGGGCCAACGGAATTCAGCCGCAGGCTGCCACCAGACCATGTGCCTTCAAGGCTGCCGACATCCACTGTCAGGCTGGCGACGTAGTTGGCATCAGTTGTTCCTGCGAAAAGCGAGGTGAACCCTCTGGTACTGATATGTGCCGAGTCCTGCGATGAGTCGCCTTCGAGGCGTCCCTCTGAATTGGTCACGGCAGCGCGGATGAGCAGATCTCCGTCGATGCTCTGAACGCGATAGAGCGTCACGCTGGCGGCAGCTGTGAGTGTGATGTTTCCGTGCTCGGTCGAGATTACGGTGTCGTTTTCCAGAGACAGGCTGCCGAAGTTGATGGATATGTCGCCTGCTGGTCGCTCACCGGCTCTCAATGTCAAAGTCCCGCTGCCGACGGTACTGATGGCGACTGAAGGCAGCACACGCAGGTGATTTCCGGACTGCAGGGTGATGTTGCCCCCACTCGAATTGACCACCGATGATGCTATGGTCATCGATCCACGACTGGTGAATTGAATATTGCCGGCAACCTGAGGACTGCTGTCGGCAATCTGCAGGCCGGACAGATCAGCAACATCAGAAATGGTGGTTTCCTCTGACGAGGTCAGGAAGATGCCTCCCGATTGGCTGAGTGCTGCCAGCCGCAGATTGGGGCCGCCCAGTTCGATGCTGTTGGCGGATGTGCCGATTCCGGTCCGGGCCTGCAGTGCCATGCTGGAAGCTTCCAGATCATTGTCGCTGTCACTCTGCAGTTCCTCGATGGACGAGGCGGCGGTGATGCTGAGAGTCTCCGGGGAGCGTAACTGACCAACCCGGACAGTGCCGGAGCTCAGTGTGGCGAGGCTGATGCTGCCGGAGTTCTGCTGGCGGGCAACTCTGACTGTCAGGTCGCCATCGATTGCGGTCAGGCTGATGCTGCCATTGACGGTAAGAGCGTCGTCGATGAGGGTATTCCCATGCCCGGTCACGATGACTGCACCCTCGCGGGCAGCAAGCCGTGTGAATTGGCCATCACGTGAATTGGTCAGGTGCACGACACCGTCAGCGGATTCCGCGGTAATGCGGCTGGCAGTCAGCTGCAGGGGCAGATTACTACCGATGCCTGTGCCCGCATTCAGCACCACGTCTGGCGCCAACAGCTGGCCGGTGCCGGAAATCCGGCCTCCCGGAGCATCAACGGTGATGCGTTCACCGGCCTCCAGTCGTCCCTCCAGCAACTGGTCACCTGTGATAGAGCCGGACGAGAGCTGAATTGTGCCGGTGGATGTTGAGTTGCCGGCAATGATCCGGCCGGTGGAGGTGACAGCGATTCCGCCAGCGGTTCCGAGTCCGGCTCGCAGCGACACCGACTGGCTGCCCAGCAGCGATCCGGAAATCCGGGCGTCGTCGTTGGCGGAGGTCAGTCGGAGTTCTGTGCCCCGGACTGCTGCGTCCACCTGCAGGCGACCATCCGCAGTCAGCTCCGCGCTGCCTGTGGCGATCACATCGGATCCTGTCGCCAGCTGATTGCGGGCATTGACCATGATATCACCGTCGGCAGTCAGGGCTCGGGAATCACCGTCGAGATCGACGAGGTTGAGGGACCCTTTTGCCAGCACGGAAAGTGCGCCGCCGGTTCGTCCGTCGAACTGCTCAGGGCCGTCGCCACCGCTGGGAGTCGGAGTGATTTGCAGCAGTTGAGCGGAGCCCGAGCGGACCAGAATCTGCCGAGCCGAAAGGTCAATCACCTGCGATCCTGCGGTGATTGATTGCGCCTGCAGACGCAATTTGTCGGCCACCATCACCGGCTGGCGCAGCGTGATCGTACCGACCCCATCATTGTCCGCATCAGCGATCAGCGCGAGGCTGCCAAGTTGATTGGGGTCTGTGCCGCTGATGGTCAGGTGGTCGTCGGAGATCAGAAACAGTGTTTCAGCTCGCAAAGAATCCGTCTCAAAACTGGTGCCCTGCAGCACGGCGTAGTCGCTGGCTTCAACCGACAGACGACCCGTGAGGCTGAGTTCGAGCGGCTGTGGCAGTCCGTTGAAGAAATCAGCGGGTGGACCAGCGACGAAGATGGCCTGCAGCAGCAGATCTTTGGCAACCACGTTGCTGCGGGCAATGCCGCCGTCGTCGTTGTTATCGACGATTCCGCCGCTGGTTGACTGTACCGTCACCGCGCCCGTTGACTGCAGCAGGGCCAGTTGTATGTCGGAATCCGCAGTCAGTCGAATCTGTCCGTCACCGGCCTGCATGGTGCTGCCGGAATTCATGCGAATCCCGGACCCGTTGCCGCGGGCCTGCACCTGAATGCTGCCGGCATTGATGGCTGTTACGAGGGCCTGGGCCTGCTGCAGAATCTGTCCGTCTGCCAGCAGCCGAACGTCACCGCCAAGGGAGTTCCGAACGGCGGCACTGATGGTCATATCGCCGGTGGCTGTCAGGCTGAGGAGCGGTCCGTTCGGGTCGCCTGTCGCCTGTCCTGCGGAGCCCAGCTGCAGTCCGTCGATGCCGTCGCTGCTGCTGAGCATGACCGAGCCCGCTGCCGCCAGCAGCAGGCTGCCTGACTGTGTTGCTGCAGTGAGCTGCAGTCCGGAGCCGGTAAGATCCAGTGCCTTACCGCTGGTGCCGACACCGGCGGTCGTCTGCAGCAGAATGCGGCTGGCGGTGAGATCCGCGGCACTGTCGCTGAGCAACTCAGACACGCTGCCCGCCGCTATCACGATTCGGTTGTCGACAGCCTGCAGGTTGTTGATCTGCAGGTCGCCGTTGCCATTCTCGATGGTCAGATTTCCGGAACCACCGGCGACAGCAGTGTCAAGGAAAATCGGCGCCGATTCGCCGATTACCGCAATATTGCCTTCCTGTGAGGTAATTTTATGGATTTCTGCAGATGCATTTGATCTCAGTGTGACGGAGCCGGTGCCTGTGGACACGGTCGAATAAACAGCTGCGGTGTTGCTGGTCAGGCTGATGTCGCCGTTGAGCGATTCCGCGGAGACAGTTCCGGCATTGAGTCTGAGCGGTGCAGTATTGCCGATGCCGGTGGCAGCGCGCATCGCGAGGAATCGAGCGGTGAGTTCGGAGCTGCCATTGATTGATCCTCCGAGTGCGGAGACGGTCAGGCTGTCAGTTGCCCGCACCGTGCCGTTGAGGCGGATTTCGCCTGAGGTATTCCCGGCGGAGAGTGTCATATCACCGTTGGCCGCAGTTCCGCCGGCTTCGATCAGAGAGGCCGTTGTCGTCAGCAGATCGCCCGTGCCGTCGTCGCCGGCGGAAATTTTGACCAGCCTGTTTGCCGCGATGTGGCTGTTGATTGTGATGTCATCGGCTGCGGAGATGGTAATGTTGTCGGGGTCAACCGGGGCATCAACGACGATGTCAGCGCCGGATGTGAGGACAATGTTTCCCTGGGTCAGGACCTTTCCGCTGACACGCAGCCTGCCGCTGGCGTCGAGCATCAGGTTGCCTGTGGCCAGTGACGATGCGAGGGCTGTACCGCTGCCGTCCAGGTCCTGCAGCTCGACATCGCCGGCGGCGATGATCTGCAGGTCTGCTGCAGACCGAGCGTCAAGCCTGCCTGGCTGATTGGCCGAGGGGCCATTCAGCTCGATGCGAATCTGCTCCGACTGGCCGGACTCGAGCAGCAGGTTGCGGGCTGTGAGTCGTGTGCCGCTGGTGCCGCCGTCAAGGTCGGCGGCCGAGATCCTGAGATTGCCGGTGACGGCAACGGGGTTCTGCAACGTCAGCGTTCCGGGTCCGCCGCCGTCCGACCCCGCCAGCAGTGCAAGGTTTGTCACCAGCGGCAAGGCCGGTGTCGAGAACACAATATTCTGATCGGACATCAGGAACAGGGTTTCGGCAGCGAGCGAGCCTGTGCCGTTGATACTGCCGCGGAGCGCCGCGAAGGACTGAGCCTGAACGGTGAGCGTTCCGGTGAGGTCAATTTCAAGCCCGTCGGGCAGATCTGTAAAAAAGTTGTTGACTGCTGTGCCGATGTTCGCCGCGGTGAGCGTGAGGTTGTTCGCAGTAATATTGAGTGTGCGCGCAGTGCTGTTGTCATTGGCGTCAATGATATCGCCGGAGACGGAGACAGCGACCACATTTCCGTTCGTTGTCAGTCGGGACAGGAAGATGCTGCGACTGGCCTGCAGGGAAATGAATCCGTTGCCGGCGGTGAGACTGGCGTCCTGATCGAGGACGATATCGTCAGTGAAGGCGTTGAGCACAATGCTGCCGAATTGACCGGTTGTGACGTCTCCTGCAGCTTCAGCAAAGACTCGTGAGCCGTTCAGCGTGATGAATCCGGAGTCTGATGTGATGCTCCTTCTGAGGATCAGCTGTTCGGCAGCTCGCAGGGCAATATTTCCGGCATTGGCAGCATGCACTTCGGCTGCCGCATCGATGGGACCGGCGTCAGTCGTCAGCTCAATGTTGCCGGCGGCGTTTGCTGTACGCAGCCCCATGCCATGCAGGCGGACCGAGCCGATGGAGCGGAGATGAATGCTGCCAAATGTGGATGAAGCTTCCAGTGCGGTGACATTCAGATTGATGTCTTCGGCGGGGGCGGGTCCACCGATGCTGGCGGTGGCGAACAGGCTGACGGTGCCGGCAGTCGTCAGGTTGGGGTTTTCGCTCAGCGAATTGTCCACAATCGCTCCGGGGGTCAGTGTTCCGCCGGCGCTGAGCACCATGGAGCCATCGACACTGGCGAGACTGGCGATGCGAATATCACCGGTGGCCTGCAGCGAGATTTTCCCGTGATGTGCGTTGATCGTCGTACCATCGTCCTGAGTGATGGAATTGCCGAGGCCGCCCTGACTGCCGAAGAATGGAGCCCCCGCCTGCAGCGTGATCGTACCGCCGTCGAAGGTTCTGACCACACTGCCGGAACGCTGCTGCAGATCGCCATCGGCCTGCAGCCAAATGTCGCCGCGGGAATGATTCACGACATCCGTGTCCAGCAGCACTTTGCCCGCAGACGTCAGTCTGATGCCTGCTGGAGCGGCTGTGCCACTGGTATTTCTGATCACCAGTCCACTGCGGTTCAGCACATTACCGACGCTGATTGAATTCAGTGCTGCCAGCTGGATTGCAGCATCATCAGACTGTGCCGCCAACTGCAGCTCGATGCCGTCCAGTTCAAGCGGGTTCCCGGCACTGCCGATGCGGTGCACGGCCGCAAGCGCGATGGCCGTGCTGTGCAGGTCCGCTTCGGGATCATCGTCGGCTTCGGTGATGCTGTCCGCAGAGTCTGCCAGGATGCTCTGCCCTGCCGCGACGGCGTCGAGGACGATCGAACCGGTTTCGATTGTGTGCAGGAAGACGGAGCCCTGTGGGGCGGTGATCTGGCCGGCTGTCAGCTGGCCACGCGTAATTTCAATGGAAAGGTGGCCCTCCCCGGTGCTGGCGACCTGAACCTCCGTCGGCCCGAAGCCGCGAAAATCGATCGAGCCGGCTCCGCTCGTCAGGCTGGAAGCAATCGCAGGCTGGTTGCTGACGATGCCGATGTCGCCGGTCTGAGTGTCAGCCGACAGACTGTTGACGAGCACATGCAGCGGCTGCTTGTTGCCGATCCCGGTACCGGCGTCGATATCCAGAATGCCTGATTCCAGTTGAGCAGTACCATTGACGGAACCGGAGGCTGCGGCGATGACCAGCAGCGATCCGGCCTGCACTGTTCCCTGCAGCTGAATGTTTCCGCTGTTCTGTCCGGCGGTCAGGCGGATGGTGCCTGTTCCGGCACTGCTGCTGCCTGCCTGCATGCCCGCCTCTGCTGTGGCCTGCAGATCGCCGCTGCCGTCGCTGCCAGCCGAGACGCTGATCAGGCTGGTGGCCTGCAGCTGCCCGCTGATGGTGATGTCATCGGCTGCCGTGATGGTGATGCTGGTGGGATCAATGGCGTCGTTGATGACGATGTCGGCGCTCGAAACGAGCACGACGTCTGAGCCGGTGAAGATTTTGCCATCGACACGGATGGCTCCGTCGGCCTGCAATTTCAGGCTGCCGGTGCCGGAAGTGGATGCCAGGGCCTGCCCGCTGCCATCGAGATCTCGCAGCTGAACTGCGGTGCTGGCGGTAATGTCCAGTGCGCCGCCGGAGCGGGCATCGAGGCTGCCGCGCTGGCCGGTGCCGGGGTCATTGAGTGTCAGCCGTACGGACTCGGACTGACCTGACTGCAGCAGCACATTGCGGGCGGTCAGGTTGATTCCCGGGCTGCCCGCGTCAATGTCTGCACCGGAGATTCGCAGGTCGCCGGAGACTGCCACAGGTGTGCTGAAAAACAGTGTGCCGTTATTGTTTCCATCCACATCAGCCAGCAGTGCGAGGTTGGTGACGGAGGGATTGACTGTCGAGAAGCCGAGGTTGCCGGCGGACATCAGAAACAGGGTTTCTGCTTCCAGCAGGTCGGTGCCTGCGATGGAACCCTGCAGCGCGGCAAACTGCTGCACAGAGACGCTCAGGTTTCCGGAAACGCTGACTTCCAGCGCATCCGGCAGCCCTGTGAAAAAATCCACCGGTCGCTGCTCGATGGAGTCTGCTTTCAGTTTCACGTTGGCAGCGGTGATATTGGTGCGTTTCGTTGTTGGCGTGTCATTGTTGTCAATCAACCGTCCCTGAGCGGCGGTGATGCTGACGTTCCCCGCCGTATTCAGATCGGAAACAAGCACCTGTGTGGCCGCCTGCAGTGTGATGTCGCCGTTTTGTGCGTTGAATGCGACTTCTGAGTTCATCAGGATTTCGCTGTTCAGTGCCTGCAGGCTGATGGAACCATCGCCGCCGGTGGAAATGTTGCCGGCCACTTCCGCCTCGATGCGGCGTGCTGCCAGCCGAATACTGCCGGCTTCCGACGTGATTCCGAATCGCGTCTTAAGATCGCCGGCCGCGGTGAGATTGATGCGGCCGATGCCTGCTGCCTGGATGCGACCCTCGACCTCGATCCCGCCCGCAGCGGTGGTGACCAGAATGTCACCGGCGCCACCCAGGGTCTGGAGGCCGCTTTTGTGGATCCGCAGAAAATCCGCGGAACGCACATAGATACCACCGGAGCCGGCCGTCGCCTGCAGGCCGAAGACCTGCACGTTCAGATCCTGCTGCGAATTCGGGCCGCCGATGTTGGTGCTGGCACGCAGGGTCAGCAGGCCGTTCGTCGCCAGATTCAGAGTTTCCTCGACGGAATTGTCGACAATGCTGCCGATTGCCCCGCCATTGCCGGCTTCGATCGAGATGTCACCGGAAAGGCTGAGGACCTCAGCCAGCACCACATCGCCGGCGGCACGCAGCGAAATCTGACCCTGCTGACTGCTGATCACGGCGCCTTCAGTCATCTGGATGCTGCCGGGAAGGGAGCCCTGCTGACTGACCCCGGCGATCAGGCTGATGAGTCCGTTGCCACCTGTGACGATGCGGGTCGGAGCTTCCTGGAAAATGTCCTGCCCGGCTGTCAGGGCCACGTGGCCGTGGGCCAGGTTTTCGATGCTGCTGACCACGGAAATCACACCACCGGCACCGAGGCTGATGGAGGTTGCGGGATTCATGTCACCCGGATCGCTGATCCTCAGTCCCTGAAATTCAGCGACCTGTCCCACAAAGACGTTTTCCAGAGCCTGCAGGTGGATGTCACCGGTGGCAGTCAGAGCGGCCAGTGTCAGGTCAATGCCGTCGACTTCGATGGCGCCGGCGGCCGTTCCGATACCTGTGACTGCCTGAATCGCGATCTGATGTCCCCGCAAATCAGCGTCGGGATCATCATCAAGCTCAGCCACCGCCCTGCCGGACTGGATTCTGATCTGACCACCGGCGATTGCATTGCCGACGAGGACGAGGCCCTGACCGCCACTGAGCAGGACGATGTTGCCGACTTCTGTGATGGCCTGTTGAACTTTCAGATCACCGTCAACTGTGCTGAATCTGAGACTTCCGGTCCCTGCGAAAGCCGACACGAAATCCGCCGACGGTTCACTTTCGACGATGATGCTGCCGCTGCCGGACGACAGGCTGGTGTAAGTCGCGGCGAGGGTGTTTTTCAGGAAAATTCCGTTCGTCACACTGTCAGCGTCGATCGTGGCAGCCCTGATTCGCAGCGGTGCCGGATTGCCGATGCCGGCCAGGGAGCGCAGGCTGAGCTGTGGTGCGGACAGTTCGGTGCTGCCGTTGATCGAACCACCTGTGGCCGTGACTGTGATGGCTCCCCGGGCCCGCACTGTTCCATGCAGCTCGGTATTGCCCGCCTGGTCACCGGATCGCAGCAGCATCACACCGGGTATCCCGGGAACTCCGGCTTCCACGAAGGCGGTGCTGGTGGTGAGCAGGCTGCCGGTGCCATCGGTACCGGCGACGACCTGCAGAGATGTGGCAGCGGAAACGGCGCCGGAGATCACGAGGTCGTCAGCGGCCGTGAGCGTGACAGTGTCCGGATCAATGACTCCGAAAACTCGCATGCTGCCACCCGCAGACAGACTGATGCTGCCGGCAGCTGAGACTTTGCCCTGAACAAGAACGTCGCCGGCTGCTGTGAGTTTCAGGCTGCCGCCTGGGACGGTGGACTGCAGGGCCTGGCCGTTGCCGTCAAGATCGGCCAGTGCAACGGCCGAGTCGGCGGTGATCTCCAGATTCCCGGTCACGCGGCCATCAAACTGACCGGGTTGGCCGGTCTGGCCGGGCAGCAGGTTCAGATGCACGTCCTCAGACTGCCCCGAAACAAACAGAATGCGGCCGGCGGAGAGATCGATGGTGCCGTCGCTGGCCTGCACATCAGCCCCCTGAATCAGCAGGCTTTCCGGGAGTGACAACTGGTCACCGATCAGCACCGTCCCGCTGCCGTTGCCATCCAGGTCTGCGATCAGTGCCAGGCCCTGCAGGCTGGACTGAGCCGCGCGAGTGAAGTCAACGTCGTTCAAAGATGCCAGTGTCAGGTCGTGAGCCTGCACAGCGAGCTGACCATCGATGCGCCCTGAGAATGCAGCAAAGCCGGGGGCTGTGGCGGTCAGATTGCCGGACAGCAGTACATCAATATGGTTGCGGAACAGTGGAAACGGATTGGGGCCGGAGGAGCCGATATCCTGACCGATCTGCAGAAACAGATCGCGGGCCTGAATATTGGTCTGGATACCGGCGAGGTCATTGCCGTCGATCAGGCTGCCACCGTCGACCTGCAGCCGTACGGAACGTCCGATGTTCTCGATACGACCGATGGTCAGATTGCCGGGTGTGCCGGTTTCCGTGATGTCGATGGTGCCTTCGCTGGTGTTGATGGCGGTCAGTGACCGCACATCGGTTTCCAGAGTATCCGCGTTGCCGATGCCTTTGGTGGCGGTGATGTCCAGCAATTCGCCGCGGAATGAGACCTGTTCGATCTGTCCATCCAGAATCTCGGCCAGTGATTTGACCTGAATCCAGCTGCGGGAATCAACGCGTCCGGCGACCAGAACGTCACCGCCGGCATCGAGCTCCACGGATTTGCCGTGCACGATGCCGCCGATGTCGATGCGTCCGGCGGCTGTCACACGGATCTGGTGATCGGGAGCGTCGAGGATTGGGTTGGGGCCGCGGGTGGCGTGTGTCAGGAGGACATTGCCGTCCGAGTGAATGCTGAACTGAGCGGCGGTGGAGCCGGTTGACAGGCTGATGGCATCGTTCACAAAGACATCGACGTCGCCCTGGGGGGATTCGGCGAAAATCGAGAGATTGCCGGACTGGCCGGGGCCCTGCAGCAGTGACTCCTGCACGGACAGCAGTGTGCCGTTGTTGAGGATGGAGATACCGGGGGCGGTGTTGCCAATCCATTCCCCCATGCCGCTTCCCAGCTGGAACTGCAGTTCCCCGGGACCTTCGCTGACCTGCAGGGCTCCGGGGGCCGTGAAGTTGTCCACAGTCAGCCCGGCGGCGTTCAGCACAAAGCTGGCATTGAAGACGCGGCGATCTTCGAGTCGAGTGAAGCGGATGGGGCGTGCGGCAGGTCGCGGAACGGCAGCGGCGGCCGGCTGTTCGCGACGCTCGCCCTTCAGCAGCTGCAGCACCTGAGTAAGAAACGTACGTAAGCTCATCTGTGGAACTGCCTTTCCGACTGACGCTGTGTCTGGCCGGGGCCGGACACAGCATGCCGAAGGAGTGTGATGATCAGTCGCTTCCAGGAAGAATGCGAAGTATGGGTAATATTTCCTGATTTTCGACGGCCAGCGGGACTTTCTGTGCCGGCGAACTGCAGAAAGATTGAGGATTTGACGGGAGAAATCGAACGGGATGCGTCTTGACAGCCAGGCCAGCCGCAATCCGCATTTTCAAGGTCTGTTCCTGCAGATCGATCCAACCCTGACATTCGCTTTTGTCGAAATAACCGGAAAATGGCGGGGAAGTCGAACAGCCATAACTCTGCAGTTACAAAGTCACACAGGGGCACTTTGATGAGCATTAGCCGTGGCGTGATGGGTCTGTTGGCGGGCCTGCTGAGCGTGTCAGGCATTGGTGCAGCGGACGACAGGCAGATTCTGCCGGCTCAGTCGGGCGGCAGTGCGGTTGTTGGGGAGGCGGATGTTCGGCGTGTGAGTGTGGATGGTTTGTTTGCTCCGATTGGCACTTTAAGGTTGCAGCCGCCGGCGGTGACGGGCGCAGTGGCTGCAGCGGATCCCAGGCCCCCTGCGCTGGACGAACTGATCTCGCAGCAGCTGGCGGCCGACACTGCCGCGGCCTATTTGGGCGAGCAGCGAGCGGTGCCTGCCGGACAGCGCAGTCGTCCGTTGTCAGCGGGTCGGAATCCCCATGCATTCCGTCATCAGCCCTTGTATTTTTCTCAGCCGGCGATGGAGGTTTCGGGGCAATCGA
>SXXK01000077.1 GCA_005791255.1 Planctomyces sp.
AAATCCTCCATCACATCCATCAAAATCATCTTCGCCTGACGAAACTCAAGCAATGATGACACCAGCGGGAACATGATCCGCACATTCCCCCGCACCGAAGCCCGCAGAATCGCCCGCAATTGACGCTTGAACATCGGAGTACTCTGCAGACTCAAACGGATGCTCCGCAATCCCAGCATCGGATTCGGCGACTCCTCAAATTGACTCTGCAGCAGCTGCGGTACCTTGTCAGCACCAATGTCCAGCGTCCGGATCACCACAGGGCTCTCCCCACAGGCATCCAGAACACGACAATAGGCCTCGTAATGATCCTGCTCGGAAGGCTCCCGATTGCCACTCAAAAACAGAAACTCAGTACGATACAACCCGATCCCGTCAGCCCCGCGCTGCATGCACGGTCCAACCTCCTCAGGAAACTCAATGTTCCCACTCAACTGGATTCGCTCGCCATCCTGAGTCTCGGCAGGAAGATTTCTGATCCGCCCGAGACGCTCCCGCACCAGATGCCGACGAGCCCGCGAACGCTCAACCCGACTGAGCGATTCCGAGTCCGGATCCACCACCACCTGACCGCAGTCACCGTCCAGTATCGCCGTTTCACCACCTGAAACCTGCGCCAAACACCGCCCCAGACCCACGACCGCCGGAATCTCCAGAGCACCCGCCAGAATCGCCGTATGACTGGTGCGACCGCCAACTTCAGTGGCAAAACCAAGGACAAACCGAGTATCCAGCGAAGCGGTCTCCCCCGGCGTCAGTTCGTGTGCCAGCAGGATCACCGGAGACGAAAGATCACGCAGCTCCTCCCGGCTGGCACCCAGCAGCTTCCCCAGCAGACGCTTCTCCAGATCAAAAATGTCCAGAGCCCGCTCCGACAGATACTGATTCCCCATCTTCTGCAATTGACCGGCATACCCCCGCAGCACACGACTCACCGCAAACTCAGGCGAACGACACTGGTCACGAATCAGTGCCTCCACTTCCCTGATCAGACGCGGATCTCCCGCCATCTGCAGGTGCGCCGAAAAAATTGCTCCGTACTGCTCGCCCAGCTGCGACGTCACCAATTGCTCGTTTTCGCGGATGTCCGCACACACGTGGTCCAAAGCCTCGTGGAAACGATTCAGCTCAGCTTCCACTGCGTCGCGCGTAAGATACACCCGGGGAATTCGGAAATTCTCCGAACCCAGCACCAGCACCGGCCCCGCCTCAATCCCCGGGGAAACCGCTATGCCCGTAAAAACCTTCATTCACGGATTCTAGCGGGATTTCTCCGAAACGGAACACTCCGGACGCTCAGAACCCGGCGATTCATACGGCCGTCAGGCGATTTTCAAACATCCCACCCCGCTCAATTGTCCCCCGGAACTTGAATCGTTTCATTCATTTCCTGCGATTCTTCCCGCCAAATCCTCACCGCTTACCCAATCGGAATTTTTCATGAAGCACCCGGCACAGATCGCCCGATAACACTGGCAGAAATCAGCCGGACCCCGGGGGGAATCAGACAGCTTCTGCTGACTGAACGGTGACGGCAACAGAAAACCAGGGGATCACGGATGCGTCCCAGACTCAGACTTTTCACAGGTTCAGACGAGCCGGAAACTGCGGTACTTCAGGAACCTGAAGCCACAATCAAACTCGGCGAACTCACCCGCATCCTCTCAGATGCCATCATCTGGGATCGCACCTGGGTTTCCGACTTCGCCGATGATGAGGTACGAGTCTCAGCGGATCTGTACGAAATCCTGTCCCTGTACTCACGCATGAAACCCAGCGCCTGAACATTCAGACCGGCCGAATTCAGCCCTGAAGCTCGCCGGCTGACGCCAGCAGTGTCGCCACCCGACAACCCTGCAGGTATTCTGAAACATTCAGACGCTCACGCACGGTGTGAATGTCGTGCTGGCCACACCCCAGCGTCACTGCAGGAAACCCGTGCACCGCCATCCAGTTGGCGTCCAATCCGCCGTCGCAGATTTGAACCACCGGTTTCATACCCACGCCGCGCACCGCCGCACCTGCCGCCACCGCACAGGCACTCTCCGGTGGCATTCGGAATGCCTCGTACCGCACTTCTTCCGTGAATGTTAAAATCCCCTGCCGCCCGCCGGAATTGCTCACCGCCGCAACGGCCGACTCAAATGCCGCTCGCCACGCCGCTACGATCTGCTCACGAAAATCCGCATCGTGACTGCGAGCCTCCGCCTCAATCTGCACCCGAGACATCACAACGTTCGTCGCGTCTCCTCCACGAATCACCCCCACATTGCTGGTACCGCGCTGCTTCCCGCGACGAATCTGACCGTGCCAGCCCGACTTCTGCAAATTCGCAATAGCCAGAGATGACACCACCGCCGCATTCACCCCATCCTCCGGATGCGCCCCCGCGTGACTGGCAATCCCCTCAATCTCAATCGACAGATTGCTCGCACCCACTGCCCCCGTAATCAGCGAAGCCGGATCACGGCCGTCCCAGTTGAAACAGAGCGCTGGACGCCCCAGTTTCGAGGCCGTCAGCCACTTCGCACCCCGCAGCCCCGTTTCCTCCTGCACGGTGAACAACAGAGTCAGCGGCGGATAATCCAGCCCCTGAGTCAATAACTCCAGCAGGGCCGTCAACACCACCGCACACCCCGCTCGGTTGTCACCACCCAGCGCAGTTGATGCCGAGGCCGGGCGTATCCAGTCCCCCTCACGAACCGGCTTTGCTCCCACCGCCAAAGGCACCGTGTCCATATGAGCCATCAGCAGCCGGCGCGGCCCCTTCTTCGTACCCGGCAGGCGGATAATCAGATTGCCCGTGTTCCCGCCGGCAGGGCTCTTCCTGTGAGCACTGTCGGTCGCGATCGAAGACTCAGGAACACCCGCGTTCAGCAGCTGCTGACAAATCCAGGCAGAAACGTCCTGCTCACCACCACTGCCACCCGGAATCGCAATCAGATCCATCACACGACTGATTGCACGCTGCTCATCAACCTGTACCACAACCCACCCCTTCCGAGTTCAGCTCTGCAAAATCCAGCGTCGCAAAATAGTCTTCCGCCGTCTCCGCTCGACGAATCTGACGAATACTGCCGTCCGAACGCAGCAGCAACTCCGCACACCGCAGCTTCCCGTTGTACTGAAATCCCATCGCGTGCCCGTGTGCTCCCGAGTCGTGGATCACCAGCAAATCACCGCGCTCCACCGCCGGAAGCGATCGCTGCACCGCAAATTTATCGTTGTTCTCACATAATGAACCCACAACGTCCACAACATGGTCATGCGGCGCATTTTCCTTGCCCAGTACCGTGATGTGGTGATAGGCACCATACATCCCCGGACGCATCAGATTCGCCATGCAGGCATCAACACCCACATAATCACGATAGATGCTCTTGTGATGCACGGCCGTCGTCACAAGATAACCATGCGGCCCCGTGATCATCCGCCCGTTCTCCATCAGCAGCCGCAGCGGATGCAGAACCGTCCCCGCAATCATCTGCTCGTACAAGTCACGAATCCAGCCCCCCACCTGGGCCAGATTCACCGGACGCTGCTCAGGACGATACGGGATCCCAATCCCGCCTCCCAGATTCACAAACTCAATCCGGATCCCCAGTTCAGCATGCAGACGCAGGGCCAGATCAAACAGCATCCGCGCTGTCTCAACAAAAAACTCGCCGTTCAGCTCGTTCGACGCCACCATCGTGTGCAGGCCAAATCGCTGCACTCCCGCATCCCGCAGCCTCCGGTAGCCCTCAAACAACTGCTGCTCCGTAAATCCGTACTTCGCCTCCTCAGGCTTACCGATGATTACGTTGCCCTCACGAGCTGACCCGGGGTTGTATCGAAAACACAGCAGTTCCGGCAGACCCACATGCTCACGCAGATAATCGATGTGCGTCAGATCATCCAGATTGACAATTGCCCCCAGCTGCACCGCCTTGCGATACTCGTGCGCCAGAGTATTGTTGGACGTGAACATCAGGTCCTCGCCCCGCAAACCCACCCGCTCAGACAGGATCAGCTCCGGCAGACTGGAACAGTCCGCCCCCAATCCCTCCTCGCCCGCAATCCGCACAATCCAGGGGTTCGGCAGCGCTTTCACCGCAAAATATTCACGAAAACCCGGAGACCACGCGAAGGCGGAGTTCAGTTCCCGACACGTACGCCGAATACCAGCCTCATCGTACACATAAAAGGGCGTCGGCCAGGTGTCGGTCAGCCGGCGAATAAACTGCTCGTCAAAGGGCAACGTCTTCTGCATGGGATTCCCTGAACAAACTGAGCACCAACGATCGCAGCACCAGGAACGAAACGGTCGCTGCCAGTCAACAGTTTCCCCACCACTTTCGGGGAATGCAACCATCCGCACACACGGTTCCCATCAACCGCTGGTCGAGCACCAACGGCAACAGGCCACCACCACGAAATTCGTTCACTTCCGCTGAGTCAGCCACAGTTTCGCATCCGCCAAATCCAGCCAGTCACACACACTGCTGCCATCCCCGAAATCTACCTCCACCTCCAAAGTGGATTTGTCAGAGACCGACAGTCGCAGTGCACGCGGCGGATCCTGAGCCGAAATCAGCTCGTCAAACAGCACCGCGTCATCCGCGCGAATCACCAGACGCACTGCATGTCCCGCCGCCGCATTGAACGCAACCTCGTCGTCTATCCCCGCCGTCAGCTCAAACGTCTCGTAACGACGGTCCAGAGCCCATGACAGTACGGAATGAGAATGCACACACAGCCCACGCTGGTACTCACGCCCCCGCAAACGAAGACGACTGCTGCCCTGCAGCACCCGATCACGCCGCGGCGAAAACAGACGCTGCTGAGTCTCTGTGTCCACCAGCCCCTGCAGCAAACTGCCCTCCGGATCCGCCGACAGCAAAACCTCCCGCAGTACCGGCAACTCCGACAGCCAGGACAGACGCTCACCACTCAGATCCGCCAGCCGCAACCGCTCCACACTGCACCGCAGCGGCTGCCCCCAGGAAGAACCGCACTGCAGTTCTCCACCCTGCACACGCAGGTCACTGACACGCAGAGAATCACCGTTCTGCAGCACCAAACGCGATCCAGCAGAAAACTTCGCCCGAGCACCAGCAGGCTGGCCAAAAACAACCCCGAAAACACGAGCCGACGGCACCGGAACCTTCTCACCATCCAGCAAAAACTCCACCGCCTCCGCACCTATCGAACTCACAATCCCACTGAGGAAATCCAGACCACTGCCATCCCGCTTCACCACGATCAGCAGGTCCTTTTCCGAATCACGCTTCCTGAATGCGCCCCACTGCTCCGCAAAACCCGGACCCTCCGGCTGCAGACGCACCGCAGAAACAGACTCCACCGGAACTCTCACGGCGCCCCACACATCCGACTGCAGCATGACCTCCGTGACGGCTCGCTGAACACCAGCCGCCGACAGCTCAGAACCATCCCGCAGATACAATCGCTGGACACTCTGCTCAGCCCCCGCAGCCGCCGCAGATTCCGATACCGCAGCCGGGAACTCCAGTTGCAGCAGTTCAACGGCCTCCACAGACCGCAACTGGCCCTCCGACTGCAACTCCAACTGCTTTCCGTCAAATGACTTCAGCTCGCCCGTGCGCTGAGAACCATCCACCAAAGACAGTCGCACGTCCCCGGGAGAAACTGGCAGAATGCAACACAGTAATACCAGCAGACTCATCGCCCCCTCCTCCCCGACCGCCCACAAAACTCCCAAAATCACTTCTTCTGTTCGGCGATCTTTCGCGTATACCGACTGATGGCATCCAGAAAATTCGGAGGAAACTGCTGGCGAATCAATTCCTTCGCCTGAGCCTCCCGCTCCTTATTCAGCATCCCCCACGCCCCATTCTCATTCAACTCCTTGCGCTCAGCC
>SXXK01000078.1 GCA_005791255.1 Planctomyces sp.
ATCTGTCGCATGTGTCGCCGGAAACGATGAAGCAGGCGCTGGCAACGACTCAGGCTCCTGTGATTTTCTCGCACTCCAGTGCGCGAGCAATCTGTGATCATCCGCGAAATGTTCCGGATGATGTGCTGCCGCTTGTGAAGCAGAACGGCGGCGTGATCATGGTGAATTTTTATTCCGCTTTCATCGTGCCGACGGAGCAGCTGAAGCGGGACCGGGACGCGGCCGGGACGATTTATGACGTGGTGGATCATATTGACTATCTGGCGAAGCACTGCGGAGTGGATCATGTGGGGATTGGGTCAGATTATGACGGAGTGCCGCGGCTGCCGGATCAGCTCGAGAGTGTGGCCGCGTACCCTCGGATCACGCAGCTGCTGCTGGAACGTGGATATGACCGATCGGCGATTCACAGGATTTTGGGTGGCAACGTTCTGAGGGTGCTCCGACAGGCGGAACAGGTGAGTGCACGGCTGAAGGCAGGTGCGAAGGAGTGAGTGATTGCGGAGGGGTAATGGTTTTGACGGGCGTGAATATTTGAGCAGGGTGCGAGCAGCGGTTATGGTGCAATTGACGGGTGCGGATGTGATTTTGGTCACGGGTGGTACCGGGCTGGTTGGCAGTCATGTTGCCAGTCAGGCCGTGGCACGTGGTCTGCGAGTGCGTTGTCTGGTGCGGAGTGCGGCTGCGGCCGGCTTTCTGAAGTCACTGGGCTGCGAACTGACGGAGGGCGATCTGGATCAGCCGGAGAGTCTGCGTCGTGCAGCGGCGGGAGCGACGGTGGTGGTGCATTGTGCCGCGAAGGTGGGTGATTGGGGTCCGACGGAGGATTACCGGCGCGTGAATGTGGAGGGGACGCGAGCGTTGCTGGAGGCCTGCCTTGCTGCGGGGACTCTGCGGCGCTGGGTGCAGATCAGCTCACTGGGCGTGTACGAGGGGCGGGATCATTATGGAACTGACGAAGCCACAGCTCCCAGTACTGCGGGAATCGATGGTTATACGCTGACGAAGGTGGAGTCGGAACTGCTGGTGCAGCAGTATGTTCGTGAGCGATCCCTGCCGGCTGTTGTGCTGCGACCGGGATTCATTTACGGGGCGCGAGACCGTACGGTGCTGCCGCGTCTGCTGGAACGTCTGCGTTCGGGGAAATTTGCCTACCTGGGGTCGCCTGACAAGCTGATGAACAATACGTGGGTGGAAAATCTGTGCAGTGCGGTGTGGCTGGCTGTTGACAATGACGGAGTGGTGGGCGAGGTATTCAACATTCGAGACCCTCGAGCGGTGACGAAACGGGAGTTTATCGAGACCGTGTGTGAGTCGGCTGGTCTCAGGAAGCCGACGAAGATCGTGCCTCTGCCCGTGGCGAGGCTGCTGGCGGGATTGATGGAGCGAGTGTGGAAGCTGCTGGGGCGTAGCGAGGCACCGCTGCTGAACAGTGCCCGAATCAAGTTCCTCGGATTGAACCTCGACTACAGCATTGACAAGGCGGTGCGAGTGCTGGGGTATCGTCCTGCGGGGGACTTTCGTGATGCGATGCCGGCGTCTGTGCGGGCCGTGCAGGGGCTTTAAGTCGTGGCTGATGCTGTATTATGGCCAAAGGTTGGTGGAATCGGCACGGGCCTCGAGTTTTTTGACGGCCTCAGCGAAATTTTTATGAGCATTCTGTGCGTGGCAGACTTGACGTGCCGGCACAGATCGATCCGCACACGCTGGCAGGCACCTGAAAAAGACGTTTCTGGCTGCGGATGAGCAAGAAGACTGCACTGCCGTTGCTGAGGGACGAGCTGAGGGTTTTGCTGAGGGTCCAGCAGTCGCATCAGCGGAACAATCAGCCTGTTTGTCCGGCGATTCCGCTGGTCATTTTCACGGTGACTTTCGTCAGGTGGAGCTTACGTCTGACGCGGTGGTTGATGATCGGAATTTGAAATGGTTTCAGCAGCCGGCAGTCCGGCTGCTGTCCTGTCTTCCGTTAAACGGTCAATAGTCTGCGTACCTGCTGGGCTCAGGCCAGCACGTCGTGCAGCACGTGTCCTTCGACGTCCGTCAGTCGGTAATCGCGTCCCTGAAAGCGGAAGGTCAGTTTTTCGTGGTCGAAGCCCAGCAGGTGCATGACTGTGGCCTGCAGGTCGTGCGGTGTCACCTTGTTTTCGACAACTCCGAACCCCAGTTCATCTGTCTGCCCGTAGTTGGTGCCACCTCGAACTCCGCCACCTGCCATCCACATGGTGAAGCAGTCCGGATAGTGATCCCGGCCCAGCACGACTCCGCCTGCAGTACGTCCTTCCCGGAAAGGCGTCCGTCCGAATTCTCCTCCGCAGATGATCAGAGTTTCCTCGAACATTCCGCGTTCCTTGAGGTCATTGATCAGTGCGGCGATGGGGCGATCGGTACGAGCCCACTTGTTGGTGAGTCCTTCTGTCAGTCCTTCGCCGGGGCCTGTGCCGTGGAAGTCCCAGCCCCAGTCGAACAGCTGCACGTAGCGTACTCCCTGTTCCACCAGTCGGCGGGCCAGCAGGCAATTGTTGGCAAAACTGGATTCCCCCGGAACAGCCCCGTAGGCTTCCTGAGTCTGCTTTGATTCGCGGGCGATGTCCATGACTTCAGGAACGGAAGCCTGCATCCTGTAGGCGAGTTCATACTGAGCGATGCGGGTGGCAGTTTCGGGGTGCCCCAGTTGTCCGGCCTGGAGTTCGTTCAGTTTTTTGAGGGAGTCGAGCGAGCGTCGGCGGATGGGGCGGGTCATACCCGGGGGATCGGAGACGTAGAGTACGGGATCGCCTTTGGAGCGACACTGGACTCCCTGAAATACCGAGGGCAGGAAGCCACTGCCGTAGGAATTGGAGCCGCCATTCGGTTGGACACCGCTGCTGATCAGAACCACGAATCCTGGGAGGTTCTGGTTTTCGGTCCCCAGTCCGTATGTCACCCAGGCTCCCATGGACGGACGTCCGGAGCGTGGCGATCCCGTGTACAGCAGCAGTTCGGCCGGGGCGTGGTTGAACTGGTCGGTATTCATGGAGTGGATGAAGCAGATGTCATCAGCAACGGTCTGCAGGTGGGGCACGGCATCAGACAGCCAGGTGCCGGACTGTCCGCACTGCACGAACTTTCGGGGTGAACCGAGGAGTTTGGGAACGCCGGAGGTGAAAGCAAACGTGCGACCTTTGAGGAACTCGTCCGGGCAGTCCTGTCCGGTGCGGGCGACGAGAGCGGGTTTGTAGTCGTAGATGTCAAGATTGGGCGGGGAGCCTGTGAGGTGCAGGTAAATGACCTGTTTGGCTTTGCCGGCATGATGTGGCCAGCGTTGTTCAAGCGGGGCGGAATCGCGGATGGGAATATCCGCGTACGTGCGGCCGGCAGTGACGGCCGAACCGGTGATGGATGAAAGGGCGATGGCGCCGAGGCCAAGGCCGGAACCTGAGAGAAAGTGCCGACGAGTTGCCTGTTCCAGCGGGGTGTAATCGGGCAGCATGGCGGGGGATCTTATGTGCAGGAGGGTGAAGTTCGAAGGATTGCGCGTTGCCTGTCGCAGTGTGTATCATACCCCGGCGGCGGGCCAATGCCAACAATTCGTGTTCGGGAAAGGTGGCGGGGGGGGCAGCGGGAGTGGCGGAGTTCCGGAAAATTCGGCGGACCTTGCGGAGTCGGTCTGGGAAGAATGTCCGCCTTGTGCGGTTTCCGCGGGTGGTTGATTGCTTCGGCCCGCAAAGGCTCGGTAGGATGGCCGGGGTCCTTGCTGGAGCCTTTTATGTCAGTAGAAAAATCAGGCGAAAGTTCAGCCCGCGAGCCGTGGAAGCTGTGTCGTGGACCGGCGAACTGGTTCACATTTCGCTGTCCGGACAGTATCGAGGTGCGGCAGGACCAGACGGTTCTGGAGTTTCTGTGGCGGGCTCCGGCAGCGGGGATGGCGTCGCAAAACGGTCACGTCACGGGTTTGCGGGCACTGCTTTCCGTGGTGGCCTGGTGGGATGAGTCAGAGCCGGCCGAGGGGCCGTCTGCGGGAGTCACTGCCGGGCCGGAGCCGGCCCTGCTGTTTCCGCGAGTCAGTTCCGTGCGTGTGCAGCGTCCGCTGCGAATGGCATTACCCAACGACGTGTGGTCGGGGCAATCGTGTCGTCCGGCGACTGGTGGCTGGCTGTCGCGGCTGTTTTCACGAGGCCGCAGTTATGCGTGGCGACTATGGGTCTTTCGCCAGGGGCGTTTGACGATTGTCGCAACGACGCAGAGTGCGGATGGGGAAGCGTTGTCGCGCGAGCAGATTCTGATTTGCGAGCGATTGCTGATGACGATGGAGGTCGCAGAAGTTCCGGCGTGGCCACCGGATGTGTTCCAGAAACAGGTGCTGGCGCTGGCGCGGCAGCACTACCCTTTGCTTCAGGCGGCTGCTCGTGGATTTGCGCTGCGTCTTGGTCGCACCGAAATCGCGCTTTCGAATTTGTACCGTATGTACCTGCAGCGGCCGCAGGATTTCCGGCGGATTGTGCTGCCGGGTTTGACGTCGATGGTGCGCCTGCAGGAACTTGGTCCTGACCAGCTGACCCCGGAATTCCAGGTTGTGCAGTCGCGGATCCTGCCGATGCTGGCGCCTGAGGACGAACCATGCAGTGACGGTCGTGTGCGTCAGCCCTGGGTCGGAGGACTCTCGATCGGTTACGTGATCGACGAGGACGATTCGTACCGTTACGTTCAGGACGGCATGCTGAGTGACTGGGGAGTTTCAGTGGATGAACTGCATGACGCCAGCCTGCAGAATCTGCGGATGTGGTCTGAGGATCATCCGCTGGAGGTGACGGTTGTGGGGTCTGAAGAGCAGCCTCGGATGCTGATGCCGGTGCGGCCTGATGCGTACAATTGTTCGCGTGTGCTGGATCCGGGCTTTCATGCGAGATTACGAAGCATGTTCGGTGCCCAGCTGGTGCTCGGTATGCCGAATCGGGATTTTTTCGTAGCGGTATCAATTCGGCAGCCGGAGCTGATTCAGCATGTGCGGGACCGCGTGGACGCCGATTTTCAGACCATGCATCACCCGCTGACTCGGAGATTGCTGCTGCTGTCTCCTGACGGCGTCAGTGAATTTCAGGATGCTCCTGAGTTCGGATGAAAACCGCTTCCCGGCCATTGTTTGTATTTGCTGGTGGCGGTTCCGGAGGCCATTTGCAGCCTGGGCTGGCGGTGGCTGCTGAGTTGCAGCGGCTGTTGCCTGGAGCTGAAGCCCTGTTTCTCTGCAGTGCTCGTGAAGTCGACCGACGGATACTGAGTGCGGCCGCTGCTGACAATCCGTGGCTGGACTGGGCACCCACAGCCGGTGCTCGAGGCGGTACCGGGCTGTGGCGACTGGGAGAGCCCCTGCGACTGGGGAGGGAGTCCCTGCGGGCGTACCGGCGCCTGCGGACTCGTCGGCCAATGGTAGTGACGGGGCTGGGTGCCCGGGCCAGCATTGCAGGCTGCGTGGCGGCACGCCTGTTGGGGGTGCCGCTGGTGCTGCTGGAGTTCAATGTGATTCCCGGGGCAGCGACGCGTCTGCTGAGTTTGATTGCCACGGAGTGTCTGACCGGACTGCCGGTCGGAGAAGTTTCGGCGCGTGGTCTGCATTGTCCGCTGCAGCACGCGGGAGTGCCTGTGCGGGCGTCGATTGCCGGGCTGCATTCCGAGTTGTACATCTCTGAGCCCGGGCTTCCGAGGCTGCTGGTACTGGGGGGCAGTCAGGGGGCTGAGGAGGTCAATCAACTGGTACTTGAGGCGCTGTCGGGTGGTGTTCGCGGGCAGGTGTTGCCGCCGGACTGGCAGATCGTCCATCAGGCGGGTGAAGCTGCGGCAGCGGGAGTGCGTGAACGATATGCGCGGCTGGGCTGGAGTGTGCGTGTGGAGTCCTATCTGGGGGATATGGCGAGTGAGCTGCGTGCGGCGACTCTGGTAATATCGCGTGCCGGGGCGGGGACGCTGGCCGAACTGGCCTGTGCGCGACGTCCGGCGATTCTGCTGCCGCTGCGGGCGGCTGCGGGCGATCACCAGCGGAAGAATGCGGAGTATTTTGTGACGGGGCTGGCTGCGGAGCTGGTGGCCGGGTGGCTGGCGGACGCCGCTGCAATCGTTCATCTGCGGGGCCTGATGAGAGAATTGTCGCGGGATGCGGACCGGCGGCAGCGGATGTCTGTTGCTGCAGCACGGCTGGCAGTGCCTGACGCGGCGGCCCGGGCAGCCTCAGCGATTCTGAACATTGCAGCCAACTCTGCTCGGTGATCACACAAATCGGTCAATCACGGTGACTCCGCTGCCGGGAAATTCGTGCATGCGGGGCAGCAGATCGGCTGCTTCCGTCAGGCTGACGCGGTCGCTGATCAGCAGGTCCGGCTGCAGCTGTCCTGCGGCAATCATCCGCAGCATGCGAGGGTATTCGAAGGCCTGCATACCGTGGCTGCCGAGAATTTCCAGCTCGCCGGCAATCACCTGGCCCATCGGAACGGGCGGATTGGCATCTCCGCCGGCCATCAGTCCGATCTGCACGTGACGACCGCGTTTGCGCAGGCAGCGTATGGAATTCCAGCAGGTCCGTTTGCTGCCGAGGGCATCGACGGACACGTGTGCTCCGGTGCCTGTGAGGCTGCGGATGGCCTCGATTGGATCTGAATCAGTGGCATTGACTGTGTGCACAGCTCCGCAGCGCCGCGCGAGTTCCAGTCTGTCGTGGCGAACGTCAACAGCCAGCACCTGAGCGCCGAGAGCTGCTCCGATCATGACTGCCGACAATCCGACTCCGCCACAACCGTGGATGGCCAGCCAGTCACCGGGCTGCAGTTTCCCCTGCACTGCGACGCCGCGGAACGAGGTCGCAAAGCGGCAGCCGAGGCTGGCGGCGGTGACGAAATCCACCGATTCCGGCAATTCCACGAGGTTGACGTCGGCGTGGCGGATTTCCACATATTCAGCGAAGGCTCCCCACTGAGTGAAGCCGGGCTGCGTGTAGCAGTCGCAGATCTGCTGATTGCCGCTGGTGCACTGGAAGCAGGAACCGCAGCCACAGCAGAACGGTACGGTGACTCGCTGCCCTGCCCTGTACCGCTGCACATTGCTGCCCACGGCCGCTACGACCCCGGCCAGCTCATGCCCCGGCACATGCGGCAGCCGGACATCCGAGTCGTGTCCCATCCAGCCGTGCCAGTCACTGCGGCACAGTCCGCAGGCCTTGACAGCGATGATGGCAGAGTCCGGGCGGGGTTGCGGATCGGGCACCTGCTGAATCTGAATTGGCGTGCGGAAGGATTCGAAGACGGCTGCTTTCATGGGAGCGATCAGTTGGGTTTGGGGGTGCGAGGCCGGAATGTCATCCGACAACCTAACGCGTGCGGGCAAATCGAGCAAGCGGCACTGTCAGTCTCGACCGTTCTGAACGCTTTTCGCGGGAGTGTGGCGGCTTCCGCCCTGGGCAGGTTCTCTGTGCGACAATTGTTGGTTTGCCCGTCCGGCCCGTGGTGGTTAGGATTACGGCATGCCTGTCGGCAGAGAGGCCCGTGATTCCGATCGGCAGTGCGGGCAGTGATTCTGCCGTGATTCCTGACAACCGATTAGTCCGAGTGGGGGAAGACATGCTGTTCAATCGAATTCTGAGTACGGCAGCGATCGCTGCGGCACTGGCAACTTCGGTGCAGGCTGCTGATGTATGGGGCTTGAAGCCCGGCAAGCCGGCTCTGAAATCCGCCACGACTCTGGCGTTTGGTCCTGAGGATATTCTCTTCGTGGGTGATGCGAAGGCTGCTGCAATTTACGCGATTGCAACGGGCAATAAGCAGGGTGATGCTGCGTCTGCGTCGATCAATATTGAAGATCTGCCGGGGGTTCTGGCAGGTGAACTGAAAGCGAAGGTGGTCGAGATTGCGGACATTGCCGTGAACCCGCGAACGGGTGCTGCCTTTGCGGCCGTTTCGGCTGACGGGGCTCCGGCGATTGTGCAGATTGACGGCGTTGGCAAGGTGACGGTGCTGTCGCTGGAAAACGTCAGCTTCTCCAGTGTGACTCTGGCAGATGCTCCGGAAGACAAGGTTGTGGGGGAAGGCCGGCGTGCTCAGAACCGCCGCACGGAATCGATTACGGATATTGCTTTTTTTGAGAATAAACTGCTGGTTTCAGGGCTCAGCAGTGCTGCGGCTCCTTCCACGGTTCGCGAGCTGAATTTCCCGTTTGCTGATGCGGATCGGGGGATCAGCGTGGAGATTTATCATGCAGCGCACGGGAAGGTGGAAGATTACGCGGCAATGCGGACATTCGTGCCCATGATGATTGACGGTGAGCCGGCCATTTTGGGGGCCTACGTGTGTACTCCGCTGGTTCGCATTCCGGTGGGTGAGTTGTCGAAGGCGGGTGATCGGGTCAAGGGGACGACGGTTGCCGAGCTGGGCAATCGCAATCGGCCGCTCGATATGGTGTCTTATTCCAAAGACGGGGCCGAATTTCTGCTGCTCAGCAACAGTGCTCGCGGAGTCATGAAGATCACTGCTGCCGGACTGAAGGATGCAAAGGCCCTGACGGAACCTGTTGCCGGAGGCGGTTCGGCCGGGCAGCAGTACGTGACGGTGGATTCGATGAAGGGTGTTGTGCAACTGGACAAGCTGAACAGCACTTCGGCGCTGGTACTGGTACAGGGTGACTCAGGTCGTCAGGATCTGAAGACTGTCGCACTGCCGTAAGCCTGTACGGTGTGCTTTTTGCGGCACGAGGACATGTGCGTGGCTCGGGCAGGCTCTGCCCGAGCCGCGTGTGGAGTTCCAGTTTTATCAGAGTGTTTTTGTGATTGAAGTGCATGCTATGAATCAGCTTCGGAATCGGTTTCTGGCTTTGCTTGCGGCGTTGCCGCTGTCGGCTGTGTCAGTGTGTGCTCAGCCACCCGCGAAAAAGGATATTCCGGCTCCGGATCCTGCGCTTGAGCAGGCAACGTTTCGGGTGCCGGAGGGGTTTGAGGTCTCGCTGTACGCCGCGGATCCGGCGATTGCCAAGCCGATTCAGATGAACTTTGACGAGGACGGCCGACTGTGGATCGCCAGTTCGGAAGTTTATCCGCAGATTACTCCGGGAGCCCCGGCAACGGATCGAATTCTGGTTGTGGAGGACCGGGATCGGGACGGCCGTGCCGACCAGACTCATGTGTTTGCCGAGGGGCTGCTGATTCCGACTGGTGTGGCGCCGGGTGACGGTGGGGCGTGGGTGGCAAACAGCACTGAGCTGGTCCATTTCGCGGACACTGACGGTGACCTGAAGGCCGATTCGAAGCGGGTGGTGCTGTCCGGTTTTGGCACTGAGGACACTCACCACATCCTGCATACTCTGCGCTGGGGCTATGACGGGTTTCTGTATTTCAATCAGTCGATTTACATCCACAGTCACGTGGAAACTCCCTGGGGCGTGCGTCGTTTGAATGCGGGCGGTATCTGGCAGTTCCGACCGGAGACGCTGGAGCTGGGCGTGTTTCTGCGTGGTCTGGTGAATACGTGGGGGCATCATTACGACCGCTACGGTCAGTCCTTTGCCACGGATGGAGCTGGTGGGGAAGGGATCAACTATGTGATTCCGGGCGGTTATTATTTCACGGCGGCGGATGCCGAGCGACTGGTGCGCGGCCTGAACCCGGGCAGCCCGAAGCACTGTGGTCTGGAGCTCGTGGATACCCCGATGCTGCCACCGGACTGGCAGGGCAATGCGATCACGAACGATTTCCGCGGACATCGCGTGGTGCGGTTTGTGCTGACGGAGGAAGCCTCGGGCTATGTGTCCCGTGAGCAGCAGGAAGTGATCTGGTCGGACCATGTGGCGTTTCGGCCGATTGATGTGAAGATTGGTCCGGACGGGGCGATCTACGTGGCGGACTGGTACAATCCGATCATTCAGCACGGTGAAGTGGATTTCCGGGATGAGCGTCGCGACAGAACTCATGGTCGGATCTGGCGAGTTGTCTGGAAGGGGGCTCCGAAGCGACCATTTCGTCCCATGTCGACTCGCAGTAACCCCGAGTTATTCGAGGCACTGCGTTCAGACGACGGTGTGGAGCGGCAAAATGCGAAGCAAATTCTGCGTCAGCGTGGGCCGCAGGTTGCGGATGAACTGACGGCGTGGCTGCAGCAGGTGCAGTTGACGGATGCGGAACGTGAGCGAGTGCAGCTGGAGGCTCTGTGGTGTTATCAGACAGCGCGGTCGGTGCAGCCAACGCTGCTGAAGCAGCTGCTGCAGAGTCAGGACGGGCGGATTCGGTCAGCGGCGGTGCGTGTGCTGAGTCACTGGAAGTTTCTGATTCCCGAATCTCTGGAATTGCTGCGTGGGCTGGTCCAGGATGGGCATCCCCGGGTGCGACTGGAAGCGATACGGGCGATTTCTTTTCCCCGCTGCAGGATTCTGAACGGCAGCTTGCGGATGGCAGTGCCTTTTCTGAAGGCGCGCCGCCGGAATCCGCAAAGACGGTGGCTTTGTACCAGGATCCTCGTTTGATCGAGACGGCCCTGCTGCCGCTGCGGCAGCCGATGGATGTGAATCTGGATTATGCACTGTGGCTGACGGCAAAAGAGCTGGCTCCGAGCTGGCGCCCGGCCTTTGAGGCAGGGCAGATGAACTTCGGCAGTGACGCGGAGCAGGTCGCATTTGCCTTCTCGGCAATCAACGCCGGGGCTCCGGTGGAACTGCTGATGAAGGATCTGTACGGCGACACAGTCCCGGCTGAGAAACGGGCACGGCTGGTCCAGTTGATCGGTGGCAGTGCCGACGCGGCACAACTGGGGCGACTGACGGCAGCGGCGATTGGTGCTGGCGATGCGACGACAATTTCCACGGTGCTGGCACTTTCGGCCAGTCGAAAGCTGAATCCGGCGATCGATGCGGAAATTTTGCGGAAGCTGACCGGCAGTGATGATGCCGTGTTGCGGCGTCTTGGTCTGCGGGCGATTGGACAGTGGAATGTTGCCAGCCTGAAAGGTGTGCTGGAGCAGGTACTCACGACGACTGATGCGGATACTGCTGATCTGGCGTCGGTGATGGCCGGAATTGTGCAGGGGCGGGATGCTGCACTGCTGGATCGGCTGCAGGAACTGGCGGCGGATGAAAAGCGGTCTGTCGAATCCCGGGCTGCGGTTCTGGAACGACTGGCGGTTGCCCGGCCGGAGGTGGTGGCAAAACTTGCTGCCGAGCTGCTGTCAGCGCTGCCAGGGCCGGCGGGTGCTGCCACGGCGACTCGCGCCCTGCTGAACGAAAAAGCTGGTCCAAAACTGCTGTCAAACGCGCTGGCCGAGCGAACGCTGCGAAATGACGTGGCGCTGGAAGTACTGCGAGTGCTGCGGGAAAGCGGGCGGACGGATGCCGAGCTGGATGCGGCACTGAAAAAGGCGGGAAACATTGCTGCAAGGAAGACCCTGACGGAGGAGCAAAAGGCAGCGATCCTGAAAAGCGCCACGACTGTGGCCAGGGCTGTGGATGGAGAGCGGATTTTCCGCACGGAATCACTGGGCTGCCTGAAGTGTCATGCTGTGGGTGCAGCCGGTGGTTTGGTGGGACCGGATATGATCAGTCTGGGTGCCAGTGCTCAGCCTGACTATCTGCTGGAATCCCTGCTGAATCCCAATGCGAAGGTCAAGGAAAACTATCACACGACTGTGGTAGCCACGGTGGAAGGTCAGGTGATTGCAGGTGTTCAGATCCAGAGGTCTGACAAGGCGATTACGCTGCGGACGGCTGAGAATCGTGTGGTTGTCGTGCCGGCCGATCAGATTGAAGAGGTTGGTCAGGGTGTGTCCCTGATGCCGGAGGGGCTTGTGGATGCCCTGACGGATGATGAGATTGCAGCCCTCGTGCGGTTCCTGTCCGAATTGGGACGTACACCGGAGTATACGCTGTCCCGGCGCCGGTTTGCCCGTACGTGGCAGGTGCTGCTGCCGACTCCGGAGGGGATGCATCAGATCAATCGGACCAGTTTCAGCAAGGTGGCGGCCAGTGATCCGGCATTCACTTTTGTGCCTCGGTATGCCGTGGTGAGTGGAGTCCTGCCGCTGGAGGATGTGCCGGTGATGCAGCTGCGGGGGCAATCCGTTGGATTTGCTCAGACGCAGTTGAATGTGACGACACCCGGTGAGATTTCATTCCGACTGAATTCGTCGGCTGGGGTCGAAGTACGGATCGACGGCGTCCCGATGCCGGCTGAGGCACAGTTCAGTACCGTGCTGGGGGCCGGCAGTCACATTGTGACCGTGACGGTGGATCGAGGTCAGCGGACTGAACCGCTGCAACTGGAATTGCTGGACAGCGATGGACAGCCGGCAGGCAATGCGGAACTGTTGAACTGAGCAGCCGGCAGGGGCGGGGGGCACAAAAAAATGGGTGTGGTCGATAAATTGACCACCCCGAGTGCTCGTAACGTCAGAAGTGACGCCAACTCACGGCCCACGCTGCAGGCTGCCAGGCGGAATTCGGCGTACAGCAGCAGGCAGTTTTGGGGCTGTACCGCTGATATCAGCGGCCACCCTGCTGCTGACCGGCAGCAGCTGTGGCTCGTTCGAGATTCTTCGTGAAGGTTGGAAGGTCCATAGCATCAAGCTTTATGCCAGCCTGTTCGAACATGCCTCGCACTCGGCGACTCTGCTCCCATTCTTCGGGATCGATGCGTCCGTTTTGATTTTGGTCGAGCCGAGAGAAGTAGGACGGAGCCATCGCGACTTCTCCGCCGGGCTGGCCTCCCCATGGACTGCCGCCTCCGCCACCCCATGGTGAACGGTTGTCGGAGCGCTGCTGGTCACCGCCGCGATCACCCCGTCCGTCGTCACCGCGGGTATTTTTGGGGCGGGCAGGGGTACCTGTGACGATGGTCAGTCGTTTGCGTTCGTCAGTGGAGGCGACGTTTTGACCTGCGGCTGCAGCGGCTTCTGCGACCTGCAGTTCTTCCGGAGTCAGAAATCCGTCGAAGTCCAGATCCATCGATTCGAACTGATCAAGGTCCGCCCGGCGAGTCATCATCCACTCGTGCATGCCCAACTGGCCGTCGAAGTCGGTATCAACTTCGGCGTAGGCCGGGGGCAGTTCCACCGTCATGGGCTTTTTGGGCTTCATGCGGTACGGCGTGAGGGCTTTGGGCTTGTTGTTTTCCTGAGGTTGCCCGGGGTTTTGTGGTGATCCGGGCGGACCACCTCCAAATCCTGAGCGGGCCGAGTTGCGCATGTCGTCGAGTGACATGCCGGGTTTGAGTTCTATACCGCGAGCCTTCATCATGTCGCGGACAAACGACGGAATGCGATCAAGTTCTTCCTGATCGATCCTGCCGTTGCCGTTTGAATCCATCATGGATGTGAATCGACTGCCACGGTCACTGTCACCTCCACC
>SXXK01000079.1 GCA_005791255.1 Planctomyces sp.
GGCGTGGAGTCCATGAGAGCGGCTCGCAGCAGCAGACGGATTGGACGCAGAATCAGAAACATGTTGGTATCCTCAGTGAACGGAGACAGTGATTGATCTGCCTCAAGATGCACCTGATGATCATGGCGAAATCTGTGGTCGTGGAGCAATGTCAGCTCCGGCAGCAGCCTGGATCACAGTTCAGGAATCGCGCAGGGATGTCTGAAACCAGGCAGAAATCGCCGGTCTTACTGCGAATTTTGCGGCTTCCGCAAAAAGCAACAGGCGATTCAGCAAATGTGACCGGGCACGAGGATTCTGAAACGAGGGGGGCAGTGAAAATGGACCACGACGAAACGAGCGGGTCGGGGGACGCGGCTGATGGGGCTGAGATTCTGAACCACCTGAGGAACAGCGGGCAGCAGCTGGTGCTTGCAGAAAGCTGCACAGCGGGACTGATCGCTGCCACTCTGGCAGAGACGCCCGGGATGTCACAGCATCTGTGCGGCAGTCTGGTCGTGTATCAGATTCCCAGCAAACTGTGCTGGCTGGGTCTGCCGACGGGAACCGTGACGGAGTCAAATGTGGTGAGTCGTGAGACAGCGGAGCAAATGGCTGAAGGCGCGCTCCGTCAGACTCCGCACGCCACGCTGGCAGTGGCAATTACGGGGCATCTGGGCCCCGGTGCTCCACCCGAGCTGGATGGAACAGCGTGGGTCTCGATTCTGTTTCGAGGCGGTCAGGCGGAATGCCATCAGCTGCGGTTGTCGGCAGATACGGTTCCGAGTTCGATCAGCCTGAGGATTCAGCGGCAGAGGCAGGCGGTACGACGGACGCTGGATCTGCTGCTGGCAAGTCTGCAGTCAGCTGCTGAGCCGCGGTAACGGTGTGGAACTGAATATCGACGATATCGTCAACGACCGCGGCATATCCACCGGCCATAACGACGACCAGCGGGCAGCCGCGACGGCGGCAGAATTCGCAGACCATCTGATCACGAGTCCGCAGTCCATCCTTGGAAACAGAAAGGCCTCCGAGCGTATCACCGGCCCACGGATCAGCGCCGGCGACGAAGTACACAATGTCCGGCAGGCTGAGTTGTTCGGCCCATGTCAGTCCCTGCTGCCATGCTTCGAGGTACCGGGCATCGCTGGTTCCGGGTGGGAGTTCGATATCCAGATCACTCTGCATTTTTCGCACGGGGAAGGCTTTGCCTGCGTGCAGTGAAAAAGTTTGAACAGTGGGATCACCTTTAAAGATGGCGGCGGTTCCGTCGCCCTGATGAACATCGCCGTCGAGTACGAGAGCATTGCGGATGCGATGTTCCTGCTGCATTGTGCGAGCGGCGACGGCGACGTCGTTGAACACGCAGTAACCGGCTCCGCGATCAGCAAAAGCGTGGTGTGTGCCTCCGGCAAGGTTGGCGGCGACTCCGTCCTGCAGTGCGGCCCGGGAAGCGGCAATGGTGGCTCCCGTGGAACGTCGACAGCGTTCCACCATCTGCAGACTCCACGGAAATCCAATGCGTCGGATTTCGTCGCCTGTCAGGTTTCCCGCCAGCACCCGAGCCACCCAGTCGGGCGTGTGCACCAGCAGCAGCTGCTGCTCTGTGGCAGACGGGGGAACTTCAAAGTCGGTGGGCTGAAATAGTCCGCACTGCTGCAGTCGTTCCCGCAGCAGACGGTAGCGGATCATGGGGAAGCGATGTCCGGGCGGCAGCGGCAGTACGAACAGATCTGTGGTAAACAGTTTCAAGCAGGCTGGCCTACCAGGCGATTTCCATCAGGTCAGCAATGCTGGAGGCCAGTCGTCTGGCAGCTTCCTGCTGAGCGGTGGCAAAGGACTGACCGACTTCGGGGGCCATGGAGACACTGCTCATCTGCGGCATCAGCTGGCTGGTCAGCGGGAAGGTCTGCTGGATCAGAACTTTGCCCGTGCGTCGATCCATCCAGGTGACTTCAGCACCCAGCGACAGCTGCAGTTCGCGGGGATCATCAAAGCGGGTTTCACTGAGCGGCGACTTCCGAATTTCCACAATCTTTCCGGTGAGGATGGTGTCTGCAGTTGCCGCGTCTTCCAGCCTGTAGCCACCGCGCGTGCGAATCTCACGCTGCACCGCTTCCGTCAGCAGATAATCGGTATCACGACGGAAGGACTCGGAGCGAAACAGCGGCACGTGCACACTGCGGACACCGGGAACAACAGGCGTTCCCAGCGTGTAGCCGCAACCTGACAGGATCAGGCAGCAGAGAGCAGTGAGCAGCAGTCCCGTGCGAGTCATCGGGTCAGAGCCTTGCTTTGCCGGAAGTTTCGTTGTCCGTTCCACCAGGCTGACTGACGGATTTGACCGGATCACCGTCATTCTGAGCGGGTACCGGCGCGGGGGCATTGCGAGGCAGGGCTTCCATGAACTGCAGCACTTCGGGCAGGTCCTTCAGTTCACTGCGATCGATTTCAGCCAGCAGAATTCTGGCATCGCGAGCAAAGCCGGTATCCGGATATTCGGAAATCAGCCGCACACAGGCGATGGCAATGGCGCGGGGACGCTGCTTGCGGCGGTAGTAGTCCACCATGGCCCACTGTCGCTCAGCTTCCTGGCGGTAAAGTATGTCGAGGTCTTTTCGCAGCTGCTGTCGCTGATGCGATGCGGGAAACAGCTGCAGGCTCTGTTCCTTCAGCCGACGTGCTCCAACCAGATCCTCGCCCTCATAAAATGCCCCCTGATAACTCATTTGTTTGGCATGTGCACCCAGCACAAAGGCGGCTTCCAGATGCGGGCTGTCAGGGTACTCGTCACGCAGAATCCCGAAGTAACGATCGGCCTCCACGTGATTGCTGTGTCGCTGGTGCCATGCCGCGGTCAGCATGAGCGAATCATCGGCCAGCGGGCCGGTCGGGTCATTCATCCAGATGGATTTCAGGCACTGCAGTGCTCGTCCCTGAGTATCAAAGACGGGGCGTGAGCGATCATGAAAGTTGGGCAGAATCCGCACTCGCAGGGTCGGGTCTGACGGCTTGTTTTCCGGCTGGGAAGAGATGACTTTTTCGGCGCTGACAGTACGAATGCCCTCCTTTGCTCCGGGTTCACTGGTCTGCAGCCATGCCTGAGCGATGGAATAGAGCCGGCGTGTCACGGGCTCCACATATTTTGTGGACGGATAGTCCTCAAACAGCTGGTCGTAAGCATCCTGCGCTTTGGAGTAGCGTTGTTTGGCATACCAGGATTCAGCGAGGTAGAACTGCGCCTCCTCGCCCAGCGAGGATTCCTTGAATTTCTTCGCAGCCGCCTTGCACAGTTCGATGGCTTTATCGTAGTCCCGGCGTTCGTAAGCCTGCCGGCAAAGCTGCACTTCCCGCTGTTCCTGGGGGCTGAATTTGCGACCCATCTCCAGAGGCGTTTCCCTCGCCATGCCGATCGAACGCTGCATGCGTTCCCAGATTCCAGGCTTCCGGGAATCTGCCCGGAAGGGATTTGTCGCACAACCACTCAGCAGCGCAGCCAGCAGCAGAGCGGCGACCGCACAAAGTCGGAAATGTCTGCGCTGCAGACATGCGACTGACGCCGGTGTGCGGCGTGCGGCGTGCGGAAGTTGCTGTTGCATGAGTCGCTGTCCGATCAGGCCGTCCGGCCCTGAACTAAAAGACCGCTTCAGTGATTTGAGGAAAACTGCAGGTAACGCAGAGTCTGTGGTCGACGGCCGAGCACGTGCGAAATTGCCGAGACAGCCAGACGATGACATTCCTCCGCCTGCGCCGGCGTCAGACGCACTCGACCAGCCAGATCCGTGGTCCCACCGGTCAGACGTCGCAGAATCTCCACCGCGCCCGCCGAAACCGAAGTCCCGCTGTACTCCTCCTTACGACAATCCTGACACAGCAACCCACCCTGACTGACCCAGTGCACAAATCTGCCAGCAGGCTCAATCGAGCCCCCGCAGACCGAACAGCTGGACAGATCAGGAAGCAGGCCGATCAACTGCAACAAAGACATTTCAAAATGAATGATCAGTGCCGAAACATGACATTCCGGCGTTGACAGTCCCTGCAGCAAAGCTGTGGCCAGGTCGAAAATCTCCGGAGCTGCATCGAAGTCTTCAGTCAGACCATTCAGCAGTTCCGCCACATAACACCCCGCATACATCCGCAGCAAACCGTCAGAGACTCCGGGCTGCTGGGGCTGAAAACGGGTTGTCAGGCGAGCTTCCGTCAGCAGATTCAACACCCCCGCCGGTCGCCGTATAAAGACTATGCGACCTTCCGAAAGCAGGTCAAGAGCAGCATCGAAGGGACCCTTCAGCCGCTTTGCACCCTTCGCCAGGGCAGAAAACCTGCCGAATTCACGGCTGAAAAACGTAATCACACGACTGGATTCGCTGAAATCCGCCTGTCGAATGACAATCGCATGAGCCTTTTCCAGCGACACTCCGCATCCCCCCGCGCCATCACAATGATGCCAGCAGCACTGACCAATGATGCAGCTTGCTGCCAGAAAGCAATCCTGCCCAGTTCCACACACGCCCCAGGTCATCATCCCGGATGCTGTCACGACGGGCAATACAGTTCGCGGGCAATTACCGCTGAAACAGGGCGAGTCCTGAGAAATTCTGATTTCCGGCTGCTGGCAGTCAGCACGCATTCCCGGCAGTAGAGGACTCCATGATCCTGATTTTTTTTTCGAGGACTGGTGGCTCAACAGCAGGTTTGCTGCAGTCATGGAGGGCTCGTCCAGCCGGGAACTGTCGGAGGAAAGTGCGTTGGCCCTGCAATTTGGCCTCAGATTGTCTAGACTGCCGGGGTTCTTCGTAGCGGGTGGCTGCCTGCTGGGATATGTCCGGAAATGTCGTTGCAGAGGTAATTGAAAACCGTATGTCGTTAGCCGAAGCATCAGTTGTGCAGCAGGACTGGAGCGAATTTTCTCGTCGAGTGCTGGAGGGCGGTGCGTTGACTCGCGCCGAGGCGATCAGCATTTTGCAGGCACCGGACGAACAGCTGCTGGCAATTCTGGATGCGGCCTATGCGGTGCGTCGCGCGTGGTTTTCAAACACTGTGCAGTTGTATTATTTAAAGAACGCCAAGAGCGGTTTGTGTCCGGAGGACTGTTCGTATTGTTCTCAGTCGAAGATCTCGGAAGCTCCGATTGAGCGTTATGCGATGCTGAATGCAGAGCGTCTGCTGGATGGTGCTCGGAAGGCAGCCGAGAGCAATTCGCGGACGTACTGCATTGTGGCCAGTGGTCGCGGACCGACAAACCGTGAAGTCGATCATGTGGCGAACGTGGTGCGTCAGATCAAGGACCAGTACGGTCTGCATATCTGCTGCTGCCTGGGACTGCTGGAACCTGAGCAGGCATTGAAACTGAAGGCTGCTGGTGTCGATCGTGTGAATCACAATCTGAACACCAGCGAGCGTTATCATCCTGAAATCTGCACGACTCATACCTTTGCCGACCGCCTGAAGACTCTGAGCATCTGTCGGGATGCGGGTCTGGAGTTGTGTGCCGGCATGATTGTGGGTATGGGGGAACAGCAGGGTGACGTCGTGGATGTTGCTCTGAAGCTGGGTGAGCTGAATGTGGAATCGATCCCGGTGAATTTTCTGCATGCGATCGATGGGACTCCGCTGCAGTCTCAGCACGAGCTGGATCCGCGATACTGTCTGAAGGTGCTGTGCATGTTCCGCCTGACGAATCCGTCGGCGGAGCTGCGAGTGGCAGGTGGTCGCGAGGTGAATCTGCGGTCGATGCAGGCGATGGCTCTGTATCCGGCCAATTCGATGTTTGTCAGCGACTATCTGACGACACCCGGTCAGAAAGCTGAGGAGGATTTCCGGATGATTGCGGATCTGGGTTTCCGGATCACGGCCGGGGACTATGAATCGGCGAAGCTGCTGGAGTTGTGGAAGGTGCCGCATGCGGTGTCCTGCGGAGCGTCTGCAGCCGGCAGCTGCGGCAGTGGTGGCTGCGGTTGAGGATTCCGTTGCAAACTGCAGCCTGGGATCAGCAGTCATGAGTGGCGTGCCGGTCAGTATTCGGGACAGTCCGTGTCCTGTGGGATTTCTGGACTGTGGCGACCTGGAGGGCCGTCGTTTTGTCAGTGACAGCCGTGATGTTCGTCGCGGGGACATCTTTGTCGCGCTGCGTGGCCGTCAGACGGACGGTCACCAGTGGGCGGCTGCGGCCGTGGAACTGGGGGCAGCTGGCCTGATTGTGGAGCAGCCGCTGCCGGAACTGGCAGTGCCGCAGGCGATCGTTTTGTCGACTCGTCAGGTCTGGTCATGGCTGGCGTTGGCGCAGGAAGGTTTTCCGCAGCGGGATTTGCGCTGCAGCGGCCTGACGGGTACGAATGGCAAATCAACAGTGGCCTGGCTGCTGCGGGGGATACTGCGGCAGTCGGGGGTGCGAACCGGGCTGATCGGGACCATTGAGTACCACGACGGCCAGGAGACGCGACCGGCCGGCCTGACGACTCCGGATCCCCCGGTACTGGCTCGCCTGCTGCGGCAGATGCGTCAGGCAGGTACAACGGACTGCGTGATGGAGATCAGCAGTCACGCACTTGAGCAGCAGCGGTGTTCTTCGCTGCAGCTGGCGGTCGCGGCCATCACGAATGTAACTCATGATCATCTGGACTATCACGGAACATTCGAAAACTACCTGCAAGCCAAGCTGCAGATTGCTGCACTGCTGCATCCCGAGGCTCCGCTGCTGGTGGGATTCGATGATGTGGCATTGCGTGCGGCGGTGCAGCAGTTAAAGGACGTGCGGGTCCTCGGCTTTGGATTTGGTGCGGAGTGTCCATTTTCGGTCAGCATTGAGGAGGCGGGAGCGGATGGCCAGCGCCTGCGTCTGAAACTGCAGAGCGGCGAACTGTCCGTGAGCACTTCGCTGCCGGGGCGGCACAATGCACTGAACATACTGCTGGCGGCGGGAATGGCTGAGGTGCTGGGGCTGGGTACTGAGCAGATTCGGGCGGGTGTGGAGCAGTCGGGATCTGTCCCGGGAAGATTTGAGCGAATCGACAGCACGCAGCCGTTTCAGGTGTATGTGGACTATGCGCATACGCCCGATGGCATCAGACGGATGATTGAAGCGGCGCGTGAGATGTGCGGGAATCGCGTCCTGGTGGTGTTTGGTGCGGGTGGTGAGCGGGACCGTGAAAAGCGTCCGCTGATGGCTGCTGCTGCGACACTGGCGGACGAAGTGATCGTGACGTCCGACAATGCTCGCAGTGAATCCCCCGCAGCGATCGTGGATGAAATCTGCAGCGGGTTCCCGGTCGGGCGGCAGGTACAGCGGGTGCTGGATCGCGAGGCGGCAATCAGGACGGCACTGCAATCGGCAGCGGCGGGTGATGTGGTGCTGATTCTGGGACGTGGTCACGAGCAGACTCAGTGGATCGGAACGCGACAGATTGCCTTTGACGACCGCCGAGTCACCACTCGACTGCTGCGGGAACTGTCCTCGAAGCATTAATCGGCTGACTGCGGGAGCACTGTGATGTATCCCTGTACCGTGAGCGAACTCACTGAGCATCTGGACGGGCGACGCCATGCCTGGGGTTCACTGCACCCGTTTGAAGCTGGAGCGGCCCCGGATCAGCGTCAAATTGAGCGAGTGGTGACGGAATCCGGCCGGGTGGTTCCGGGCAGTCTGTTTGTCGCACTGCGGGGCCGCAATCGTCATGGTGTGGAGTTTGCAGAAGAGGCGGCAGTGCGGGGTGCAGTGGCGATACTGACGGACCAGCTGCCGACGCGATCGGTGGCGCCGGAATCCGCCGCCGCAGGACCGCCACTGATTCTGGTGCCGCATGCGCTGACTGGACTGCAGCAGCTGGCCGTCCGGAATCGGAATCATTCAGCGGCGTCAGTCATCGGAATTACGGGCAGTGTGGGGAAGACCACGACGCGGCAGATGATCTACTGTGTGCTCAGCCAGCAGCGGAGTTCTCTGCAAAGTCCGGCGAACTTCAACAACGAGATTGGTCTGCCGCTGGCACTGCTGGATCTGAGTGAGCAGCACAGGTATGCGGTACTGGAGCTGGGAGCGGGGCGGCCGGGCGATATTCGATTTTTGTGCCGGCTGGCTCGACCGGACTGGGCCGTGGTGACTCGCGTGGCTCCCTGCCACCTGGAATCCTTCGGCAGTCTGCAGGCGATCAGGCTGACGAAGCAGGAACTGGTGGAAGAGATCCCGGCGTCGGGCTGTGTCTTTCTGTGTGCGGATCAGCCGGAAGTGGCTGGCATGAGTCGGGCAACGTCAGCGCAGGTGGAATATTTTGGACTGCAGGCTGAAGGTGTCGGCCGCTGTCAAATGGTAAGTTTTGAGCAGGGACGCAGTCGCATCCGCTGCGGGACTGATGAATTTGTTTACGAAGGTGGTCGGCAACTTTTGCTGTGTGCCGCGGCAGCGGTCACAGTGGGTCGTCGGGCTGGTTTATCGGCCGGGCAGATCGCGGCGGGACTGCAGCAGTTTCGACCGGATCGCGGCCGCGGGCGACTGCTGCGAGCCGGCGACTGGCAGATCCTGGATGAGACTTACAACTGCAGTCCGGAGAGTGCAGTGGCCTGCCTGAAATCCCTGTCCGAATGGAATGCCGTGCGCAGGATTCTGGTGCTGGGTGACATGCTGGAACTGGGCGAGTCGGAGCGGGAACTGCACTGTGATGTGGCAGCGACACTGGTGGATTCGGCAGTGGATCTGGCAATCTTCTGTGGCCGACTGTCTTCGATCTGCGTCACGGCGGCGGCAGCCTCCGGCTATGCCGGTGATCGACTGCATGCTGTGGCAGACAATCAGCAATTGCAGTGCCTGCTGTCCGAGCTGCTGCAGCCGGGGGATCTGATCTGCCTGAAAGGATCGCGGGGACTGCAGCTGGAGCAGACGGTGAACTGGCTGCTGCGGCAGGCGGCTGAGCGAGGCGGTCAGGTGATACCGTAGCGACGGCAGCGGCTGAAGAAGGTACTGCGGGGCAGATTGAGGCTGCGGGCTGCCACCGCCTTGTTCCCTCCGGCAGCTCGCAGTGCTTCGCGAATTGCACGTTCTTCATCCTGCTGACTGGCAGCCGCGGGAGCCGTAACCTTGCGAGCGACTGCGGTGGACGGGGCCGTGGCAGATGTTCGCACTGCAGCTCGAACCGGGCGAACGATATGGATCCCGCTGCGGAGTTCCTCGGGGAGATCCGCGAGTGTAATAACGTCGCTGTCGGTGAGCACGACGGCCCGTTCGATGACGTTTTCCAGTTCGCGGATGTTGCCGGGCCACAGGTGTGCCTGCAGTGCATCGAGAGCGGCCGGTTCGATCTGACGAATCTGCTTGCGGGATTTCTGCGCAGCTCGACTGAGGAAGTAGAAGACGAGTTCGGCAAGATCTTCCTGGCGATCCCGGAGTGCCGGAAGAGTGAGTGAGACGACGTTCAGTCGGTAGAAGAGGTCTTCGCGGAATTCGCCTTTGGTGATCAGATCTTCAAGATTTCGATTGGTGGCCGCAACGACGCGGACATCAACATCAATGCTGCGGTCGCTGCCGACAGGTTCAAATCGCCGCTCCTGCAGGACTCGCAGCAGCTTCACCTGAGTTTCGGCTGAGATATCCCCGATTTCGTCGAGGACCAGAGTGCCGCCGTGGGCAGCGAGGACCCGTCCGGGTTTATCAGCATGAGCGCCGGTGAA
>SXXK01000006.1 GCA_005791255.1 Planctomyces sp.
CGGGTCCTGCAGGATAATGTCGAAGAATGCGCTGAGCTTGTCGACGTCGTGCAGCTCCCGGGCGAGGGTACTGGCCAGATCGAAACGAAACCCATCGACATGCATTTCCTGCACCCAGTAGCGCAGGCTGTCCATAATCAGCTGCAGCACTCGCGGGCTCTGCATATTCAGGGTGTTTCCGCAGCCGGTGAAATCCTGGTAGTAGCGGCGACTGCCCGGCATCAGGCGGTAGTAGACGCTGTTGTCGATGCCGCGGAGCGAGAGCGTGGGACCCCGCTCGTTGCCTTCGCCGGTGTGATTGTAGACCACATCAAGTATGACTTCGATACCGGCCTCGTGCAGCCGCTTGACCATGCTCTTGAACTCCGTCAGCACTCCGGCCGGGCAGGCAGCGGATGAGAGTGAAGGTTCGGGAGCAAAGTAGGAGAGGGTATTGTAGCCCCAGTAGTTTCGCAGACCATGCGTGACAAGATTCCGGTCGTCGACATGGGCGTGAACGGGCAGCAGCTCCACCGCAGTGACTCCCAGCCGCCGCAAATGCTCAATCGACGCCCGCGACGCCAGCCCGGCATAGGTGCCCCGAATCGGCTCAGGGACCTGCGGGTGCAGTCGAGTCTGCCCCTTCACATGCGTCTCATAAATCAGAGTTTTGTGCCAGGGTGTTCGCAGGGGACGATCGTCCCCCCAGTCAAACTGGTTGTGCGAAACCACCGCCAGCGGAGCGCACCACGAGTTGTCTCGATCATCCCGGGTCAGATCATCATCACCCACCCGATAGCCAAACATCGCATCGGACCAGCCAATCCCCCGACCAATCACCCGCGCCCACGGGTCCAGCACAATCTTGCGCGGATTGAAACGATGGCCCGCATGCGGTTCCCAGGGCCCCCGCACACGCAGTCCATACAACTGCCCCGGAGCCACTCCGGGAATGTAGCCATGCCAAACCCCATCCGTATGCTCACGCAGCGGCACGCGGGCCGCTTCATGATGCGCCTGCGGCGAATCGTACAGACACACCAGCACTCCGGTGGCATGCTCCGAAGCCACCGCAAAATTCACCCCGGCGCCATCCCACGTCGCCCCCAGCGGTGCCGGACGGCCACGCCACACACGATGCGTCATGGGCACAACGGGCAAACCCGCAAGATCCTCGCTCAACCAGTTTGTCATCAGCCAGCTTCCAGAGTGCAGAACACGGAACAGATCGGAAACCGCATCCAGCGACTGCCACACTCAACCCCGAAAACTGAACATGCGAACAGACTCAGGGGTGAGTTGTTGTCTTTGAGGATTCCCGGATATACCGTTTGTATCGAACGCTGGCCAGTGGGTGGGCCAGATTGCGGGTGCAGTTTTGATCCAGCCAGGTTGGAGTATGGGTTGCAGAACCGATATGCAGGTGGTCAGGAATACTGCGCCTGTTGGCGTGTTGAGGAGCGTGAGTGTGGCTGACGACCGCTCTTTTCGCCCTTTTCACCCTCGGTGCATGATT
Organism: Planctomyces sp.; assembly: GCA_005791255.1. GTDB lineage: Bacteria > Planctomycetota > Planctomycetia > Planctomycetales > Planctomycetaceae > SXXK01. Next base: position 1,496 of record SXXK01000006.1, read on the forward strand.
TCCGTTTGACACTCTTTTGCACAGTGTTTCTTATATGGGGTCTGGCAAAGACACGAAGTTTTGGCTGGGTGGGCAGTTTACGGTCAGCCGTCGGTGGCATTTCGGTGTCACCTGTGAACCTGTAACTCAGCCGTATTTGTCGGGCTGTGTGTGGTTTCAGTAAGTTTGTGGCCCCTGAGGTCTGACGATGTTGAATTTTTTCAAGGTTCTGTCTGTGTTCGTTACGGTGGTTGCCGTGGCGTTGATGGGCATTGCCATTTCAACGTTTGCGGTGGCACCGGACCTGCGTGCTGAAATGAACACGTCGGCCATGCGGAACTACACGTTCGAGCGAACTTCCGGCGAAGAACCCAAATGGACAGTGACTCGCAGGTTTTCCACCAACGCGGCGGATCCTGACGAACGTGGCTCGGTCGGGACCTTTTCCTCCGGCTACGACGCTCTCATCAAAGCTCATCAGGATCTGCGTCAGCATCTGGGCAGCAAAACAACCGTTTGGACAGAAGATACGGCAAAGCAGCAGGCGGAAGTGACCAGGTACCAGGCCTCGCAGGCCCAGGACACCGCGGCATTGGCGGCCCGGATTCAGGAACTGACAGCGACGACCGAAACAATTGCTCAGCAGGTGCAGAAGAAATCCAGCGAACTGCAGACATTGTCTGTCGCGGGTCGCCAAATTCGCGACGAAACGGCGGCCCGTCGCACGGACGTGCTGCGACTGCGACACGAGCTTGAGGAACTGAGAACTGACATGTTTCGCCTGACGGCGATCCGTCGTGATCTGACAGATCGCCTGCTGCGAGTGGAAATCGAGAACCAGGAACTGACCGACCGGCAGGCGCAACTGACGTCAGCCGGCGGAACCCCATAACGATGTTGCAGCCTGCGTATCTGGATTTGCCAGCGCGGGACTGTTACTTATTGCACACGACCTGAACAATACAACTCAGACGCAGCCCCCGGGATTTCGAAAAACTTAAAAACCATTCTCTGAACACGGGTGTGTGCGGAGCTCTCAATGAACAATGTCGTAGCCAAAACTCTGATCGTTCTGCAGCTGGTCTTCAGCCTCTGCTTTATGTGCTTCGCGGGCGCTGTGTACTCTTTCCAGAAAACGTGGAAGGACAAAGCGATCGCCTCGGCACGTCAGGTCACGGACCTGCAGAAGAACCTGTCTGACCAGCAACTGGCTCGCACGGACGAGAAGACCAAACTGGAAGCCGACATTC
>SXXK01000080.1 GCA_005791255.1 Planctomyces sp.
CAGCAGCAGCTCACCCGCTGCCCCCTCTGCCACCACCCGCCCCGCCAGTCGCTGCTCACCATCCGCCGTCCGCATCACCACGTCCGACAGCAGCACCTCGGCCAACAGCAGCACCTCGTCCGCCCGCGACTCACTCAAAACCGCCAGCACACACAAAATCAGCCACAGCCAACGGCCGGAAAATGCTGCACACCGCACCACCGCTGATCTCGCCACTGCCATACAGGCAACCCCGCTTGCTGACACAAAAACAGACTGATTCCATTCTCCGGACTACCCCCTCTGCTGGCAATCCGAATCTGCCTGAATCCAGCCAAACACCCCGCCGTTCCGCGGTTCAGCATTTGCCAAATCCCGCAACTCAGATATGCTCCGCACTCCGGCAGAACAGCAAAAACTCGACCTCTGAATTGCTTATTTCCATCGCCCCCCGAGGTGCAGCGTGTCCGACGTCCCAGACTACTTCGAAATTGAATGGCACAACAACACAGTCGTTGTTACGCCCTCGTCCAGTATCGAATCTCTGACGTGGGACCTGGTGGAACGCGCCGCAGACACCATCATGGAACCGCTGAACTCTCAGCAGGCCCCCATGGTCATTGTCGATCTCAGCAACGTGCGACACTTCGGCTCGGTCTTCCTCGCCATGCTCCTCCGCTGCCACAAATTCGTCAAACGCAAAAACGGAGAACTGGTCCTGTGCGGTGCCAGTGACCCCTCACTCGAACTGCTCCGCATCACCGCACTCGATACCATCTGGGCCATCTACGACACCCGCCGCGAAGCCATGGACGCCCTGCTGAACTGATTTCCCTGGAGCCTGCTGTGAACGCACGCCAGCCGCTGCGGCACCCCCATGAGTCCGAAAGTGATGTCATCGAACACGTGCCCGTCCTGCGCACGCACGATGAACTCATCGCAGAAATCAAAGCCACTGCCGATAAACTTTCAGGTGATAACGCATCCCGCGGTGACCTTAAAATACTCAGCCGCGCCCTCAAGGAACTGCGCTACGCCTTCAAAGTCTTCGCCCCGTGGCGACGCAACCGCAAAGTCAGCGTCTTCGGCTCTGCACGGACGTCCCCCGAACACCCCACATGGCACACCGCCGAACAGTTCGGACGACGCATGGCACAGGAAGGCTGGATGGTCGTCACCGGGGCCGGAGCCGGCATCATGGACGCCGCTCACCGAGGGTCCGGACGGGATATGGCCATGGGACTCAATATCCTCCTGCCCTTCGAACAGCAGGCCAACCCCGTCATCGCCGGTGATCCCAAACTCGTCAGCCTCAAATACTTCTTCACCCGCAAGCTGATGTTCGTCAAGGAAGTGCACGCCATCGTGACCTGCCCAGGTGGATTCGGCACACTCGATGAAGCCTTCGAAACCCTGACACTCGTGCAGACCGGCAAACGCGACCTCATGCCACTCGTGATGCTCGATCAGCCCGGCGGAACGTTCTGGAAGGACTTTTCCCAGTACATCCAGAACCACCTGCTATCCGCCGGCCTCATCTCCCCCGCCGATATGTCGCTCTTCAAAGTCACCGACAGCGTCGAACAGGCCGTCGAAGAAGTGCTGGGATTCTACAGCGTCTACAACAGCATGCGATTCATCGGCGAACGACTGATCCTGCGACTGCACATCGCACCCGATGATCAGCTGCTCCAGCGACTCAATGACGAATTCTCAGATATCTGCGCGAAAGGACGCATCGAACGCACTGAAACCCACAGAGTCGAAGCCGACGATGAACACCTCGCACAACTGCCTCGACTGGCTCTCTTCCCCGATCGTCGCGCCGTCGGACGACTCCGCCAGATGATCGATCTGCTCAACTGTGAACTGGAAGGTCACTGCACCGGACCTCAACCCTGAATCCACTCCCGCCTGCCACAACCCACCACCGCAAAAACACCATCAAATCCCCCCGAATCCTGTTGAACATTCCGCCAAATGTTCACAGAATACTTAAGCGGTTTCCAACAGCGGTCCCATGCAGCCCGAATTCGGGCAGGAGCATCCCATGCTGCGACGTCAGGCTCTCTGCACACTCGCCACAACTATCGTGGCCGCCCCCCTCGCCAGCCCACTCGTTGCCAGCCCAAACCGCTCGGCCACTGCCATCGCCCACTGCGGGTCCCTCGACCTGCTGCAACTGCTGAATCACAGCCTGCCGCTCCTGCAGGCTCAGACCGGCAGCCACCAGGCCACAGTGGCTTTCGCCGAAACCTCAGCACTCCTGCTGCACACCCGCAGAATCCTCCTCGCCGGACAGCAGGGCAGTGCCGCCTGCTGGCAGGCCTGCAGCGATGCCGTCGCTCGCACGCTGACCTTCCTCCCCCAGCAGTCCCCGGCCGCCGCGCCGCTGCAAAACCTGCAACTCAGACTTGCCGCAGCCTGCCACAACCGCCTCAGCTCCACGCCCGTCGGCTAACGCGGATCCGGCAGATCAGGCCCGGATGGAATCGCAGGAACTTGCGACTCCGCTGCGCCACCGCGTCGCGGAAAATCCTTCAGATCAAACGCCTGCTCAGACGGCCGCTGCTCCTCCGCATACCGCGGCACATTGTCTCCCGGCTTCAGACTCTGCGGATAACTGCCGTTCTCCTCCATACACCAGCCACGCGGACCAGGACTCCCAAAACGCTCCTCCATGAAACGCACGCCGTGAGTTTCCAGGATCGTGCCCGACTGCAGCTCCAGATTCGCCAGCTCTGTGTTGTACGCCGTCAGTGACTGAGCCTCAGCCGCCACAGCATTCGCCCAGTCTGTAATTGCCAGCAGTTCGCTCAGAATCGTGTCACGCTGCGCCTGAATATTGGCCCTCTGCGCCCTGACGTTGAAGGCCGAAGCCTGCCGCGCCTCACGATAAGCCTCGTACTGCTGCAGATTCTGCTCAATCGTTCGCAATGACGTCGCCAGCTGATGCTCCACCTGATGCAGCATCTGCTGAATATTCGCCCGATCCTTCGCAATCAGCAGTTCCTGATTACGCACCCGCGCTCGCGATTCACGCAGACTCAGCGGTACCGTAAACACCACACCCATCGTCCAGTCCGTGTTGTCGCCCGGACCAGCACTCACCGATTCACCCGCCAGAGTCCGACCGGAAAGACCATTCCAGCGGTACCCGGCTGTCGCATCCAGTGACGGCTTCGCCAGATTCGACTGCTGCACCAGCCGCTGCCGATCCGCATCCAGGATCAGATTCAGCTCAATCAGATCCGGACGACTGGACTGAGCTGTCTCGACAATCTCCTTCCAGCGAAATTCAATCCGGTCACGAGTCGGTGGCGTTGAAGGCACCAGCCGCTGACCGTCTTCAGGTGGCAGCCCCAGAATGTTCCGCAGCGCCGCCTCACGCTGCAGTACGTTCGCCCGCGCCTGCACCAGCGTCGCACGCGCATTCGACCAGGAAGCCTGCGCCTGAGCAGCATCCGGACGATTCCTCAAACCCACATCCGCCTTCGCCTCCAGACTCCGAAACGAAAACTCCAGCTGCTCCACCTGAATCTCACGAGCCCACAGCTCGGTCCGCGCCTGCACCAGCAGCCAGTACGCCGCAATCACATCCCGCACCAGACGCTGCATCGCATCCTTGAACTGAAAATAGGACTGCTCCTGCTGCAGTCGAGCCGCCACGATCGGAGCCTCATTCGCTGCGCGACCCGCACCCGCCAGAATCGGCTGAGTATAACTGACACTCATCACCGGCTGATTCCGCGACGAAAATCCACCAATATCCCGACTGTCCCAGCGGTTGTCCGCACCAATCGCCGCCGTACCACCCAGCAGATTGCGGTCCGTCACCTTCACGCCGTAGTCATTCCCGGCCGTCGTCAGCCCGTCAATCGCCGGTGTCAGCGGATCCAAAAACGGAGTCTCATTGCGACGCTGAGTCGAATTCGCCTGAAACACCGGGTCAAACTTCGCCTTCGCGATGTCAATCGGAGTCACAGCGATGGCCGTGTCATAAATCGTCCGACCCGACGAAGTCGCTGTCACGCCGGCCAGTACCCGGATCACCTCCGAATTCTCCAGCGCCCGACGCAAGGCCTCGTTCAGCGACAAATACCGCTCTTCAGCCGCAGATTCCTTCGTCGCCACTGTCACTGGTTCAGGTCCCGAAGGACGACGATATCGGGACGCCGCATTCGACTGCGACCACCGAATCCGCGTCTCATCCTCAGGCACAACCTGAGCCTGCAACAGCCCCTGCTGAGCAGCCAAACCGGCCGCCAGACTGAACGCACTCACCACCCTGAATAGTTTTCCCTGGCTCATGTCAACAAAAATCGGACCGGCCACATGCGGAAAAACACGAATTCAGGTTGTAGAGATCATTCCTGTGGTGACTGATCTTCCGGATGTATCGATCCGGTAGAATGGAGAAAGTTGAACGCCTCCTCAAACTTTGTCGTGTCGGCCACAATGCTGCCGTCCCGCAGCACCAGGATCCGACGCGCATTTTTTGCCACATTCAGATCATGAGTCACCAGGATGACCGTAATCCCCCGCTGCTCATTCAGCTGCCGAAACAGCTCAATCACCTCACGGCTGGTCTTTGAATCCAGATTTCCCGTCGGCTCGTCCCCCATCAGAATTGATGGCTCGGTCACCAGCGCCCG
>SXXK01000081.1 GCA_005791255.1 Planctomyces sp.
GATGAGCCAGCAGTGATGAGGACTGGTGTGTGTGTTTGGGGTGCAGGGGCGCCGGGCAGGTTGACAGTACGGGAGCTTAGCGGATGGTGGATCTGCTGTGAAGCGGCGCGGGCTTGTGGAGGATTTTGGTTGCCGGTTTTCAGTTGGTGGCGACTGCAGGGGCGAGGGGAGGATTTTGTGTTTTCAGTTGCCAGTTTGGGCGGTTTTTTCTTCGTGGCTTTGCGGGAGGACTTGCGCTGCTGAGTTGGTGTTTCCACGGCTCGGGCTTTTCAGCCCGAGCGTGCGCTGCGGGGCGTGGGGGGAGCTTCAGTGCAGTGTTTCCAGCCACGCGAGCAGGTCGGCCAGTTGTTGGGGGGTCAGGTTCCCGACAACTCCGGCCGGCATCACGGAAATCTCCTGCCGAACTCGATCTTCGATCTCATCCTGAATCAGGTCTCGGGCGATTCCCGTGGTGTCCCTGAGTGTTACAGTTTCCGCACTTTCAAGGACGATGAAGCCAGTGTGCACCTGACCGCTTTGCATGGCGATGGCCCAGGTATCGAAGCCCTGAGCGATGCGGCGGCTGGGTTGTACGATGGATTCGATCAGTTCTTCGCGTTTGTAGCGTTTGGTGATATCGACGAGGTGTGGTCCGCGGGGCTGCTGTCCGTTGGCGAAGGAGTGGCAGTTGATGCAGGCCTGCTGGCGGAACAGCAGGCGCCCTTTTTCCGGGTCGCCGGCACCGGCCGCAATTGTGCGAGCCAGCACCTGTTCCCAGGGCAGGTTGGCGATCAGGTTCGGGTCGCTGGGGTCAGCTTTGGGCAGTTCGATGGGCTTGTCCGCGACCATCGCGGCGGCCTGGTCGGAGACGCCTTCCAGATTGACGACATGCCGTTTCAGGATGGCCTGCAGTTCGGCCTTCTGAGCCTCATTGCCGTCCTGCAGGGCTGTTTTGACGGCTGCGGCAATGCGGTCGGATTCTGCCCATTTCTGTCGGTCGTAGTATGGTCCGCTGGTATCAGGCCGCGTGCCCCACCACTGGGGGCTGTCGGCTGTGAATTCGCCTTCGCGGTGATAGAGGCGAATGAGGGCAGTCCAGAGTTCGCTGCGGCGGCGGGGATCCCAGGTACTGCCCAGTTTCCGGAACAGGCCGTCAACGGTGGCAGGCTGATGAATTCGCTGCAGGGCTGCGAGTGCGTGCTGTTCGAGCGGGGTTCCGATAGCGGCGAGGCAGGCGTCCACGGCCTGCAGGTCAGCGAGGGCCTGAACGGCGAGGTGCTGCAGGACTCGACCAGGGTCCGGATTCCGCCAGGCGTCAGCGTGTCCGGCGGGAGCGGCTTCCGTGCGCTGTGCGGCCTGGAGCAGTCCCTGAGCGGCGCGGAGGTCACCGCAGCGACCGAGTGCCACGATGGTGGCCGCCTGAACTCGCGGATCCGGATCATCCAGTTTGCTGAAGATCGGTGCGAACAGGGATTTGTCCAGCTGTGTGCGTCGATCGGTGGCTGCGCGAACAGCATGTTCGCGGAGCAGCGGATCGATGAGCAGTGTGGCGAACGCGCTGCGGAAGCCATCCCAGTCTTTTTGTCTGAGTGTCCAGAGTGCGGCGACGCGAGCGTATGCCGGGCTGGTGGTGTGTCGCGCGGCTGCCAGGAGTGCTGCAGCGGTGATGGACGGGCGTCGCAGAATTTCCCGCTGGGCGTGCAGTCGTCCGGCATCGGCGGGGTGTGCAAGGGCGGCGACCAGCTGTTTGTCGGTCAGTTCAGAGAACACCGGTGCGGGGCGTGGAATAAAGTCCTCGGGCGTGATCAGGGCGACGAAGCCCACATCGGGGCGATCGAAGGAGAAGCCGCCATTTTTCCAGCTGGAGACGAACAGTCGACCACTGGCGTCGGCATCAGCATCCGTCGGACGCGGGATATTCAGGAAGGTATCCTGCTGCGCATCGAAGGTGGCACCGTGTCGAGGCAATTGGTGGCTGAACACTTCGCTGCGGCCCCAGTCGCAGGTCAGCAGCATGTCGCTGTGCGACTGCGGCCAGCGGGCATCCTGAAAATACAGAGCTCCGCAACCGGACCCGCCACCGTAGTCCGCCAGGGGCGGCATGATTTCCTGGGTGAAGTTGATGTACTGAGACGGGTAGCCGTAGTTGGCGGTCTGCATGACGTGCGACAGTCGGATATCCCAGCCGCCGCCGTCATTGGTGTTGTCGCGAGTGAAGACATTGAGGTATGGGTCGATGGCAATATCGACGATGTTGCGTTGTCCCCAGCTGAAGAATTCCATCTCGGTGCCGTCCGGGCGGACTCGTACAACCCCGCCACCGCGGCGTCCGAGTGTGGTGCCATCGCGGCCCACGGCTTTTTGAAAGCCGAAGTCGCCGACGGCGATATAGATCCAGCCATCGATTCCGAGGCGGATTCCGTTGGTGGTGTGGTCTGCACCGCGTTTTTCGACTTCTGCGGTGCTGATGCCTTCGATGAGGACCTGGCTTTCATCGGCGGTGCCGTCATTGTTCAGGTCGCGGAAGACGGAGAGGAGCGGGGGGTGCAGGACCCAGAGTGAGCCGTTGTCCCAGACCAGTCCGCGGGGGTGATCCATGCGGGCGAAATCATTGAATCGGTCGGCCCTGCCGTCTCCGTCGGTGTCGATGCAGCGGACGACTTTGCCGCGTCCGGGGTCTTTTCCGAGTGAGCCCTGTTCGTCGACTCCCACAAAAACTTCACCGGCGGGTGATGTGGTCAGGCAGACCGGGTAGGTGACTTCGGGTGGAGCGGCGAACACGACACTGCGGAATCCGGCGGGGGATTTGACGTCTGCAGCGGATGCGGAAGCTTCTGTGCCGGCGGAGATTCCGGGGGGCAGCGGTGGGAGATCGCCGGCTGTGGCTTCGACTTCCCGGATGCTGCCCCAGCCTCCGCTGCTGGATCCGAGGAAGGTGATTCTGAGCCAGCGGACGTTGTCGGCTTTGACGGCATCGGTGGAGAGTCCGTTGCGGGAGCGGTTTTCGGCGTGATCGGCCAGAGTTGACCAGTCGGTACCGTCCGGTGAGGCTGCGATGCGGTAGCGGTAGGCGGTTTGCGGCTGTTCCCAGTGAACCCGGATATTGCGAATGCTTTGCGGGGTCTCCATATCGATGGTCAGAGTTTCATCGGCGGCTGGTCCGGCGGCGCACCAGCGGGTGTCAAGGCGACCGTCAACAGCATAGGGAGCGAAGTTGTTTTTGGAAGTTTCTTCGCTGGAGGCGGTGGCTTTGCGATTAAAAACAAGATTGCCTTCACCGCAGCAGCCCTGGGTAAGTACGGGGGAGTTGTCGTTGAGCGGTGCTGTGATCAGGGCACGGACCTGCTGATCCTGTTCGGGGGTGGCGGGTGCGAAGTGCTGATCGGGGCTGCGTCCGGTGGCCCACAGCAGACCGCGGGTCAGCATGTCGAGGTAGACGGGTTCCGCCATGGTTTCGCTGTAGTGTCCGACGGTTGTGGCGAAAACTTTGGTGCCGCGGTAGTTATTGGTCCAGACGCAGACCTGGGGTTCGTTGTTGTCCTGGCGTCGGGCGGAGGCGAGTGGTGTGGCGGTATCGAAGACTCTTGCAGCGTGGTAGAGTTCGCCTTTAGGAACCACGAAGCGTTCCCCGAATCCTGCCATGATGGGGTTTTCGGGCTGCAGATTGTCGATGGTGTAGGAGTAGTGGGGGCCGTGTCCGGGCGACTGAATTCCGCAGAATTCGAACCAGCGGTCATCACCGACGCGGTAACAGTGCATGGCGCAGTGGATGAGGATGGCGGGGACACCCTGCCGGTGTGGACGCAGGATGCCATCGACAAAGTCCGGGTCTTTCACGTCAGCGAAACATTCGTTGTGGACGACGATGTCGAAGCCGTCGGCCCAGTTCGGGTCGTTGTAGAAAGGGATTTTGGTATCGGTGGAGGTACCTCCCTGGTGCACGACGGTCCAGACGACGTTGGCGCGAGCGGAGATACCGCGGGTCAGGATCAGTTTTTGTCGGTCGTATTCGTGGCAGCAGCCACCGGTGATCAGCAGGGCGCGGATGGGCCGTGCGGCGGCTGCCGAGGTGCTGGCGGGCTGAGCCGAGTCTGGCTGTTGTGCCGCAGCCGGCAGCAGCGAGGTGAGCAGGAGCAGGGCGAGTGTGATACGCGGGATTGCTGGCGTCATGGCGGGCTGTGCTGATTTCCGGGGATTGAACTGCGGAGTGAGCCGTGAGGCGATCCGTGGCAGATGAGGGAACGAGGTCAGACGGTCGATGAGTGATAAGAATAGTGTGGCAGGGCCTGAACAGGCCAGCCCGGCGTCAATTTCGGGGATTGTAAAGTGTGTTTCTTACGCCGGGGGAGCTGCCGGTCGACTTTCGTCATGGATGAGTACCGATTTCAGCCAATGGCTGCTGACTGGCGTATTGTCTGGTGAAGTGCCCACGGAGCGCTGGGTTGTTTGAGTGGTTCAGAGGCTTTGATGTTGTTGGTTGCGGTGCCGAGTGCTGGCCGGCCCGAGTGGTGTGTCCCTTTTGGGTGATTTGGCGGTGTGTCCCATCTCTGGGGCGCCTTCGCTGCCCGAGGTGGTGTGTCCCCGCCGGTTCAGTCACTGCCGGCAGGTCCTGGTGTTTTGTCCCCTTCTCGTGGCCGATTTGAGTGGTGTGTCCCTGCCGCCGGTGCCCCATTTGCTGCCGCCGCCCTCAGTGGTGTGTCCCCGCCTCGTCGCAGGTTTGTATGGTGTGTCCCCGCTGTGGGGCGATTTTGTAGCCTGCAGTGTCGTGGGCGC
>SXXK01000082.1 GCA_005791255.1 Planctomyces sp.
CTCCATCGGTACCGGAGACCAGCACGGGATCCTGCCATTGTCGCAGTGCGGTGAGTCTGAAGAGTCCGGCGAAGCCGCCTGGCAGGTCCATGACGCCAGGGGTGAACGTACGTTTCATCAGCGCCGGCAGTTTCTGCATCGCCTGTTCGTAGAGTTCGAGGTCGACGCCGGCCGAGCGATAGGTCAGATCTGACATTTGGGGGTTCGGTTGAAGAGTTGGAGAGGCGGAGCCGTGGGCTGGATTATTGCACGAATGCGAGCTGTCGCGAAGGTTGGAATTGTGAGGAATCTTCTGTTTTTTCTGAACAGAAGGTGCTGATTCTGCCGAATGTGTCGACAGCGCGCGGCAGGCAGACTCACTCTGCGGGTTTTGGCCTGATGTGCAGCGGAAGCGACACCCCTGGGCGATCAGATTGAAAGATCGGGAACATACAATGTTTGGGCAGAAGACCCAGCCGAGCTGGTTTTTCGGCAGTGCGAAGCACGCAGAGGCAGTAAACCGTCTGGTTTATCTGGTGGAATGCCGTGAGCCGGTGGCTGTATTGAGTGGTCCGGACGGCAGCGGTCGGAGTCGTGTTTTGGAGCGTGTTGGTCGCGAGCTGAAGCGTGCCGGCGATCGGGTGCTGATGATCAGCCTGGCGGGTCTGGACTCCGAGGGAGCCTTGTGGCAGTTGGTGAGTCGTTTGTCGGCGAGTGCCGGCAACAGCCGTTCAATGCGTCGGCATGAGCAATTGAATTTGCTGCGTGATGAGCTGGCGGGTCTGAGTCAGTGTGGTACTCACACAACTCTGCTGCTGGATGATGTACATCGAGCCGACGCGGATGCCGGAGTTCTGCTGCGTTTTCTGGTGTCATTGGCAGCTTCCGGTTCGTGTTCCGTGAGTCTGGCAGCGGCGGTTGAGTCAGAGATTCCGGAGGAACTGGGGGCGCACGTTTACCTGCCGGTGCGTCTGGAGCGATTTACGGCGGCGGAATCGGCGGGGTTTGCGGCGGAGTTGCTGCAGCGTTTGGGTGTGGAAACGGAACTGATGGATGCGAACACGCTGCGGGCCATCCACGAGGTGACTCGTGGCCTGCCGTTGCGACTGCAGCAGCTTTGTGAATTGCTGCAGGCGTGGAGTGAAGCGTGGCCGGGCGGTGAGTTTTCTGCGGACACTGTGCGGATGATTGCTGCTGAGGCTTTTACTTCGACAGCGACGGAGGCTCCTCCGCTGCGTGCGCTGCGGATGGCATAGCGTTGAGAGCGTACGGGGCTGGCGATGGTCTGTTCGGAACTGCGTACAGACGTCCTGAGTGGCCGTCAGTCGATTATCGCTGTACAGCGAAGCGGGCGTCAGGGAGCGCTGCGACCTGACGTGCCAATGGCCGCTGTGGGCGATCCATTTGCGGAGGGCTGCGAATCGGAAACTCCGGGAGAAGTTTGGTCGATTCGCGAATCGGGCACCCAGCCGAATACTCCGGGCTGGCGTCTGCGTGTTGTACCCAATCGTTATCCGATCCCGGGCACCGCTGCAGGCAGTGCGGATTTGTTACCGGCTGCTGACGCTGCGTCTGAGTGTTTTCCGTGGATTTCGTTCAGTGGCAGTCATGAGGTGGTCATTGAGTGTGCGGATCTGCGTACAAGGCTTGTGGAGCTGACGGCTTCGGAGCTGGCAGATGTTTTTGGGGCGTGGCGAGATCGAGTGCGGTTTCTGAGTGATTCGGGGCATTACCGCAGCGTGGCAGTTTTTCGTAACGAGGGATTCAGTGCGGGTGCATCGCTGGCACACTGTCACTCGCAGATTCTGGCGACGGATCATGTGCCGGCGTTATTGCAGGAGCGGCACATTCGCAGCAGGCGTCATTTTGAGCTGACCGGTGGATGTCTGGTGCGCGATCTGCTGAGTGCGGAGCAGCGGGACGGACGGCGGATTATTCGGCTGGATGATGAGATTGCCATCTGGTGTCCATTTGCGGCTCGAACGGCGTGGCATATCCGATTTTTGCCACTGTGCGGCGGCAGTTTTTCACTGGCGAGTGATGAACTGCTGCGTGTGCTGTCGGGAGCGGTGCGGCGTCTGGCGGGAGTTTTGGAGAGTCTGATCGGGGCGGGTTATCCGTTCAATCTGACTGTTGTTCAGCCTCGTCTGGATGAGCAGTGTGCGTTTCCGTGGTTTGTGGATCTGATGCCGCGGCTGACGCGGCAGGCGGGCTGGGAGCTGTTGTCTGACATCGACGTCATCCCGTTTTCGCCGGAACAGAGCGCGCTGCAGCTGCGTGCACTCCTGTCAGATGCCGGTTGAAGTTCAGCGGCTGGTGAGCAGGATAGTTGCGAATACGAGGGCTGCAGTTTCTGTTCTGAGGATGGTGCCTGGCCATGCCATGAACCGGGCCTGAACGGACTTCATCAGCGTGATTTCGTGATCGGTGAAGCCACCCTCGGGGCCGATGAGCAGCAACGGAGCGATCAGGTTGTGGGAGGGGACTGGAGGCGGAGGGAGTGGATCTGTTGTTTCGGCGGGATGAGCAGCGTAAACAGTGCGTTTGTCGGCCGAAGCCTGCCTGAGCAGTTCGTGGAGGCTGATCAGCGGCTGCAGTTCCATCAGGACTGGTCGGCGGGCCTGTTTGCAGGCGGCCACGACGCTGGCTCTGAGTTTCTCGACGCGTGTTTCTCCGGGGGCCGTGACGGATCGTTCGGTTTCCAGCAGCACCAGCCTGTGTACGCCCATTTCGGTCAGTTTTTCGACCATGGTACGGAGGCGATCACCTTTGGGTGGTGCTGCGGCGACGGTGAGCTCTGTGGAGAGTGCTGCGGGTGGTCTGCGGATATGTTGTGAGAGAACTGTGAGGTCTCGTCTGCCCGTGTGCTGGATGACAGCGTCGGCAATGCTGCCGTTGCCATCAAACAGGATCAGCGAACTGCCTGTTTTCATGCGGAGGACGTGCAGCAGGTGATGAGCCTCGGGGCCGGAGATGACCAGTTCGCCGGTTGTCAGTTGTTCGGTCCATGCCCAGTGCATCAGCAGTTCCTGCGGCCAAAAAAAAGGACCCCTGACGTTGCCGTCAGGAGTCCTTTGGGGAATTTGTTAAGACAAATCAGATTCTTCTCCGTGATCGATCTGCAGTTGCAGACGGATCAGCAGAAGCTGTCAGATCTGCAGCCAGCCACCAGTCGGCAGCGTCCCACTGTTCCATGATGGAATCAACGGATGAGTGATCCACGGTGTCTGCGGCACGCGGAATGATTGCGGCTGCTGGTTTGGTTGTGGCTTCAGTCACGGCAACCGTGTTGAATTCATCCTGCGACGGCACCTGTTTGGTGGCAACCGTCTGCTGTCGGCGATTCTGAGCGGGCGTTTCGAGGAGGGCGAGGTTTGTGCGGAGCGGTGCAGCTGGCAGTGGCGTGGCGGGCCGTTCAATTTCGGTGGCTGCCACAGTGAAGGTGACACCGGCGCTCCACGCTGTGGATTCACCCATGATACTGACAGCCTTCACCCACACGCGGTAGATGCCAGCAGGGATGGAGGACGCCGGAGTAAAGGAGGTGGTGGTGAGGTTTGTGAGTCTGATGACAGCCTGCTGAGGTGACGAAGCCGGAGCGACCCACAATTCGTACTTTTCCGTATCACCGACAGCGGTCCATGTGAAGTTGGTCCTTCCGGCGACGCGGCTGCTGGCGACAGGTGACGTGATGGTGGGAGGAGCACCGATGGAGAACCGGCGCACGGCAGACCAGGGACTGACATGCGTCGTTCCGACGGTTCGCATCCACATTTCGTAGTTGCCGAAGGCGAAGTCCCTTGTGGAAGTGAAGGATGTGCCGGAGATGGCCTGGTTTCTGAGGACAACGGCTTTTGTGGCGGCGTCACTGACGTACAGGTCGTAGTATTTTGCTCCGAGAGTGGCGATCCATGAGAAGGTGGGAGTACGGTCAAAGGAGCTGCCGGCGGTTGGCAGCGAAATGACGGGGGGTGCGAGCACGGTGAAGTCTTTTGCGAGGCTCCACACGCCGCCTTCATTTTTCGCATTGAAGGCTTTTACAAAGGCCCGATAGGATCCTGGACCGAGATTCACGTCGGATTTGAAGCTGGTTGTCACGAGATCTGTGACATTGATCACCTGGGCCTTGCCGGTGGTGAGATTATTGACCCAGAGGTGGTATCGGGCGGCATCAGCCACAGCTGTCCATGAGATTTCCGGGAAGGCCGAAGCGGCGATATTTCCGGTCTGCACTGGTGCCGTGATGGCGGGTGCTGTCTGGACAAAGAATTCCCGTGGAGTGCTCCAGAAACCGGGGATTTCGAATTGATCGTAGGCTTTGACCCAGACTCGGTAGAGACCGATGCCAAGGTTTTCTGATGGAGTAAAGCTGTTGACTGTCAGACCGCTTTTCACGATGAATGTATTGATCCCTGCGCTGACCGCAGCGATCTGCAGATCGTAGCTGGTGGCTCCAGGAATCAGGTTCCAGGTAATTGTCGGTCGCGGTGCAGTGGTCGTGGCAGCCGGAGCGCTGATGACGGGTGGTTCGTGGTCGAGGACAGTCACATTCACGGCTGAGGACTGGTAGCCGGTGGCTGATGCGGAGACTACGACCTGTTGAGGACCGTCGAGATCCGGATCGTTGACGGCAGTCACAGCGAAGGAAACGGAGGCCAATCCGGCCGGGATTGTGACCGTCACTGGAACGGAAAGTTCGGTGATATCTGAGGAGAACAGATTCACAACGAGGGGCAGTCCGTTGTCGGTATTAGTCCGAGTGACTGTTCCTGCAGCGCCGTTGATTCCTGCATTTTCGAGGACTGACGTGCGGCTAAGGGAGAGTTGCACGGTTTCGTGGTCGAGGATCGTGAGAGGCAGGGCGCCCGAGATGGTGCCGGCACTGATGCCATTGATGACGATGGAGCGGTCACCGAGCAGAGTGTCGTCGTTGAGGATGACGATGACATCCGTGGCGGCGAAGCCGGCGGGGATAACGACCTGCAGCGGCAGTGAGACTGCAGTTGGGTCACCGGATACGGAGAGGTTTACTGTGAGATCGGATGAAAAATCCGTGGTGTTCGCGCGGCGGACGTTCATAACGAACGAGCCATCATTTTCGAACAGTGTTGACTGGCTGGGTTGTGTGAGGACGATTTGCGGTTCAACGTCGATGACTGTGATGTTGAGAGACTGACTGGGGCCGTACTCCGGTGCGACGACAGTGATGCTGACTGTCTGATTCCCGTCGATGGTGGAGTTATCAACAGGCAGCAGATTGAAGGATACGGACTGCTGTCCGGCGGGGAATGTGACAAGCAGTGATCCGTCAGGCTGTGCGCCGGGGAAACTGAGTCGTGCTGTATTGCTGCTGAGTACTTGAACGGTGTAGGCGGACAGGTCTGAATTGAAGCGTGTGAGGGTGCCCTGCACCGCGCCTGAGGCGGCATTTTCGAGGATGCTGGAGCCAGACAGTGAGAAGCTGAGTTGCTCATCATCGTTGATGAGTATGGTGTCTGCTGCGAGGTCCAGGCCGATGACATTGACGGAGGTTGCGGCGATGGTAACGCTCTGAACGCCGTCGAGGAGGGAGTCATCCACTGCATCAAGGCTGAGGGAGACGGTACTTTGATTGGCCGGGATGGTGATGGTGCGGGAGTCAGAGTTTCCGAAGGCTGCTTCGGAGTTGTCGCTGGATCTGAGTACCACTGTGGCGGGCGACAATCCCACGGTTTTGAAGTTGAGTGACCAGCCGTTGAGGCGACCGAAGTCATTGACATTGTCATCGATGACTTCGAGGTACCATATTCCCTGGGCTTCTTCGCCGATGTAGTCCGAGAGTCGACCTTCGGGCATGAAGCGTCCGGTGTAGGGCGCGTTTCCTTCAACAATGCTCAATGAGGCTTCGTCATCGAGGACTGTGGAGACCATATTGCGTTCATTGGTTGTCAGATCGGAGAACAGTTCGATACGTCGTCCTGAGGGGCTGATCAGGAACACGTCGAGGTCCCCGATCCAGTCATGGCGGAAGTTGGCAGTGACGTTGACGTCGACGATTCGGGAGATCTGGCTGGAGACGGTGATCGGAGACCACGTCGTTGCGCGGTCGAGCAGCTGATACGTGGCTGGATTGCTGAATGTTTGTTCGGTGACGTAGTCGAACGGGCCGTTGATGTCACTGCGGCTGACGGTGACAACGGAGGCGTTGGGGCCGGCACTTTCTGAGACAGCGTCGGCGGCGACGCTGACCAGAATCTGTTCGCGGTCGAGAACAGTGATGGTTTCTGCACCGGGCACATAGAGTGGCGGATTGAAGACCGTTGGGGAATCGATGTCAGCGGTGATACTGACAATCTGAACTCCATCGCGTTCGCTGTCGTCTATTGCATCAAATGGAATGACGACAGTCTGCTGACCTTCCGGGATGGTGACCTCGAGTGCGAAACTGATTTCGGAGGTGTCAGAATTTTGCAGCAGAACCTTGAGATCACCGCGATTCCGAGTGAAGTGTTCACCGAAGGAGGCGAAGGCGGGCCGATTGGAGCCTGAGGCGTATTCGGAAACGGCAGTGAGTGTTGTGTCACTGTAGGCGAACTGACCATTTTCTTCGGCAACGATGACTGCACCGGAGACATTGACTTCAATGTCAGCGATAGCTCCGAGGTTGGCAGCAATGCGTGCGAGTTCGTTTCCGCCACGTCCAAATTTGATGATTTCACCGGTGGCAGTGCCGCCGAAGAAGTCCCCGCCGGTGGCAGTTGCCAGCGTCAGCACTGGTGTCGAGAGAGAGAAGAAGCTGATGGGCTGAAGTGTGAGCGGATCGAATTGTCCGACTTCCGTGCCACTGACGTCGAGTGCGTAGATGTAACCATCGAAGCCGGCGACAACATCCCGGAATCGGAGCGTACTGTCGACGAGGCCATCGATTCCGTCGCCACCCAATGCCTCAAGGCCAAAGAAGAATGGCTGATCAATGGTGCGTTTGTAGTTTCCATCGAGGTCGAAGACGCGAATTTTATTACCGCCAGCGGTTGCGCCGACATAGACTTCGTCACGCAGTACTGCAATACCGCCCTCCCAGTATTCACCGGAGGACCACATGCGATATGAGCCATCAGTCTTAGGCAGGATCAGTCCGGATTTCGCGCTAATTTCGTAGATTGTATCGGAGAACGTGGAACTGACGTAAAGGGAGTTTCGCGCGGGGTTGGGAGCGAGTCCCCCACTGAGGTCGAGGCCAAACCCGCCGTTGATGCCATCAACGTTCAGAACGCTGACGATGGTTCTTAAAACCGGGTCGTAGACGACGATATCATCTGTCAGGAAGCCGTCCATGAGGTAGATCAGGCCGTTCATCACAGCGAGACCTTCGAATCCGGAGTTCGAGGTGGAGCCGACGAAGAACGAGTCGACGACATTACCGGTAACGGAGTCGATTTTGTAGAGGTTATTGACAGAGCTGTCGACGATGTACCAGATGTACTGTCCGTCGAAGGCGAGTCCGGCGGAACCACCACCTGCCGCAGGGGTTTTGAATTGTCTGAGAACTGATCCGCTGACAGGGTCGAGTTCGTAGACATCGGATTCCGGCCATGTGCTGCCGAAAAGTCGTGGTCCGAAGGTCTTTGTGCCGAAGCGGTCGATCTGGCCACTTGAGACATCGTAACGTACGAGTCCGTAGGTGTCTCCGGCGCTGGTTTCGAGGTCGGAGATAAAGACGTATGAGCCGGTGACTGTCAGACCACCGGTAGCGGTATCAGAGACCGACGCGGAGGCATTGCTGACAATCTGGTGGGCCCAGCTGCCGTCACCAGGGTTGTAGATTGAAATGTAGACTGTGGAGGTGCCGTTGAAGACGGCGATTTTTCCGTCTTCCATTGCGGCGACGTCACGAACGGTCTGGCCAGCGGGCCGTGGTCCCTGGGGCCACGGGATGGCGACACTGGACTGCAGCTGTCCGGCACGATCAAAGAATCTGAGTGAATTATTTACGGCAACAATGCGGTCCGGTGAGAAGATATCTGTATTGCTGCGGGTGATGGTCAAAGTTCCGGCGTTGGGTCCGGCGTCTTCAAAAACGATGTCCGGAGTGGCGAGCACGGAGATTGTTTCGTGGTCGAGTACATCGAGCGTGACGCGGTCCTGCTCACTGCCGAGGTAATCGATGGAGATGATGACCTGCTGAGTGCCATCGAGGAGTGTGTCATCGACAGCATCGATTGGAACAGTGACCTGTCGCTGGAAGGCCGGAATTGTCACGGGTCGTGAGATCAGTCCCCCGGAAGCGGCTTCCGTTCCATCGCTGATCACGAGGGTGACAGTGACGGCCTGGTTGAATGGGGCTGTCACTTTCCGAATGGTCACCGTGGCAGCGGCTGCTCCGTCGTTTTCTGAGATTTGCGACTGTGAGATGGACATGGAGACGGACTTGAGCTGCTGCAGTGCTCCATCGATGTTGAGGCGCGATCCGGAGGAGACTCGCCCAAAGAGTGAGGGCAGTTGATCAGCACCGTCGTAGAGTGCCTGAATGATGGTTTGGTAGGAGGCAGAGGGGGAAACACTGCGGAGCATCGCGACGGCTCCGGCAACCATGGGTGACGCCATGGAGGTACCATCGCTGAAATCGTAGTCAGGGCCGTAGAAGAGTGACCCGGCAGTTGGTGTGGTGCTCCAGATGTTTACTCCGGGAGCACCAATATCAACGCTGTTGAAGCCTCGATTGGAGAAGCCGGCCAGTCCATCATTTTGATCTGTCGCAGCGGCGACAACGATGTTGTCCTGCGGGTAGCTGGCAGGGTAAACGGGGTTGAAGTCGTTGTTGGAAGAGTTATTGCCGGCGGCGACGACAACGATGTGATTGTTGGCTCGAGCGTTGATAATGGCGTCTTCGAGAGCCTGTGTCGGGAACACGGTGTAGCTGTGATTGGAAACTGCAGCGCCCATCGAGACTGCGTAATTCAGAGCGTCGATGGCAGCCGAGGTGATTGGTCCGCCAAAGTCAAAGCCGATTTTGCTGGGGAGGATGGAGACATTCCAGTTAACGCCAACCGTGCCAATTCCGTTATCACCGACAGCACCAACGGTTCCGGAAACGTGCGTGCCGTGGCCGATAAAGTCCATGGGATCGGCATCGCCGTCCGCGAAGTCGTAGCCGTTGACATCGTCAATGTAACCGTTGGCATCGTCATCGATGCCATTTCCGGCGATTTCGTTGCTGTTGGTGTAGATGTTGGCGGCGAGGTCAGGATGGCGGTAGTCGGTGCCGCTGTCGACGATTGCGACCAGTACGGCTGGGCTTCCGGTTGTCTGATCCCATGCGGAATCGGCGTCCGTGTCGGCGTCGGGCCGTCCGGCAACCCCGTTGACAGACTGTCCGGTGTTTTCCATGGCCCACATACGGGAGTAATCAGGGTCATTGGGGGTGTTGGCCCATTCACCGATCCAGTTGGGTTCGGCATAGCGAACGCCGGGCTGGCCCTTCAGTTTTTCGATAGCCTGCGGTACGGTGACTCCGGCAGGCAGATTCACGAGGAAGACGCCATAGTTACCCAGCGGGCGTACTTCTGAGCCTTCGAATGCGGTGGCGAGCTGCGGGCCTGAAGATTGATTGAGACTGAGGCGATCAACCCCGACGAGTACCTGGTCGGGTACGTACTGTGCGGAGAGGACAAGGCGTGCTTCGAGCGACTCAAGGCCAGCTCCGGCAGGCTGAGAGGACCGCGTCCGGCGTTTGCTTCCAGCAGTGGATTCCGTTCGAAACAGGTTCTGCAGCTTGCTGAAAATTCGGTTGTTTCTTGAACGCATAACTGGAAAGTCCCTGAAGCGGCTTTGAGAAAACATTCGCCCGCGATTGCATCCAGACGAACCAGTCTGAGAAACCAAACGGGCTTAGTCGGAGCGCACCTTCTTCCTGACACGGAGTGCTTCGACCTTGCGGACACAGGCAATCAGTATTTCCCGGATTTTTCGGGCTGTGACGGCGATCGGTTCGCAGGCAGGCAGGTCGGAGACCCCCTCAGAATCCTCAGAGTGGTGGGTGGCAGTCAACCGTGTTTGAAGAAAACTCGGTGCAGTTTACCTGAATTCCGCAGACGAAACCGCTGGTGCCAGACTTGCGGGGAATGAGATTTCGGCGGTGTGACGGGCCGCAGGATGGTGGCTGACGGCCTTGTTAGTGTTCTCTTGTACACTTAATTTGGGGGTGTTGATTGCATCAGGGAGGTGTGACGAGATCAGGCTGGCCGTCGGCTGGTGCCGGTTCCGGTTGTTCGAAGGGGAGTGCTTTGAGGAATTCGACGAGGTCGTTGATTTCGGAGGGTGTGAGCTGGCTGGTTTTCCCGTGCTGATCTTTGGGGTTGGCGGTGGTGAGGACGTCGTGGAGAGTGGCGGCGTGTCCGTGGTGCAGGTAGGGGGCGCTGCGATAGATTCCGAGGAGCGTGGGTGTGTCATAGCGAGGCCCCATGAGTTCTGAGGGGTCGTCGTTGCCGGTACCGACATTGTGGAGTCTGAGCTGATCCGGGGGTGCGGGCTGTGAGTCGGAGTAGAGTGGGCCTGTGTGGCAGGTGGCGCAGCCGGTTTTTTCGGAGTGGAAGATGAGCTGTCCGCGTTTGGCCGCTTCAGTAAGGCCCTGTTTGGCGTAGGGGCTGAGGGTGAAGGAGTGTGAGTTGGTATAGGCGGCAAGTGCATCGAGTGCAGTGCTGCGTCCGGCGATGGGTTCCGCCAGGGCCTCGGGCAGAGTCCCCTGGAGGAGTCCCCTGCCCTGCATGAGTTTGCCGCGGATGGTATGTTCGAAGTCGTGGACTTCGTCGCGGTCGGCGGACCAGTGGAGTGGGTGAGTCGAGGCGAGTCCGTTCATGGGCTGTGTATTTCGCAGTCCCTCGGGTTGTTGCCAGGTGCGTCCATCGGCATCTCCGTCGGGGTGGCAGCTGGAGCAGGAGATCCAGCCGCGTGAGGTCATGGGTGGCAGAGCGGTGTAGAACAGTTTTTTCCCGAGCAGCAGTGATTCGTCGAGGGGGCATTTTGTGACGGCGACTCGTCCGAGTTCGCGTCCGTCCTGCAGGCTGAAGGCGACGACATTGAAGTCGAGGGCATTGCAGACGAGGACAGCGGAGCCATCGGGCGAGCAGCGGACAGCGCGGGGGTTATTTCCGAGCTGCAGTGCGGCTTTGAAGTCGAGTTCGCCGTGGTTGTCGGTGATATTGAGCAGGTACATGTCGTTTGTGCCGGCGAAGGCGACGCAGAGTGTGCGTCCGTCGGGTGTGACGTCGCAGTCCCACGGGTTGGCGGTGACTCGAGTACCGCGGATTGTGTCCAGGGGGACTCGGATGCGAGTTCCTGCTGCGGGTCCGGTGAGTCTGGCGACGGAGACGTAGGGGAAGATGGAGCCATTGCCGTGTGCTGCGGTGACTCGCGAGCGGATGTGGGTGAACCAGGCGCGGTCAGCGGAGGGGGCGATAACGATCTGTCGGGCGAGGTTGTCGGTGGAGGCTGGTTCGAAGGTTTGCTGGACGGTGCCGTCGGTGGTGCTGACGCGGAGCACTTTTGAGGTGAGCTATTCGGTGGTGAGAAGGAATTTCTGATCGGGTGAGAGTGCGAGTCCGCGGAGCATGGAGCCGACCTGCCAGGTCTTGCGGATGGCTCCATCGGCGGGATTGATGTCGAGAATCTGCCCGGGGTATTCGAGGGTGGCGAACAGCCGGGTCCCGTCGCTGGAGCTGACGATTCCGTAGGGTTCGTCGAAGACGGGGACGCGGCGGGTGATGTTGCCGGCGGTGGCATCGAGAATGACGATTTCGTCGGTGCCGTAAATGCAGCAGGCGAGGCTGCCGGATTTGCCGATCCAGGCGACGCCTTCGGGGTGCAGTCCGACGGGGATTTCGTGCAGCAGTTTCAGGTCGGGCCATGTGACGATGGAGACAGTGCCGCTGTCGCGATTGGAGCAGGCGACGAGCGAGCCATCGGCGTTGAAGTTCAGCAGTCCGGCGGAGCGGGTTTGTGCATGTGCGACGCGGGGGCTGGTGAAGGCCGTGATGAGCAGCAGCAACGGGAGCAGGAGGCGATGTCGCGTCAGCATATGTGGGCTCGCTGTGGATTCAGTTTTGGCGGAGCAGATGTGTGCAGTGTATCATGGGTTGGGCAGGTTTTGGACTGAGCGGATGCCGGTCACGTTGACTCCGCTTCCGGGCAGGAGGTTCCAGAGCCAGAGCTGGCGGTACCACGAATTGGTTTTTTCGGGGGGCAGTTCCGTGATGTCCGTGAAGCCGGCGGCGTGGAACCAGTCTGTGAGTTCTTTGGCGGTGTGGTGGTGCTGGTAGCGTGGTGCCCACCAGTCCCAGGTGTCGCAGACGCGATTCTGGTAGCAGGGGTGGGCGCTGAAGCAGATGATTTTGTTGAGTGTGCGATTGATGAGCGGAATGCCACCGAGGACAGCGCCGAGGTGGCAGAGCGGGAGGAGGATGTATTTGGGTAGTCTTGTTGTGACAGAGCGGAGGGAGGAGTTGATGATTTCCTGCCACCATTGATTGCGGCGGTAGAGCCAGACGGACATTCGTCCGCCGGGGCGTACGAGTTTTGCGACGGAGTTGAAAACGGTTTGGGTATGGGCGTCATGATGCATGACTCCGATGGAGAACACGAAATCGAAGGAGGCTGGGGGCAGGGGGAGTTGTTTGAGGTCGGCCTGGAGGAAGCGGACGTTGGGGAGGTGCTGGCAGAGTGAGGCGGCTTTATCGACAGCGCGGGAGTGGTCGGCGGCGGTGACGAGTGCGCCGGCGTTGCCGCAGAGCAGAGCGTAGCGTCCGCCGCCGCAGCCGGCGTCGAGGACTGTGAGGCCGTGGAGGGATTCCGGGGCGACGCCGGTTTTTGCCTGGAATGTGGCGTGATCTTCGGATTCGTGTGCGACGTCAAAGCGGGTCCATTGAAAGCCGAAGGATTCGAGGTGCAGATCGGAGACGAAGCGTGGTATGCCGTTGACGACGGGGGCGACGACTGTGCCGTTGGTGTTGATGAGAGCGGAGCCATCGCTGCGCTGCTGCAGCGGGGTTTTGGAGCCGGGTTGCTGCAGCGGGGGGTGTTGGGGAGGCCGTTCTGGCTGGTTCATGGTTCGGTCTGCGGGATTCCGAGTGCGTGTGTTGGGTGTGATTTTCCATGTCTGAGAAGTGGCTGGCAAGCGGTGCTGAGGGGGAGTGGCGGGATTTGCAGGAAATCGGGGTTTTTGGGGAGTTGGCCGTGAGAGCGGGATTCGCACTTGCGGTGGAGCGCGGATTCATCAGAATTCGGGGCGAGCGGGTCAGTAGTCAGTATGTGGAGCAGCAGATGGGTGTGCGCGGGATTCGAGGGGCGATTACTGTATCGGAGGATACTCCGGATCAGATCCGAGGTGCAGCGAAGGAGCTGATGGAGGAGATTCTGAAGCGGAACGGGATCACGAATTTTGATGACGTGATTTCGGCGGTGTTTACGACAACGCAGGATCTGATCTCGGCGTTTCCGGCGGAGGCAGCGCGTGCGCTGGGGATGAATTTTGTTCCGCTGTTGTGTGCGCAGGAGATTCCGGTTCCCGGCTCGATGGCTCGCTGTCTGCGAATTTTGCTGCACGTGAATACGGAGTTGTCTCCGCGGGACATTGAGCATGTGTACCTGCGGGACGCGCAGCGGCTGCGTCCGGATCTGAAGAGTGCTCAGTAGTGAATTTTTCGGCGATTTCGGGCAGGAATGCCTGTTGCGGGAGTTTTGTGCCCGGCGTCCGGATGGACCGTTTTTTCCCGATTGTCCGCAAAAACCGACACAGTTTCGCACTGTGAAGGCCGCGGATATGGGATTTTTGCCCGTGACCCGGTATTCTGAATGCGGCAGCCCGCGATGTCTGTCTGCCGAAGATTCCTGCTGATGCCGTGCCTGGCCGAATTTCTTTTTCACACGGTTTAATTCCCACAGTATTCAATAATGGACTCAGACGTGAATTCCAAAGGTTTTCAAGTGCTGCGGGCGCTGGTTTGCTGTTTGTTCCTGACGGCTCCGGCTGCTGCCGCTGATCTGCAGCTGTTGTTTATGGGGGACAATGGTCATCATCGTCCGGCGGAGCGTTTTCACGAGCTGGCTCCTGTCCTGGAGTCTCGTGGCATCCGCTTGAAGTACACGGACCGCATGGAGGATCTGACGCCTGAGGTCCTGCGTCAGTTTGACGGTCTGGTGCTGTATGCGAACATCGATCGGATTGAGGACGCGCAGGCGCAGGCCGTGCTGGATTTTGTCTCGGGCGGTAAAGGGTTTGTGCCATTGCACTGTGCCACTTTTTGCTGGCGGAACAATCCGCAGATGGTGCAGTTGATGGGTGCGCAGTTTCAGCGGCATGGTGGTCAGGTCTTTGGGACTCAGATTGCGGCTCCGCAGCATCCGATCATGCAGGGATTTGGTGGTTTCACAAGCTGGGACGAAACGTACATACATCATCTGCACAACGAGCAGAACCGTGAAGTTCTGGAGTATCGTCTGGAGGGTGAGCAGGCTGAGGGTCAGGATCGTGAGCCGTGGACGTGGACGCGGACTCATGGGAAAGGCCGGGTGTTCTACACTGCGTGGGGGCATGATCAGCGTACGTGGACGAATGCAGGTTTTTCGAATCTTGTGGAGCGAGGAATTCGCTGGTCCTGCGGTGGTGACGTCAGTGTTGTGCCGGCGTTTACGGATCGGGACGCGTGGTCGATTCCGGCGATGACGGAGCTGCGAAAAGATGTGGCTCCATTTGAATACGTGGACGTCGGGCCAAAGATCCCGAATTATACTCCGGGGCGTCAGTGGGGTGTCCAGGGGTCTCCAAGGACAACGATGCAGCAGCCGTTGTCAGTTGAAGAGTCGATGAAGCACTATGTCACTCCACAGGGCATGTCGCTGCGACTGTACGCTGACGAGCGCAATTTTGTGGCCAAGCCGATTTCGATGAACTGGGACGAGCGTGGTCGGCTGTGGATTTGTGAGACTGTGGATTATCCGAACGAGCTGGGGCAGAATCGGGACCGCATTCGGATCTGCGAGGATACTGACGGCGACCATGTGGCGGACCGTTTTACGGTGTTTGCTGAGGGGTTATCGATTCCGACGGCGATCATGATTTACCGTGGCGGTGCCGTGGTTCAGAACGCAACGGAGACGATTTATCTGAAGGATACGGACGGCGATGACAAGGCCGATCTGAAGAAGGTTCTGATCACGGGCTGGGGAGCCGGGGATACTCATGGGGGCGTGAGCAATTTCCGTTACGGTCTGGACAACTGGATCTGGTCGATGCAGGGATACAACGACAGCAGTCCGCAGTATGGTCCTGAGGGGGCAAAGAAGTCGGCTGATTCGTTCCGTCAGGGTTTCTGGCGTTTTCGCCTGTCGAATACGGATCCTCCGGAAGTGACGGATCTGGAGTTTGTGCGATCGACCAACAACAACACATGGGGTCTGGGCATCAGTGAAGAGGGTTTGATTTTTGGATCAACGGCGAATCACAATCCCAGTACGTTCATGCCGATAGCCAACCGATACTACGAGAAGGTGCGTGGCTGGGCGGCCAGTGACATTGGCACCATCGCTGATACTCATTTGTTCAAACCGGTCACTGAAAACGTGCGTCAGGTGGATCAGTTCGGCGGGTATACCGCGGGAGCGGGTCATGCGCTGTATACGGCTCGGACGTTTCCGCAGCAGTGGTGGAATCGGACAGCATTTGTGTGTGAGCCGACCGGGCATTTGGTGGGCACGTTTGTGCTGCGTCGGGACGGCACGGGGTACAAGTCCACCAGTCCGAACAATCTGATAGCGAGTGACGATGAGTGGGCGTCACCGATTATGGCGGAGGTTGGTCCGGACGGTGCTGTGTGGGTTATTGACTGGTACAACTACATCATCCAGCACAATCCGACTCCGCAGGGTTTCAAAACGGGTCGCGGGAATGCTTATGAAAGTGATTTGCGGGACCAGAAGCGTGGTCGGATTTACCGTGTGGTACCGACTGGCGTGGTTGCCGGCGGTGGAGCGACTGACGTGCTTCATGGCTGGCAGTCGCTGGCGGGTCTGAATGTGCTGCAACTGGTGGATGTGCTGCGTCATCCTTCGATGATGTGGCGTCTGCAGGCTCAGCGTCTGCTGGTGGAGCGTGCCGATGTGTCGGCGGTACCGCACCTGGTGCAGCTGGTATCTGATGCGGGAGTGGATGAGGTTGGATTGAATGTCGGGGCGATACATGCGCTGTGGGTGCTGCAGTCTTTGCAGCCGGACGGCGACGGCTGGCTGCAGGCTGCGGTGGGTGCGCTGGGGCATTCTTCGGCGGGTGTCCGCAGGAATGCGTTGGCGGTGCTGTCGCAATTTCCGGCTGGTCAGGAGCAGTTGCTGCGAGCCGGAGCATTGACGAAGGACGCTGATGCTCAGGTGCGTCTGCAGGGATTGCTGTCGCTGGCTGAGATGCCGGCTGCTGTCGAGGCGGGTCGGCTGGTGGCGGCTGCTGTGCTGCGACCGAATGCTGATCTGTGGGAGAGTGATGCGGTGACGTGTGCGGCGGCCGTGCAGGCGTTGCCATTTCTGAAGGCGCTGTCTGCGGATGAGTCTGCTGCCGGGGCTCCGCTGTCGGCTGCGGCGGTGCGCACGGCGGCGATTGTGTCCGAGCATATTGCGAGGGGGCGTCCTTCCGTGGAGCAGATGCAGGAGCTGCTGAGCGGTCTGAAGTCTGCGCCACCGCAGCTGGCTGAGGTGGTGGTCCGTGGTCTGGCGGAGGGCTGGCCGAAGGATCATCGGATTGTGGCGACGAAGGAGCTGGAGTCCGGTCTGACGGCACTGCTGGAGCGTGTTCCGGCGGGTGGTCGGGGCAAGCTGCTGCAGCTGGCGAGTCTGTGTGGTTCGAAGGCATTGGAGTCTTATGCAAAAGAGATTATTGATTCGCTGCTGAAGGTGGTGGCGGATGGTGCGGTGGGCACGGAAGAGCGAGTGAATGCTGCTCGTGAGGCCGTGAGTTTTCAGTCGGACAATGTGGAGATTCTGACTGCGGTGCTGTCCGCGATTACTCCGACGGCGGCTCCTGAGCTGTCGGTTGGTTTGATTGATGCGGCTGCATTGAGCACATCTGAGGGTCTGGGAGCTGCGTTGATTGAGCGTGGCAGCGTACTGACTCCGCAGGCCAAGTCTGCGGTGGTGCGAGTGCTGTTGTCGCGACCGGCGACGACGACGGCGATGCTGGGTGCGTTTGAGTCGGGTGCAATGGATCTGGGCGAGCTGACGCTGGATCAGAAGCAGGCCCTGAGGGCTCATCCGGATCGCGGGATCCGAGCGGCTGCGGAGAAGCTGATGGCGGCAGGCGGAGGGCTCCCGGATGCGGATCGTGATCGGGTCCTGAAATCACTGCTGTCGCTGTGTGAGCAGCAGGGTGATGTGAAGGCAGGTCGAGCGATGTATGTGAAGCACTGTTCGAAGTGTCATATGCATGGTTCGGAGGGCAAGGCGATTGGTCCGAATCTGACGGGAATGGCTGTGCATCCGAAGCATGAGCTGCTGACTCACATCATTGATCCCAGTCGGAGTGTGGAAGGGAACTTCCGGATCTACACGGTTGTGAAGACGGACGGTGTGGTGCTGAACGGGATGATGTCGGGGGAATCGCGAACCGCGATTACTCTGATTGACGCTGAGGGGCGTGAGAACCAGATTGCCCGAGAGGACATAGAGGAACTGGTGCGTTCGCGGAAGTCGCTGATGCCTGAGGGATTTGAAAAGCAGATGAATGCGGAGGAGCTGACGAATCTGCTGGAGTTTCTGACGGACAAGGGGAAGTTTCTGCCGGTGAGTCTGGATCGTTATGCGACAGCGGTGAGTACGAAGGGATTGTTCAGCAACGACGACAATGGGCCGGACCGGATGGTGTTTGGCGACTGGGCTCCGAAGATTTTCAAGGACGTGCCATTTTTGCTGACGGATCCGCGTGGCAAATCGGTACCGAATATTATTTTGCTGAATGGTCCTTTTGGGCCGCTGCCACCGACGATGCCAAAGTCTGTGACTCTGCCGTTGAATTCGGATGCGAAGGCGATCCACATGCTGAGTGGTGTGGGTGGCTGGAGTTTTCCATATTCGCAGGAGAAGAGCGTATCGGTGATTGTGCGGCTGCACTACAAGGGTGGAGAGCAGGAAGACATCAAGCTGTTGAATGGTGTGCATTTTGCGGACTACATACGGCGTGTGGATGTTCCGGGATCGGAGTTTGCGTACATGCTGGGTGGTCAGCAGATTCGGCGAGTGACGGTGAATCCGAGTCGTCGTGAGGTGATTGAGAAGCTGGAGCTGGTGAAGGGTTCGGACAGTACGGCACCGATCATCATGGCAGTGACGGTGGAGCGTAACTGAGGCCGGGCGGAAGGTGTGTGGGGGCTGCTGGTTGCTGACTGGCGGTCTCTGCCATTTTTGATGAGCGCTGCTTTGTGCCCTGGGGTGTGCGCGGGAGGGCGAGTGCATGCTGCGGCGGTGGCTGGCGGATCGCTGCGAGTTCCCTTTATTTTTGCGGGAGCTGCGGGGGTTGTTTGGCAGTCGTTTCCGGCTGGGTTTGTGGCTGGTGACGGTTCTGTTGACTGTGGTGTTTTTGTTGTTGTGGCTGGGTGAGACAGGAGGGGTGCTGCGTCAGGCATCAGGGTCACGATTTCGCGGTCAGTGGACTCTGCTGGGGCAGTTTCTGGCGGGTTGTGTGGTGCTGGCGGGGTATGCCACGACGGCGGGTGCGGCATCGATTTCGCAGGAGCGAGAGCGACAGTCACTGGAATTGCTGTTGCTGACGCGGATGTCGGTGTTTCAGGTGGTGTGGCAGAAATTTGCAGCAGTGCTGCTGCAGTCACTGTTGCTGGTGGTTCCGTGTTTTTTGCTGACTTCGCTGGCGTATGCTGGTGGTGGCAGTTCGCTGGCGGGACTGCTGGTGGTGTGGCTGCTGCTGTTTGTGGTGGGTGTGCAGCTGGCAGCATCGGCTGTGATGTGTTCAGCGCTGATCAGTTCGCCGGCGATTTCGTTGGGAGTGATCTGGTTTTTCTGGATGTGTCTGCTGGCGATTCCGGGTTTGCTGGAGGATGTGGGGATCCTGCCGCAGTGGTATTGGTTTCGTGGTGCGGGTGCGGTGCTGGGGATACTGCCATTTGTGCATTTTCCTGTTGGATTCAGTGTCGTGGTGACGGGTGGTGGTGTACCTGAATTTTTGCTGAGCTGTGTGCCACCTTTGGTGCTGTCTGTATTGATGCTGCTGGTGGCGGTGGAGGGTATTCGCCGCTGGCCGGGTCGAGCGTTTTTGAATCCTCAGTCGGTGCAGGTGCCGCGGCGGTGGCTGGAGCGGCGGATTGCGGGTTGGATTTCGCGGGTGAGGGGTCGGAGCGACAGTCGTGCGGCGGCGGACTCAGAGGTGCGTGAGTCACGACAGTTGCCTGAGCGGGATCCGGTGCGGTGGCGGGAGCTGGCGAGGAATCCGCAGACTCGCTGGCATGCGCATGTGCTTTACTGTGTGACGGTGCTGCTGGGTTTGCTGTGGCTGCGTCGGCAGTTGTCACCGCTGGAGTTTGCGGTCAGTTTGCCTGTGCTGCAGGTGGCGTATGGTCTGCTTTCGATGCTGATGGTGGTGGTTTGTGTTTGTGAGGCACTGGCGTTTGAGCGTCAGCAGGGAACTCGGGATCTGCTGTGGCTGATGCCGATCAGCAATGTGGAGCTGTTGCGGCAGAAGCTGGCAGGTGCCGACCGAGTGCTGTGGCTGCTGATGCTGTCGAATATGACGCTGGCGATGTCGCGACTGTTGCTGGATCCGATGTCGCGGATCGGTTTGAGTGTGCAGGGTGTGTTGTATTTGGTGTCCGGATTGCTGTTGCTGTTGATGGTACTGCATTTGGTGAAGTGGCTGGCGGTGTGGCAGTCGCTGCGGTGTGAGGGTCTGTTGCGGGCATTGAGCCGATCGATGCTTGTGGTGACATCAATTTTTGTGGTGCCGGCGTTGCCGCTGGTTGTGGAGGTCCTGCGGCTGGGTGGTGATTCGGCAGTGCTGGAGCGTTGGTGGTTTCTTTGCTGTTGTTCGCCGCTGCTGGTCTGGCTGGCGCATGCGTCGCGGCTGCTGCGCTGGCGTGGTGGCAGCGGTGTGTTGCTGGTGATGGCTGTGACAGGGCTGGTGTTGTGGCTGCTGGTACTGCTGTGGCTGCGTCGGTATTGTTTGAGGTTGTTTGGCAGCAGCGAGGGGCGTGGAGACGACGGGGGTAATGAGTGATGTGGAAGCAACTGCTGATGAATGCGGAGTTTCCGTTGTTGCGTCGCGAGCTGACTCAGAGTGCTGGTCGGCGTCGCACGTGGGTACTGCGGGTGGTGGTGCTGGTGCTGTTGATTTTTGTGATGCTGAGCTGGTACAGCAGTTTGGTGCAGGGTGCGTTGTCCATGGGGCGTGGTTCGTTAAGTTTTCTGGGTACTGGATCCCAGTTGCTGGCGGGCCTTGTGATGTTTGATCTGTGGGCGATGCTGCTGTTGCTGCCGGCGCTGACGTGTTCGGCGATCGCGGGTGAGCGTGAGCGGCAGACACTGGGTCTGGTGCTGGTATCGAGGATGACACCTGCGGGGATCGTGCTGGAGAAATTTCTGGCGAGGCTGCTGCCCATGGCGTGGCTGCTGATGCTGACGGGTCCGCTGCTGGGAATTACGTATTCGATGGGCGGATTTTCTCGGGGTGCGATCTCTGTGGCGTTGTTGGAGCTGTTGCTGGCAGCATTGCAAATCAGCAGTGTGTCGATGTTTTGGTCGTGTTTGCTGGGGAGTTCGCAGAGTGCGTTTTGGATGACGTATGTGAGTTTGATTGCAATGGCTGCGGGGCCGCCGCTGTTGGTGTCTGTGTTTGGGTTGCGCGACATGTTTCCTGAGGGCGCGGTGTATTTTGCAGGCCTGTTTACGTCGTATTTGTGGAGTGCTGTGGGGTTTCATTTTGGTGATTCGGTTTGGCACTTGTTGGTGGCTGGTGTTCCGGTGATCGTGTCGTCGGGGCTGATGATTCTGGTGAGTGGCGTGGCGGTTTCTCGTTATCGTGAGGAGGCACCGATTACGGGGCGGCGTGTGGTGCGGGGGGTGGCATGGGTGCTGGCGTGGCTGTTGACGCGTCCTGAGTGGTTGTTGCGGCGAACAGTTCTGAGGAGGAGCGCAGGCGGGGCGTTTGTGGCTTGTGCATCGGGCGCAGCGGAGGCTGGAACCGTACAGGGTTCGCAGATGGTGGCGGCTGCGGTGGCGGGGACGGCGGCAGGGGGTGAATCGCGGGTTGTGCCGGGGGAAGGAGCGATAGCGTGGCGGGAGATGTCTCTGTCGGTTCTGGCGCGGCGTCCGGGTCAGATTCTGGTGGTGCTGCTGATGCTGGGGTTGATCCTGTGGCTGTCGTCTGAGGGGATGCAGATACGGCAGCCGGGCCCTGTGATGGTTGCCTATTTTCTGCTGGTTCTGATTGGTGCGGTGTCAGTTCTTTCGACGGCGGCTCGATGTGTGGTGTCGGAGCGTGAGAAGCAGACACTTGAGATTCTGCTGACGACTCCGATTTCGAATCGTAATTTTCTGCTGGAGAAGTCAGCCGGGGCGTTGCGGATATGTGTGTTTATGCTGGTGGTATGTGGAGTTTTGCAGGCGTGTCGTGTCATGCTGGATGACCGTTTGCAGCCATGGACGCCCGGCAGCGACAGTGCGTTGGCATTTTGGGTAAGGTCGATGGCTTATACGAGCCTGCATATGTTGTTTTGTCTGTGGGTGGGGGTGTTATGCAGTTTGCGAGCGAGTTCGCAGATGAAGGCTGCAGTCTGGTCACTGTTTGTGATTTTGATTTTTGCGCTGGGCCCGGTGTTTGTGTATGGTTTTTTTGGGATGTTCTGGCTTTCTGCCAATGACGTGCTGTTGCTGTTGACGGTGTACCCGGTGGGGATGTGGATTTGTTGTGAGTCTCGGGATTTACCGGGTCAGGATGTGGAGTTGCAGTTTGCGTGTATCCTGCTGAGTTTGTTTTTTTACGGTCTGCTGGTGTATGGGCTTCGGTTCTGGGCGTTGCGGTCAGCGGGCGAGCAATTGCAGAGGGAGTGTGAGGGCGGAGTGTGAATGTTGCGGAGAGAATCCTGTTGCTGGCTTTGAAACACGCGATGGTTTTTTGATAATGTGTCATCGAGAATTTGCCAGCTGAATGGAGGCATACATGCGTCAGGCTCCCAAAACCAGTCCTGAGACGGACCGTTGTCTGGATCTGATTTACGAACTGGGTTCGGTAGAGATCGTGGATTTCCGAGTTGAGGTGGGGTTTCAGACGGTGAGTTTGTCTGGTCGAGCGGGTTCGTGGCTGGCTCGTCAGCTGGCGACGACGGCGGCAGAGCGGATGTATCCGGGTCATACGATAGACAATCAGTTGCAGGTGGTGGTGCCACGCTGACAGTGGCAGCTGTCTGCAGACAGAGCTGGAGTGCGAGCGATGGCTCAGGCGGCGGATTTCGGTGCGGCGGGCGATGGCGTGACGGACGACACGGACGCGTTGCAGCATGCGATAGACGAGTCGGTTGGGGAAGTCTGTCTGCCTCGTGGTGACTACCGGATTACTCGTCCGTTGCTGGTGTTGCTGCCGACTGTGGGGCGTACGTCGATACGGGGTGAGAGCGGGACAGCTCGAATTCTGATGGACGGTGCGGGTCCGGCGATTATTTTTCGTGGATCGCACACCGGTACGGCAGCTCCGCAGGATTTCCGCGAAACGATCTGGACTCATGAGCGTCTGCCGATGGTGGCAGATCTGGAGATTACGGGGCTGCATGCGGAGGCGGACGGGATCCGTCTGGAGGGTGTGATGCAGCCCACGTTAACGGGGGTTCTGCTGCGGCATCTGCGGCATGGCGTTCACATTACCGGGCGTGCTCGAAATGTCCTGATCAGTCACTGCCACATTTATCACAATACCGGAACGGGAGTGTGGATGGAGGCGGTGAATCTGCACCAGACGATCATTACCGGCAGTCACATCAGCTACTGTCGTCTGGGTGGAATTCGGGTTGAGCGAAGTGAGATCCGGAATTTGCAGATTACGGGCAATGACATTGAGTACAACAACAATGGCGGGCATGGGATTCCGGGGGCGGATGGAGTGCCGACGGCGGAAATCTGGCTGGACGCCAGCGAGGGCAGTATTCGTGAGGGGACGATTTGCAGCAACACGATTCAGGCGACGTACAGTCCGAATGGTGCGAATATCCGGATGATTGGTCAGAGGGCGGCGAAAAACGCGAAGGTCGGGATGATTGCGATAACGGGTAATCTGATTGGCAGTCAGTGGGTGAATGTGCATTTGTCAGCGGTGCAGGGTGTGTCGCTGAGTGGCAACTGTATTTATTCGGGACATTACCGGAATGTGCTGTTGGAGGACTGTTCGCAGGTGACGGTGGGTGACAACAGTCTGGGTCATAACGCGGACTATGGTGTGGAGCGTGAGTTGTGTACGGGTGTGACATTGAGGAACTGTCGCGACAGTGTGTTCAGCGGCAATATTGTGCAGGACTGTCAGACGGGGCGTCATCAGTTTCCTGAGGCACCGGAGCTGCAGCGGCGGGCACTGCTGGAGTTGGAGGGTTGTCGCAATGTAACGCTGAGTCATTCGCAGATTCTGGATTCTGCGCCTGTGGGGATCCATCTGAGCGACTGTCGGGACATGATTCTGATGGGGTTGTCGATTGAGGATCGTCGTGAGCAGCCTTTGCAGCAGCATGCGATTGAGTGGGAGGGGGAAGCGGGTCGGAGTTTGATTACGGCCTGTCGTTTTGGAGGCTGTACCGGAGCCGCGGTGGTGTCTGCGGTGATTCCGAGCGGCTGTATTCAGTGAGGGATCAGCGTCGTCGGCGGAGTGAGATGCGGCGGCGTGCGAGATCGACTTCGAGGACTGTGACGTGGACGATTTGGCCTGCGGAGACGACTTCTGCGGGATCTTTGATGAAGTGATCGGCCAGTTGTGAGATATGGATGAGTCCATCCTGATGGACTCCGATATCGACGAAGGCGCCGAATTTTGTGACGTTGGTGACGATTCCTTCCAGTTCCATGCCGGGCTGGAGATGTTCGATTTCGCTGATGCCATCAGCAAAGCGGGCGGTGCGGAATTCGCTGCGTGGGTCACGTCCTGGTCGAGCGAGTTCTGTGAGGACATCGCGGACTGTGAATTCACCGGCATCGCTGCTGATGAACTCAGCGGGTGTCAGTTGTGAAATGAGATGCTGACTGCCGATCAGTTTTGTGGGTTCCAGTTGAAGTCTGCGGGCCATTTTTTGGACGAGCGGGTATTGTTCGGGGTGCACGGCGGAGTCGTCGAGCGGTTCCGATCCTCCGCGGATGCGGAGGAATCCGGCGGCCTGCTGGAAAGCTTTTTGTCCGAGTCGTGGGACTTTGAGGAGATCGCGACGGGAGTTGAAGGCGCCGTTTTCGTTGCGCCAGGCGACGATTTTCCCGGCGAGGACTGTGCCGATACCGGCGACGTGTGTGAGGAGCGGGGCGCTGGCGGTGTTCAGATCGACTCCGACGGCATTCACGCACGATTCCACTTCGCGATCGAGTGCTTTTCGGAGGAGTGTCTGATCGACATCGTGCTGGTACTGGCCGACTCCGATGGAGCGGGGGTCGATTTTGACGAGTTCTGCGAGTGGATCCTGGAGTCTGTGAGCGATGCTGATGGCGCCGCGAACGGTGACATCGAGTTCGGGATATTCGGTGATGGCGATTTCACTGGCCGAGTAGACGGAGGCGCCGGCTTCGCTGACGGAGACCTGTGTGATGCTGAGGTTGTGTCGTTTGAGGACATCGGCGACGAAGCGGTCAGTTTCGCGGGAGGCAGTGCCGTTGCCGACGGCAATGAGGCGGACATTGTGCTGGCGGATGAGTTTCAGGAGGACATTTTCAGCGTGCTGGAGGTCTTCGCGTGGCGGAGTGGGGAAGATGGTTTCGCTGGCGAGAAACTGTCCGGTGCTGTCGACGACTGCCAGTTTGCATCCTGTGCGAAATCCGGGGTCGATTCCGATCGTGACCTGCTGTCCGGCGGGTGCTGCCATGAGCAGATCGCGGAGATTTTTGGCGAAGACTTCAACGGCTTCTGCATCTGCTTTTTCTCGCTGCTGCTGCAGTACGGAGGATTCAGCGGCTGGGCGGAGCAGGCGATGGAAGCAGTCGGTGACGGTGGACTGCAGTTCGGAGTGGAATTCGAAGCGTGGATTTTTGAGAACTTTTTCGGCAAGTCTTCGGCAGCCCAGTTCGTCATCGAGTTCGAGGTGCAGTTTGAGGATGCCTTCGGATTCACCGCGCTGGAGTGCGAGGAATCTGTGGGAGGGCATGGAGGCGATGCGTTCGCGGAAGCTGAAGTAGTTTGAGAAGCGTGCGCCGGCTTCTTCGCGACCTTTTTTGAGGGCCGAAGTGAGTTCCCCGCGAGCGGCGAGTTCGAGGGCGATACGGCGATGCTGGGGATTTTCGGCCCATGTTTCGGCGACGATATCGCAGGCTCCCTGAAGTGCCGCGTGTTCATCGGGGACATCGAGTGCGGGGTTTTTGAAGCGAGCGAGTACATCGAGTGGTTTTTGCTGCAGTGGCTGCTGAGCGAGGAGCAGGTCGGCGAGTGGTTGCAGGCCACGTTCGCGAGCCATGGCGGCGCGGGTGCGTTTTTTGGGTTTGAAGGGGAGGTAGAGTTCTTCGAGGCTGCGCTGGTCGGGGCAGGACAGGATTTGATTCTGGAGTTCCGGGGTCAGTTTGCCCTGTTCGAAGATGGATTTGAGGACGGTGTTTCGGCGTGCGGCCAGTTCGCGTGCGGTGGCCAGGGCATCTTCGATGTGGCGCAACTGTCGTTCATCGAGGCCACCGGTGGCTTCTTTGCGGTAGCGTGCGATGAAGGGGATGGTGTTGCCGTCTTCGAGGAGTCTGGCGGCGCCGTCAGCCCGGCTGGGGCTGATGCTGAGAGCGGAGGCCACCTGCTGGCAGAATGTCTGCAGGTTGAACGGCGCCTGCGGGGGTCCGGCGGATTGCGGCGGAATTGCAGTGGCGGGTGGCTGAGACATGGTGGAATGTGGAATGCGGTAGACAGGACTTGAACCTGCACGGATTGCTCCACACGCCCCTCAAGCGTGCGCGTCTGCCAGTTTCGCCACTACCGCAGTGGGCCTGAACTGCAGAGACTGTCAGCGTCAGGCAAGCGGAAAAGGATACCAGGAAAGGTATTGTGGAATCAAGTGTGCAGGGCCGGGCGTTATGAGTGATTGTCAATTCCCGCAATCGCGTGTTTTTGTTTTCCAGGCGATGATGTCTTCGAGGATCTGGTCGAGGGTCATGACGGGTTTGCGGCCAATGGTGTGCTGCAGCAGATCGACACAGGGGACTCGCCGCTGCACATCTTCAAAATCTTCGCTGTAGGCCTGGTGGTAGGGCAGGAAAGCGATTTCGGAGGAGGAGTGGGTTTTTTGCAGTACTTTGCGAGCGAGGTCAATGATGGAGACAGGCTGGTCGCTGCCAATATTAAAGACGCGTCCGGCGGCGGCGGGGTTGAGTGTCAGGTCGAGTACGCAGCTGACGATTTCACGGACATGAGCAAAGCAGCGGATCTGGGAGCCATCGTCGTAGACGGTGAGAGGAAAACCCTGGAGAGCGGCATCGACGAAGCGGGGAACCACCATGCCGTAATTTCCAATCTGTCGTGGTCCGACGACGTTGAAGAACCTGCCGATGGTGACTCCCAGGCCATATTTCTGACAGTAGGCGAGTGCGAGGAATTCGTCGATGGCTTTGGAACATCCGTAGGCCCAGCGAGGTCGGCTGGTGGGGCCGAAATGCAGGTCTTCCTCCTCGGTCCAGCGTTCCCTGGGATTTTTGCCGTAGACCTCGCTGGTGGAGGCGAGGAAGAAGTGTTTTACCTGTCCCTGAACGGCCAGTCGCAGCAGGTGTTCGGTGGGGTAGATATTGGTTTCGATGGTGCGAACGGGGTCTTCCGCCACCAATTTGACTCCGACTGCAGCAGCGAGGTGGAAGATGATTTCCACTCCGTGCACGGCTTCGCTGAGTGCGACCGGGTCTGTGATGGAGGCGGTACGGACTTCGAGTCTGTTGTGGTCTCGTACCTGATCGAGATTTTCGGTTCGGCCTGTGGAGAGGTTATCGAGGACGACGACGGAGTGTCCCTGCGAGAGCAGCAGTTCGGTGAGGTGGCTGCCGATGAATCCTGATCCGCCAGTAACCAGACATTTTGCCATGGGGCTGTATCCAGAGTGATGAGCCGGGTGGCGGGATGGAGTGCGCCCCGGAGCGGTTGAAAATAGCAATTTGCGGGGCTGGAATCGACTGTCAGCCGAGGGAACTCGACCGACAAATCCGACTTCCCGGGTGCGCGACTGTCGGGTTTTGATCAGGAAAGTTGACAAAGCGCTAATAACAGTGTTCAGGCTGCTTTGCGCGGTGTGTGTGGGGATTTGCCGAGGAGTTTTGGGTTTTTTGTCGTAAGTCTATTTCTGCAATGAGTTTGCGTTGTTGTTAATTTGTACGGGTTGTACTGATTCTGCCGGTGGTACGGAATCTGCTAACTGTATCAAATGTTGTGACTGTAACGGTTGTGGTGGCTGAGATGCCTGTGTTTCGCAGCGTCGGATGAGTGTTCAAGGGGAACATTCGAAGGCGTGCGTCCGGGTTGATCGGCGACTGTGACCGGCTCTGTTCACGGCGAGAGAGAACGGCGGCCTGAGAAACCGCCCTTCGGTCGGGAGGGAATCCTGATCGTCGACTGCATCCGATGCGAGACGGGGCTGGAGTGCCCTGTTCTCGCATCGGATGTTTTTTTTGCAGAGTCCAGTATGAAAGGTATTTCCATGCGTGACCGCGGCAGGTCATTTTTCCGGTGCCAGTCTGGTGCTGTTGTTTCGGCAGAGCTGGTGGTAGTGGGCACGATGGTCGTGATTGGTCTGATTACGGGCCTCTCGGCTGTGCAGAATTCGATCAACAGTGAGCTGCTGGACTTATCGAGTGCTTTCAATGCGCTGGATCAGTCTTATGGCTTTACGGGCTACGAGGCGGTTTCGCGAACTCGCCGGCTGGCCTGGACGGCACCTTCCTCATGGTATGACACTGACGAGCAGGCTTCAGACAGGCCGCTGCAGATGCGTGCGGTGGAACCGCGGTCAGAGGGTCCGGTACGTGGCGGTCAGCCGTCGGGGCAGGCTCCGCGGGGGAATCGAGGTGCAGGTGGTGGTCCGGGTGGTCCGGGTGCTGCGAGTGGTCCGCCAGCTCGTGGTACCGGCCGTGGCGGTCCCGATGCCGAAGCTGCCACTGGGGACGAGCAGGCTGAGGGAGGAAACGGGGAGGTTTTGCCATCAGACGAACTGCGGGCAGCGGGGGAGTGGCAGACGACTCAGTACGCGCCGGCGCCTGATCCGGGTGCCCAGTATCCGGGTGCCCAGTATCCGGGTGCCCAGTATCCGGGTCCGCAACCTCAGGTCGGTTATGCGGGTCCCGTGTATTACACATGGCAGGGTGTGGCTCCGGTGTACCCATCGGAGGGCTGGCAGAGTCCTGATTCGTATTATTCACCCTGGTTTGAGGGACATCGTCGCTACAGTCTGGGCGGTCGAGAAATGATTACTCATGTGCGCGGGCAGCGGATTTCGGAGTGGCCTTTGTCACCATGGCCGGGTCAGAACGGCTGGTTGTCCTCACCTGAGCAGTATGCAGCACCGCGAGCGAGATTTGTGCCGGGGCCGCGGCCGGTGGGCGGGTCAGATGCTGGTGCGGTGCACCAGCATCCGGGTGTGCCGAGTGCATTTCCGGGTGTTCCATTGCAGCCGGGGCCCGGTGCCGTTGGTCCTGTGACACCGCCGCCACCGATTCCTGATGGGAATTTCGGCTCTGGTGGTCCCATGACACCGCCACCACCTGTACCGCATGCGGCGGCGGTTCGGCCACATCGTCCGCAACCGGAGATCATGCAGGCGGCACACTCTGCGGCTCCTGTTGGCCGATATCAGGTGCCGAGGCAGTCGCGTCTTTACAACGCGCCTTCATGGTACGTGGCACCTCCGAATGCTCACGAGCCTCGATTTCCTGAGTATGTCTGGTGACCGGGGACGAGGGGTTTGGAGGCGTTGACACCGAGAGCGGCGACTGCGGCGATCAGATTGACTGCCGCGCAGGCCTGGAAGGCGAGGCTCCAGTCAGTGCCTGAAGTGGAGGCTCCAACAATCCAGCCGAAAAAGGCCGGTGATACTGCGACTCCGAAGTTGCCCCACATGTTGGCCCAGCCGACGGCTGACCCGACGAATCGTCCTCCGACATCCTGTCCGAAGGCCCAAACAGCGGGTGTACCGAGATCTGTAGCCAGTCCGACGACAGCCAGCAGCAGTGTGGCTGTCCATGCGGATCCAGCGAATGGGACGGCGGCCAGCGCGACGAAGACGAGCAGGCGTGAGCCGGACATGGCGAGCGAGCGTCCCCAGCGTGGTCCGCAGGATCGCGTCAGAGCGTCAGTAAACAGGCCTCCCAGAAACAGTCCGATGATGCCGGCGGCCAGTGGCAGGCTTTGCATCCAGCCCTGCTGCTGCTGGCTGCTTTGGAATGTGTCTTTGAGGAACTGGGGGAACTTGGTAACGAGGAAGCCCCAGCCGAGATTGGCGGAGAACTGGACAGCGCAGTTCATCCACATCGGGAATGAGCAGATCATGGCGAGGATGGGTGGCCATTCGGAGGATCCCTGAGAACTCCCGGTACTGACTGCTTCGCTGCCGCGGATGAGTCTGAGTTCAGCGTTGTTGACGGCAGGGTGCAGATGTGGCCAGTCGCGAAACAGCAGAATGAAGATTCCGGCGCCTGCGATTCCAGCCAGTCCGTACAGCCCCATGACCGGTCGCCAGCTGTTGAGATCGGCTGTGGCATCGTTGGGAATGGACCACCATTGGCTGCCGTGGGTCCAGGCGAGCATGAGCTGAATGGTCAGGACAGGCGCGACGGCTCCGCCCAATCGTCCTCCGACGGCGATGACTGCGCTGGCTGTACCGCGCCAGGGTGCAGGGACCCAGCGACGTACGATGCTGGCAGCCAGTGGATACGCGCCGGCTTCGAACAGCCCGCAGGCCAGTCGCAGGATCAGCAGGGCGGAGAGTGTGCGGGCGAAGGCAAGCAGCGCGGTGGCGAGCGACCAAAGAAAGATGTAGATTCCGAGGGTCCAGCGGGCGCCCCAGCGATCACCCAGCCAGCCAGCGGGCAACTGTCCCAGTGCGTAGGTCAGGAAGAAGGCTCCGAGGACATTATCCAGTTCCGCTTTGGAGATCCCCAGATTTTTTGCGACAGTTTCTCCGGCGGTACTGATGCAGACCCGGTCAAGATACAGCAGTACGGCAGTGAGTGTGGCCAGCAGAATCATCAGCCAGCGAACTTTTGTTGGCTGCTGTTCGGTCTGCGGAACCGGCGGAGTTGCAGAGTTCATGATGAGGCCTGCCAGTCGGTTGGGTTTTCCCAGGGAAAAAGTGGCCTTCGTCGCTGCTGGAATAACAATTCAGTCAGGTCGGCAGTTGTGACGCCGGTGGTATTGATTCGGATCAACTGGCTGCAGGCGGGCGCGTAGGCGGCGACGGGTGCGTGAACACCCTTGAGTATGATGGCGGAAAAGTCGGCGGGCCGGAGGTTTTGAGACAGGATCTGCTGCAGGCTGAGCGGGGCGACTCGCAGTGTTGTGGCGACGACTGTCAGTCCGGAGTCTCCCTGCAGCACGGCAGTGGTGCCCTGATTGAACTTTGAATAGCCTCCGTGGCGTGGTTCGGATTCGGAAAATCGGCCGTCGGTGATGTTGATGACGGTCCAGTGATCTCTGAGTGGTGGACCGTGTCGCCGGGGATCGATGCGGCCTCCGACATTCATCTGCAGTCTGGCACCGATTCCGGCCGCGACGGCCAGTCGGACAGCTTCGGGATCGGCGAGCACAGCGAGGCATGGTCCATTTGCGAATTGCAGCCAGCCGTGGGCGATCCATGTGCCATCGCCCGGACTTCCTCCGCCGACGTTATCCCCCATTTCCAGCAGTCCGACGGGTTTCGTTGGATCCTGTTGCCGAGCGTTTTGTGCCAGCGTGATTCCGGATTCCACGCTGACAAGTTTGCCGAGGAATTCGGAGCGGTGTTTCCACCAGAAGCTGGCCATTTCGCTGGCTGTGTGCAGTGCGAGAGCGTGATCCTGTTGTGCGACAGCAATCACGGAGGCCCCCATTTCCTGCACGTCGGCGTAGGGGAAGCCGTAGAGGCAGGAGACACTGAGCATGCCGGGCTGCGACTGGAGCCTGTCGGCTTCCTGCCAGAGCAGTTGCCCCTGCGGTTCTGCGGTAGCCTGTCGTTCAATATTGATGCACATGGGCAGCTGCAGCAGCTTCATGGCCGGTCGGACGCCGGTTTTCAGGGTATGCAGCAGGCAGCGTCCGGCTTCCAGTCCGCGGTCCAGCTGATCGAGGTGTGGATTGGTGCGATAGCCGAAGAGTGCGTCGCAGTTTTCGGCCATCTGTGTCGAGACATTGGCATGCAGGTCCAGTGTGCCGATGATGGGCAAATCCGGTCCGACGTGCTGCCGGACCAGCTGCAGCCAGTGGCCATCTGCGTCGGCTGCATTTTCGGCGACGGTGGCACCATGCGGTGCGACGAGCAGTCCATCGAGTGGTCCAGCCTGCTGCAGGCTGCTGATGAGCAGCTGCATCAGCTGTGTCCAGCAGTCGTGTGTGATGGTGCCGTAGGGCATGGCGCGGGCGGCGAAGATGCCGACTGGCTGCGTATGGCTGTCTTCTTCAAGGGCCTGGAGGAAGCCACCGACTTCATGTGGCGTGCCGCGAAACGCCTGCAGGACGTGTTCGCCGGTCACCAGCAGATTGGCCTGGAAGTGTGCGAGCGTTGTGGGCTCGTGCAGGAACGTATTGCTTTCGTGCAGCAGAGCGATGATGCCGACGCGTTTCATTTGGGCGGGCCTGGCAGGAGTGGGCAGGGAGTGATCCGGTATGCTAACCGGACACAGAGCGCAAGAGAAGAGCCGCCGCGAAACCCGCACTTCGCGACGGCTCAGACCCCGAAACTGCTTCGCTGCAGAGAACACATCCTCAGCGGCTCAGGCCACAACCTTCCTTCGCAGACCGCACCTGCGGAGGCTGGCGGCCTGCAGTTTCCTGCAGGCCGGCCTGGCTGCCGCGAATGCTATTCTGCCGCAGTTCCGTTGATAATCTCCTCTTCTTCTTCCTGGATGATGATGCGAGGAGTCACCATCAGCATGATGCTTTCCGTTTCACGTCCCACACCGCTGTTCTTGAAGAGACGGCTGATGTAAGGGATCTTGTTGAGAATCGGAACACCGGCCATGTTGCGGCCTTCACGCAGACGCTTGATACCACCCAGCAGAACGGTACCTCCGTCCGGAACGCTGACGACGGTGCTGACAGAGATCGTGGAGATCACAGGCAGCTGGAGTGTGCCGGACTGGCCACCACCCTGCTGACCCTGCTGGCCACCCTGGCCACCACCACCACCACCTCCTCCGAAGCCGCCACCACCGCCACCGCCGAAGCCGCCGCCGATACCGCCGATACCGCCGAAGCCGCCACCGGCACCGCCGCCACCACCACCGAAGCCGCCGCCGCCGCCACCGAAGCCACCACCGCCACCGCCGAGACCACCGGCACCGCCGGCGTTGACATTGGTGAAGGTCTGGACGTCGATGATCTGGCTGAAGAACGGAGACATGGACAGTCGCACATAGCGACGGTCAGCAGACACCACACCTGACACGGTAAGGCTGATACCGTCCGGGAACGGAGCGACGATTGGCTGGAAGCCGACGGCACCCGGTGCGAGGTTCGGGATCTGTCCAATGACCAGATAGCGCTGTGTCTGGTCGGTGATTGATGCGAACTGACCGTTGTACATCGTGACCTTCGGAGCAAACAGGATGTTTGAGCGAGAGTCGCCCTGAGCAGCCTGGATGAAGAAGAAGGCTTCGATGTCGCTGAGGATGGCCATACCGACCTGGATACCGGCATTTGGCTGGAATCCACCGAAGTCGGGTACGCCGATTTCGAAGGAACCCTGACGGAACTGGATGTCATAGTCCTGTGTGAACTGGTTCGGACCGCTCATCCCCACAACCGTACCACGGAAGTCATCACGAGGCGAGTTGACTCGGTTGATCGGGTCGAACAGCTGCTGACCACCACCCTGATTCTGCTGTCCCTGCTGCCCGCCACCACCCTGGCCCTGCTGGCTACCTCGAAGGTCACCACCCTGCTGACCACCACCACCACCACCGTTCTGACCGGCACCGCCGGGGAACTGCAGCTGGCGTGATCCGAAGGCGGGAACTCCCGGAGGATCGCCGAGCGTATCATTCAGGTTCATGTCGAAGTCGACGCCGATTCGTTCGAAGAAGTTATCGGAGACGCTGATGAACCGCACTTCGACGGTCACCTGCAGGTCCTGCAGTTTGCGGAGCTGTGTGAGCAGATCGGCGATCTGTTCGTGAACAGCGGAGGTCTGGCGAATCACCAGAGACAGTGTGTTTTCTTCCTGACCGATTGTTCCCTGTCCGCCATCGACGTCCCAGGTTCCTGGTTCGACGGTGGTGGTGATCAGGTTGACCAGTCCGGAGAAGTCGGCATTGCTGACGGTATTGCTGCCGGATCCGGTCCCGTTGGCTGACGGTCGACCATTGCCACCGATGGAGACGGCGAGATCGTCGTTGACCTGATAGAACCCATTTCCGCTGGCACTCGGAGCTCGTTCACTTCCGGGCACTGAGTTGCCGTACTGTCCGACATTGGCTGGGTTGCGAATTCCGACCGGTACGACGAGGTCAGCGACGTTGTAGGCGACATTGAGGTACTTCGTTTCCTGCTCCAGACGATTGGT
The DNA here is from genome assembly GCA_005791255.1 of Planctomyces sp. Classification (GTDB taxonomy): domain Bacteria; phylum Planctomycetota; class Planctomycetia; order Planctomycetales; family Planctomycetaceae; genus SXXK01. The sequence goes on from SXXK01000082.1 coordinate 33,873, forward strand.
GATCATCAGAGTTTCGTTTTCGATTGAGTACACCAGTCCACCGGCCTGATCGAGCAGCAGATTGAGGGCACTGCGGAGGGTGATACCATCCACGTCGATGCTGACCATCTGCGTGACTGACAGCCCTTCGGACTCAATCTCACGAGTCTTCATGGTGATATTGATGCCGTGATCGAGTGCGATCTGTCGAACAACTTCGGTGAGTGGCGTGTCCTTGTAGTGCAGGGACACTTTATCGCCGAGGCTTTTTTCGATTTTCAGTTCGCTTTCGGTGCGTTCACGGCTGTCAACGCGTCCGAGTCGTTCGCGACGTTTCGTCAGTTCACCCCAGCTGCGGGCGTCGGGCATGTTGTAGTCCCGTCCTGGAGCGATCATGGCTTCTTCAACATCATTCAGGCTC
>SXXK01000083.1 GCA_005791255.1 Planctomyces sp.
AAACATAAAATCCTCCCCTCGCCCCCAATCGGGGGAGAGGGGTCGGGGGTGAGGGGGCAACAGTACCTTTTGCCCCCCGGTGCTTTTGTGATTCACATGTCCCCTGAGCTGCTTTGCGTGACGCGGGTGCCACGCTGAATATCGGGGTTCTCAGGGTAGCGTGCCATTTCACCCCTCACCCCCGTCCCCTCTCCTCTTCTCGGGAGGGCGAAGCTCCTGCTGAGCCCACTGCGGTTATTGCTTCAACCACACAGGTACAGAGCACACTGAGCTGCTTCACCTCCGCGGTCTCTGTGTCGTCGTGGCAAGAAACTGCTGAACCGGCCCCGACCCGACGCGACGGCTCGGCGGGAGCCTCGCCCCTCCCAGCATGGGCTGGGTGCGCACGAGCTACGGGAGTGAGGCAAGTGTGAGGCGGGGGGGATGCGGGTCAGCCCTTTTTCACGGCCACCGCAGTCAGCGGGTCATCCGGCCACGAATGCTTCGGATAACGACGCTTCAAATCCTTTTTCACATCATCGTAGGTGCTGGCCCAAAAGCTGGCGAGGTCGTCGGTGATCTGCTGCGGCCGATAGTTGGGAGCCAGCAGGTGCAGCAGCACCGAAATCCGCCCGCCGGCAATTCGCGGTGTCGTCGTTAATCCGAAGATCTCCTGAATTCGCACGGCCAATACAGGTGGTCGCCCCTCCGCATACTCCAGCCGAATCCGGCTGCCACTGGGCACCTGCAGTTTTTCCGGCGCCTCTCGCTCAATCGTCTGCACCAGCGAATACTCAAGCCGCCCCTGCAGTGCACTCAGCCACGGTGCCGCCTTCAGTTCACCGAAGGAACGACGTCCATAACACAGCTCCTGCAGCAGATCGCCCAGCAGCGAGTCGCCGCAGTCCGGTAACGGGAGCTCCGGCATCCACACCTTCAGACACCGCATGCGCTGCACAAAGCCATGAAATGGATCGTCCTCCGGTGGCAGGATCTGCGTCCACTGGCCCCTCGCAGCCGCATACAGGCAGTCGGAGGCCGCGGCGGTGTCCCGGATCGCTGCCGGTGTCTCTTCCAGCACAAGATCAGCAAAACACAGCCTGCGTCTGGCCACCACCTGCTTCTGTGACGGATGAAAGAACAATTCGTCCGAATCCCTCAGCCCCGCAGCCGGCAGCCACGCTCGCAGCACTTCAGACGCCTGCCGAACCTCCGCATCACTGCCCGCACCATCAATGTCCACGCAGAGAAACAGCGGGGCCTGTCGCACGGCCGATCGCGGTCCCAGCCGCACTCCCCGCCCCCCCACCATCAGGGCCTTGTCGCCACCGGCATCACGCCGCCGAGCCACGCGGTCCGGGAATCCCGCCACCAGTGCCCGCAGCAGAGCTTCATCCGCTGACGCCTCATCGGCAGGCACCGCCCCGCGGTCCGGCATACCGCCACGAGCCTCCCTCAGCACACGGGCCAGTTGTTTCGCCGCCGACGCAATCGTCCGGGACGCCGAGCGATTGATCTCCCCGAAAGGCGTATCACCGCGTCCCTCGGCAAACCAGTCTTCCAGTGCATGCAGACGATCCAGCACGTCCGACCGTGACTGACGGATCAGAGTTGTGCGGCCGGCCGAATCGCGCCCGCCCGAGTTTCCTGAACCGGGGCGAGGTCGCAGGAACGGATCTCGCTCCGACAACATCGCCGCCAGCAAACAGGCCCGTTCACCCACACCCGCGGCTGCCGCTTCTATCAGCATGCGAGCCAGTCGAGGGGCGGTGGGGAAACGAACCATCCGCTGACCAATGTCCGTTGCCGCTCCGGACTGCACTGCTCCCAGCAGTTCCAGCAGGGCCACGGCATGCTGCAGTGATGATTGGGGCGGAGCTTCGAACCACGGAAACGCCTGCGGATCAGACTCGCCCCAGGCGATCAGACGCAGCACTGCAGAGGACAGATCCACCCGCTGCAGCTCGGCTGCATCCCACGCAGGTCGTCGACGATGCGACGCTTCGTCCCACAAACGCAGACAGATCCCCGGAGCCGTGCGGCCGGCTCGACCAGCCCGCTGATCAGCCGAAGCCTGGGAAATGGGAACCAGCTCCAATCGATCCAGCCCCGAGTCAGCGTCAAACAGCATTTGACGAGCAAATCCGGTGTCAACAACAGCCGTCACCCCGTCAATCGTGATGGATGTTTCCGCTACGTTGGTCGCCAAAATCACGCGGCGACGATCGCACGGACCCAGCACCCGATCCTGCTCCTCCGATGTCATCTCGCCAAACAGCGGCAGCACCGCCAGATTGCGACTGGCCGCCAAACGCTCCAGCAGTCCGGCCGTCCGATGAATCTCACCGACCCCCGGCAGAAACACCAGGATGTCGCCAGCCTCGGCAGCAGCCCCGCCTGCTGGTGCAGACTGCAGCACACGTTCAATCCCGGCAGCCGCCAGTTCCGGGATCGGCAGCCGCTGCGGCGGGTTAAACCATAAGATTTTCACCGGGAACAAACGGCCTTCGCTGCGAATAACAGGGCAGCCACCCAGCCACTGCGCGATGGGTTCAGGGTCCAGAGTTGCCGACATCACCACGATGCGCAGGTCCGGACGCACCGTCTGCTGAACTCGACGCACCATCGCCAGCGCAAGATCGCTGTCCAGCCGACGCTCATGAAATTCGTCGAAAATTACCACAGACACATCGTCAAGGAAGGGGTCATCCTGCAGACGCCGCAGCAGCACTCCTTCGGTGACGGCCAGTACCCTCGTGTCGCGTGACACCGCCTCCTCGAAACGCACCCGGAAACCAAACTGCTGGCCGACCGATTGACCACGTTCGAAGGCCATGCGTGCCGCAGCCGTACGAGCTGCCAGCCGACGCGGTTCCAGCATGATGATCTGACCGGATTCTGCCAGTCCCGCGTCCAGCAGGGCAGGGGGCACTCGAGTCGTCTTGCCGGCTCCGGCTGGAGCCTTCAGAACCAGACAATTGGACTCCCGCAGGCTGGCGACCAATTCGGGCAGGACGGAATCAACGGGAAGCAGCATAGGGCGGATCAGCAGTTGGGCTCAGGAACGGCGGGACCACGGAGCAGTTCATCAGCACCTAAACACCCTTTAAGCGAACGCGGCAGGTAAACCGCCAGCGCGAGCCGGGGGGCTTTGAGTATGCACCGCGGCACGCCATAACCAGTCTGGCCCGGCAATGCCATCGCGTCAACACTGGCGTCAGTCGCTGAACGCCGCGTCGAAAGCTCGAGCCGACGGCGTAAAGTCAATGTTTTTGCAGTACTGCGCTGCCTCGGCAGCACCATGCTCACGATCCATCCCGCTGTCCTCCCACTCCACAGACAGCGGACCTGTGTATTTGATCGCGTTCAACGCTCGGATGATCTCTTCAAACCGCACACCACCGCGACCCACACTGCGGAAGTCCCAGCCGCGACGAGCATCACCGAAGGCCACGTGGCTGGCCAAAATCCCCGTGCGACCGTTCAGCGTCACCGAGGCATCTTTCATGTGAACATGATAGATGCGGTCAGGGAAACAGCGGATGAATTCGACCGGATCAACTCCCTGCCAGATCAAATGACTGGGGTCAAAATTGAATCCGAACTCTTCACGACGATCCAGTACCTGCAGAGCACGCTCGGCTGAGTACACGTCGAAGGCGATTTCCGTGGGGTGCACCTCAAGTGCAAACTTTACACCGCAGTCCTGAAACACGTCCAGAATCGGGTTCCAGCGATCAGCCAGCAACTGAAAGCCGGCGTCGTACATGGACTTCGGAGTCGGCGGGAAATCGTAAATCAAATGCCAGATCGAGGAACCTGTGAACCCGTTGACAACGCCGACGCCAAGCTTGCGGGCAGCACGAGCAGTGTTCTTCATCTCTTCGGCAGCACGAGCATTCACGCCGGCAGGATCGCCGTCACCCCACACATACGGCGGCAGAATTGACTTGTGCCGACCGTCAATGTTGTCCAGGACCGCCTGCCCGACCAGGTGGTTTGAAATCGCGAACAGCTTCAGGTCGTGCTTTTCCAGAAGTTCTCGCTTGCGTGTGCAGTAGCTGTCGTCGCTGAGCGCCTTGTCGACCTCGAAATGATCACCCCAGCAGGCCAGCTCCAAACCGTCGTAGCCGAAATCACGAGCCTTCCTGCAAAGCGTCTCCAGCGGCAGGTCCGCCCATTGACCAGTGAAAAGCGTAACGGGACGGCCCATCGAGACTGCTCCGAAAAACATCTGTGCACGAAAACACCAACGCCGAAATCCGCGTCGGAACCGGGTCAGGAGCATAGTTTTCCGGGTTGAACGAGTCAAACTCGCGGCACGAAAAAACCGGATCGATGAGTGAAGTCGTGGAGAGGCATGCGGGAACAGCCCAGCCAATCGGCAGCATCAGGTGGCCTTGGCCCGCCGAGTGCAAAATGACGGTGAGTCAAGCCGCCAGGCCCCCAGCTGAGGGCGACTGCCGACGGAGGTGGCGGGCAGCAAATCGCCCATGCCTGCAGCGGTTAAAAGTCGCGAGCAGCCCCATCGGTCTTCCCTGATGAAATTCCCCCATACGGTGACCGATTCCGAAAAAACTGCAACTTCGGAACGCCAAATTCGAAAAAGGAAACATATACAACAGAACACTTGCGATGTCTTACTTTCCCGCATCCGAGCAGATTTTCACAACTTAGAGCGTCGC
>SXXK01000084.1 GCA_005791255.1 Planctomyces sp.
GGGAGATTCAGTTGCCAGTTGCCGGTTTTCAGTTGCCAGTCGGGACACGCATTTTCCTTCGCGTCTTCGCGGCTTCGCGTGAGGCATAATGCTGCTGAGCATTGGGGGCTGGTGGAGTGGCCGTGGGGCCGGTGTCTGGGGTGCCTGGCCCCCTCACCCACGAACCCTCTCACCCTGCCGGGGCGAAGGGAGATTGGCTTGCTGAGCCCTTGAACACTTTTTTATTGCGAGGGGCGGCGGAGCAGGTTGCGGACAGTTATTTTTTTTCCGCCGGAGCACTCTTCAGGCCGGGGTGATGTTTCAGCACGTCCGCCCGTTTTTCGATGATGGCAGCGATGGCCAGCAACGAGGCCTCGTCGTACAACCCGGCAGTCATGGTGCAGCAGACCGGGCGTGGTTCCGGCTGCTGGTCCTGCAGCATCACGGGCAGTGCGATGCAGGGGTGTCCTGTCAGGTTGGTGATGACCAGATCATCACCTCCGATGTACAGATCGACTGAGCGAAACAGGGCTGCCATCTTCTGCATCAGCTGCAGTCGCAGGCGCGAGGCGTGCAGGTAGTCGGCAGCGGAAACGAAGCGTGCCTTCTGAAAAATGCGAGGCCACGCGTTCAGACCCTCGGTCGTCCCGGCGTTGCTCAGCTCCCGAAAGACCTCGCAGGCTTCCACCTCCAGCATGACTGTGATGGCGTCATCCGCATCCGATCGGGGCAGTTCGATGTCGACAATCTGTGCTCCGGCAGCCCGCAGATGGTCAAGCGCCGCCTGTTCCGGTGGCTGCAGCTTCGAATTTGTGACGCGACCGATCCGCAGCCGCTGCAGATCTGCCTGCTGCGGCCACTCGAACCAGCGATCCACGGAGCACGGGTCACCGCTGTCGGCACCGTGAGTGGCGGCAAGGATGATTCCGAGGTCGTCCGCCGTCCGGGCGATGGGGCCCAGTTTGTCCATGGACCAGGAAAGCGGCATGCAGCCGGCTCGCGAAATCCGCCCGAAGGTTGGGCGCAGGCCGGCGACACCACAGCGTCGGGCGGGGGACACAATGCTGCCCAGCGTCTCACTGCCGATGGCAAACGGGACGAGGCCTGCGGAGACAGCGGCTGCTGAACCGGCTGAAGAGCCGCTGGAGCCTTCTTCGGTGTTCCACGGATTGCGAGTTTTTCCGCCGAACCACTGATCACCCATGGCGAGAGCTCCGGTGGTCAGTTTGGCCACCAGCACTGCGCCCGCTGCTGCCAGCTTTGCGGCAACCGTGGCGGTTTGATCGGATTTGCGATCGCGGTACTGCGGGGCTCCCCAGGTCGTCGTTGTCCCGGCCACCGCCAGCAAATCCTTGGCGCCCCACGGAATCCCGTGCAGCAGGCCGCGGTCGTGGCCGGATTTGAGTTCTGCATCCGCCTGTCGGGCTGCGACCAGTGCCGATTCCTCCAGCAGCGTGACAACACACAGCAGCTGCGGATCGGCGGACTTCAGACGAGATAATGCCAGCTGCACCAGCCGCTCGCTGGTCAGCCGTCCCGCACGCAGCAGTGCCGCCAGAGTGCGAATGGGGAGCCATGGCAGATTTTCGTCCGTCAGTTCAACCGGCAGGGCGGCCGCAGTCTCCACGTTCGCTGGCGACAGCCACGGTGCGGACGAACCTGCACGCTCCCGAATGCCGGGATCAGCCATCTCAGGGTCAAACCGCAGACTGGACAGCACGGAGGGCTCAAGCCTGACCGCACGCAACTGCTGCAGTTCTGACAGCAGGCTGTCGCCCGAGCGAATCAGCGTGGCACGATCCGACTCCGACAATGTCAGCCCGGCAATCCATTCCGCATGACTGATCTGAGCTTCGGACAGCTTGCCCGACTTTGTGACTTCATCAGCCAGCGCTCGCTGGAATACCGCCGTTCCGGCGCCCAGCATGGCCAGTCGTCCCAACAGCGAGCGTCGCGAATGAGTGAGCAGTTCGGGCATGGGCAGTACAGCGTCATCGTGGGATCCGGCAGACATCGGTCAATGGCCCTGTCAAAGCGGTTGGAAACAGTCTGCGATGGGAGGCAGTGCGGTCAGTTCTAGCCTGGCTCGCGGGGTCACTGCAACCGTGTCGCGTCAGCCCGGAATCACGGGAGCGAATCAGGGGGTGGGAGTCACTTGCCGGCGACCGTCAGATAGATCCCACCAACGGAGATCACAGCGCCCGCCAGAGCACGCAGGGAAATCGGCGTACCAAAGGCCAGTCGCACCAGCGGCAGCACAAAAATGGGACTGGTGCAGGTCAGCGTATTGGCGACCGCCAGCAGCGAATCGCGATAAGCAATCTGGCTCATCCAGATTCCCAGCCACGGACCGCAGATCACCGCCGGCAAATAGGTTCGCAGAATCGCCGGATCAAACGCCGGGCGCGCGGTGGCTTTCAGACGCCCGGTCGCTGTCAGCACCACCGCCGCAAGAACCGCAGCAAAACCGACTCGAATAAATGTCGCCTCCAGCGGTGAGCATGTCACCGCCGTTGTCAGCTCGGATCCGGAGGATACGGACGTATGAGTGGCGAGGTGACTGAACATCGCTCCGGATGCGTTGCAGAGGGCCCCCCCCAGTCCCGCCAGGACACCCCGCAGAACGCTGGCCGGAAAATGACCGGCAGTCTCGCCCGAAACCGGGCGGTCCGTCACCACCAAAAAGACCCCGGTCAGCGTCACAATCAGGCCGCTCAGAGCCATCACGGACAGGGGCTCGGACAACAACAGCCAGCCGGCCGAAGCAGCAAACAACGGGCTGGTGGTGGAAACAATGAGCGCACGGCGCGGGCCCAGAATCTGCAGACTGCGGAAATAC
>SXXK01000007.1 GCA_005791255.1 Planctomyces sp.
CCAAAAAGAATGATGCCGCAAAGGTGCCGGCTCTTGAAAAAGAGATCGAAGTGCTGCGGAAACAACTGCAGGACGGCGAAACTCAGCTGACCGCATTGAAGACTCAGCGATCCGCACAACGCAGTCTGCAGCTTCGCAGCGAGCAAATTACGCGGAACAAAAAGCGACTTTCAGACGAACTCACCACTCTTGGTGACCCCACCAGCACTACAAAACAAAACGAGCTCACCAATCAGCAGCAAACCGAAATCGCCGAACGCAATCGCCTGCTCACCTCCGAACAGGCCGAAAACCGCAGGATCGAAGAGCAGTTCCGCCGCGAAGTCGTCGCCGGGATCGCTGACCGCAACAGCTATGCCAAAGGCAAACTCAACTCACGTGACCCCGTCACTCAAGTCTCCATCTCAGTCGTCGGCGAAAGTCGCCTGCAGCTGCGCGGCCCCGTCAAGGGACTTAACAAAATCTGCCGCATGATCCACCAGCTCGACAGCCCCGTCGGACAGGTCAAAGTCGGCATCCACACGGTACAGGTCAATGGCGAACACGGCGACCACATGGACGTCGTCTACGAACGCATCAATAAGGAAGTCGCTCACTCCCGCTTCCTCGTCAATGCTTCCGGTCAGTTGATGCGACGAGCCGTTCAGGAGGTGGCCAGCGAAGTTGCACTGGAGGCTGATCACTGCGTCGGCCTGGTACCATCGGTCCCCGGTACCGACCCGCAGTATTTGCCTGCGTCAGATTCCGTCTCCCATGACAAACAAAAACGCGACCAGCGATACCTCTACGCCTTCTTCGGTGCTGACTTTATCGGGGAGCTCGAAGAGCTGGACTCCGAACTGCTCAACACAGAAAACAAACTCCTGTCACTGAACTCCATGGACACGATCAGCCTCGCCGGTGCCATGTTCGTCCTGGCCCACGCCGATCACCCCATCCGGCAGCGGATTATGCAGCGATTCGCCGAGCTGGTCGCCGGCGAACTGCCCATGCGGGAACAACAGTACGTCAAATCACTCACGCAGCTCACCGACTGCGGCAACCCGCTGTCCCGCCATATTCGCAAAGCCATCTCTACTGACGCCCGCATTGACCAGGAAGTCTGCTTCAATGCCTCACGCACCTATCATTTCGCCAACACCGTCAACTTCTTCCAGAACAATATTGCCACACCCGGAACGCTGTCCCCCGCTCAGCTGGCCACCGTCAAAATGGCCGAAGCTCTGAAGGCGCAAATGACCAGCGAACTGGAGTTCCAAAATCTGAGCCTTGAGTGGTCCCTGCTGCCAGCCGACACGACCCTCGCGGAAGACTTTCGCAACGATCAGACGGCCTACCAAAAAGCTGTGCGCGACGAAAAAGCCGCCGCTGCAAATCTCGCGGAAACCACCTCCGAACTGTTTCGCACCGCGGCGATCCTGAGCCCCGGAAATCGCACCTCCGCAGTCCAGGACCAGTGGCTGGACGACATGTCCACCAGCGAACTTGCCGCCCTCGCTCTGAAAATTTATAAATCCGAAAAGGGCTCCGACGATTCCAGAACTTACACCATCGACCACGCTACGGAAACACAGATCAAGGTCAGTCTGCCAACTCTGCAAAACTGGGCCAGCCAGTATACCAGCTACAGCAAAGCAGCAGGCCGCCGCAAACAGACCCAGGAAGGCTGGCAAACCTCTCGTGAAAAACTGCGTTCCAAACGCCTGCTGGAACAATTCATGGATGAACAGGAAGAGAAATCCGTCGAACTGATGGAAGCCATCCGCCACCACGCCTCCAATGTCGACAACTACCTGAAACGATTGGCCATCGCCGTCGAAGATGACGTCGCCGCACAGTTCTATGAACCGGCCTTTCAGCGAATTCGCCGCGTCTCCCGCGACTACGACGTCACCCTCGGACAAATCGAAACCACCACAATCCTGACCAACAACCGCACGCTGGCCCGAGTTCTGCCCGGAGCCTCCTTTGAATTCAACCTGCCGCCCCGCCAGATCCTCATCACCGAAGCACTCCAGGGTGCAAAGGCACTGGTCAATGAGTACGGTAACCTGACCCAGGACCCCACCTTCGTCGGAGCCGCTCAGCTGCTGAAACCCGCCGCACCGGCCGGCATCATCGGCAGCAACGCCCCCCTGTCAACATTGCCCGGAGCACCACAGCGAGGCGAACCAGGATCAGAACTGGAAAAACTGATCCCTGATCCCGCCGTCTACAAGTTCGAAACCGGAACCGGCTTCGAAATCGTCCCGGTTATCCAGCCCGATGGAAACTCCATCGTCTACGCCTTCGATTACATGTACAGCACGAATGTTCGCGAACCGGTTCGAGCCGACGAAAAACACCTCGGACGCATCAAACGACACTATGTTCACACCGATGTTCAGACCAGCAGCTACGAACTGCGGGAGATCAGCCGCTACACTGTCGCACTCAAAGCCTCGCGGACCGAACGCGGAGTTCCGGGACTGGAAAAAATTCCCGTCCTGGGAGCTGCCTTCCGCCCCCTGCCACAGGCCGAAAGCTCGCTGCAGACCAACATCATTCTCGGCAGCAGCACGATCTACCCCACCGTATTCGACCTCATCGGCCTCCGCTGGTCTCCATACGTCGAATCCATGCAAAGCTCACGCCTGAATCGCGAGAAGGCCGATCAGGTGCAGCGTCGCCAGACACTGCGAAACACTCTGCTGGAAAAAACTCGCGACGACGTTAACGCCATCATCGGCATCGAAGAAGACAACTCAGCCCGAGCAACATTTCAGTCCGAGTGATCGACTCCGTCACGGTCGCGGCTCGTGCCCCGTGCTTCGCAGCTGCGTCTAAGTCCAGCACACAGGCCCAGCACCCGCGGACTCCCGTCCGCGGCTCGCCCACAGAACTCTGTACACACAGCTGATGCTTTTCCCTTCACGGCCCCGCAGCACAAACAAATCTCACCACCAGACCTGCCCTGCCTCTGTGACCTCTGTGCCCTCTGTGGTTCAAAAAACATCCCTCAGCCAGCGCCAGGCTGAAGACCCGAGCAGGAGCACTCGCCGCCACGCCCCGCACCCGCGGACTTCCGTCCGCGGCTCGCCCACAGAACTCTGTACACTCAGCTGATGCTTTTCCCTTCACGGCCCCGCAGCACAAACAAATCTCACCACCAGAC
>SXXK01000085.1 GCA_005791255.1 Planctomyces sp.
GCGGCGGAACGTATGTGAGCGTCTGTCAGGTTTTCGTTTGAGAATTCTTGTGTTGTGGTGCGGGTGAATCCGGGAGCAGGTCGCTGCGTCGTTCGGCAGTCCGCTGAAGACTTTGCTGCTGCTGCCAGATTTCTATGTCTTTGTGATTTCCATTGATCAGCACCTCCGGAACTGACATGCCTCGGAATTCCCTGGGACGGGTGTACTGAGGATGTTCGAGCAGGCCGGCGTGACTGAACGAGTCATAACGGCTGCTGGTTTCGTCGTGCAGAACTCCGGGAATCAACCTGATCACTGTGTCAACGATCAACATGGCGGGTACTTCACCGCCATTGCAGATAAAATCACCAACGGAAACCTCCAGAGGCTTCAGGCCCTGTCGGATCCGATCATCAAACCCTTCGTACCGCCCGCACAGGAGCAGCAGTCGGGGTTCACCTGACAACTCTTCGACCAGCGTCTGATCCAGACGACGACCTTGCGGAGTCATCATGAGCAGCCGTCCGGGCTGCGATCCCTGTTGCTGCACGGCTTCCACACAGTCGAAAACAGGCTGGCACATGATCAACATGCCGGGCCCGCCACCAAATGGTTTGTCGTCGACCTGCTTCCGCTTTCCCGGAGCATAGTCCCGGAAATTGTGCAGTTGAATGTCTACCAGACCGCGTTCAATTGCTCGCTTCAGATGCCCCTGCCCGAGATAGCTGTGAAACATCTCGGGGAAAAGCGTCAGAACATCGAATCGGATGAATGACTGCCGAGCAGTTGATGCTGACGTCATTCAGCGGCAGCAGCCTCTGCCGGTTCAGCAGGAGCCGCTTCCTCGCGGACCTTCGGAGCCAGCATCGGCGGCGGAGCCTTGGCTGAACCGAAGCGGTTTGTCTTCACCTTGCGAATCAGAGCATTGACCTTTTCGCTGGGCTGGGCACCCACCGACAACCAATACTCAACCCGCTCAAGATTCATCTTCACCCGGGCAGCTTTGTCGTGGACCATCGGATCATAAAATCCGACTTCCTCAATCGTTTTGCCATCGCGAGCAACTCGCGAATCCATCACACAGATGCGGAAGAACGGGCGGTGCTTCCGGCCCATCTTCTTCATACGAATACGAACTGACATTGCTGCTCCCAGGTTTTCCACAACAAATCTGATTTTGAACTCGCAGACAACGCGGTCTGAAACGGCTGCGGGCTCAGAGGAATCCTTTAAAATAACAAGTAAATCCGCCGTTGAGCAATCCGGGAGGCAAGTATCCGGGGCGGTCCCGGAAACTTCCCAAACTCGGCCATGTGAAAGTCGGTGTTCAATTGAACACGTGTGTTAGCGTCGACGGTTGCGTTTTTTGGCCTTGGCGGCCTCTTTTTTCTGCTTTTTCTTCTTGTCCCGAGCCGCGTCCTTGTCGGCAGGGCCTCGACCACTTCTTAACTTTTTCTCGACAATCTCGGCCCCGGGGTTCAGGAACCCCCCATCCGTAAGGCCTTTCATCATTCGCAGGCGATCGCGCAACCCCATGTTGCTCATCCCCTGCATCATTTTGGCCATCATCGAGAAGTCTTTGAGCAGCTTATTCACGTCGGCTGCATCGACACCGCTTCCGCGAGCAATTCGGTTGCGTCGACTGCGGTCGATGATTTCGGGATTCTGACGCTCATGCATCGTCATCGAATCGATGATTCCTTCGATTCGCGACAATTCGCCCTCGGGATTCATGTCTCCCAGCTGGTCAACCATGGCTCCCATGCCGGGGATCATTTTCATGATATCCCGCATGGAGCCCAGTTTTTTGATCTGCCGCATTTGATTGCGGAAGTCATCGAGCGTGAATTTTCCCTTCTGCATCCGCTCCTGCTGGCGGAGCATTTCTTCTTCGTTGAATTCCTTTTTGGCTTTCTCGTACAGGGAGAGGATGTCTCCCATGCCAAGAATTCGACCGGCCATGCGGTCCGGGTGGAATTCTTCCAGCCGATCCAGCTGCTCGCCGACGCCGATGAACTTGATCGGTACTCCGGTGACGGCCTTGACGCTGAGTGCAGCACCGCCGCGGGTGTCGCCGTCCAGCTTTGTCAGGATGACGCCGTCGAGTTCCAGGGCGTCATTGAAAGCTTTGGCACTGTTAACTGCATCCTGACCGGTCATAGCGTCGCAGACCAGCAGTGCCTGATCGGGGGCGACCAGTGAGTCGATCTGCTGGAGTTCGCGCATCAGGCCATCGTCGACGTGCAGGCGACCGGCCGTGTCGAGGATGACCACCTGGGCACCACTGCGTTTGGCGGCGGCGACGCCGTTTCGGCACACCTGCACCGGATTGCTGTTCTGCGGGTCTTCTGAATACACCGGGCAGCCGACCTGAGCCCCGATGATTTTGAGCTGTTCGATGGCGGCGGGACGCTGCAGGTCCGCGGCAACCAGAAACGGGGAATACCCCTGTTCTTTCAGTCGGGTGGCCAGTTTGCCGCAGGTGGTGGTTTTGCCTGAGCCCTGCAGGCCGCACATCATGATGACGCTGGTGCCTTCGCGGCGGATTGCCAGCGAATGGCTGACCGGGCCCATCAGGTCGATCAGTTCCTGGTGGACAATCCCGACAATCTGCTGTTCGGGACGCAGCGATTTCAGTACTTCTTCGCCAATCGCCTTCTGGGTTACCGAGTTGATGAAAGTCTGCGCCACATCGTAGGCGACGTCCGCTTCCAGCAGTGCCTGGCGGACCTGCTGCATGCCTTCACGGATATTGCCCTCCGTGATCTTTCCGGCACCCCGAAAAGCACTGAACGCCTTGCCCAGACTTTGTGTAATTGACTCAAACACAGAAGCAGAATCCAGCCCGCAGAGAATGCAGGAATTTGGCTAAACGAAGATCCGAGCGATCCGGGAAGTGAGACAGCATTTGGGTGAACACCGGGGTGGCAGTGCCTGTGCCCGTAGCAGGAGCCCGAATGCTGCAGACATCGCGGGAAAATGCGATGGAAAACAAGCCACCATATTACCGGTGGGATCAGCGAAAAACAAGCTTCGAGTGGGAAAAGAGCGGTTGAAGCGCGAATCGTGACGATCTGTCACGACGAGCCTAGGGCTGCAGTTCACGCTCCGCAACCCCATCCATGCTTTTCAGCTTCATGTCCAGCTTTTTCACGACTGCCACACGGAAGTCGCTGCGTGCAGCCGCGAGGTCCTTTTCCTCCGTGGTAACGGTCACCACCCACCGTGCCAGGCCAAAGGGCACGTCCGTCGAAACCCAGTAGTCGGCCTCATTCGTGGAGCGGACCTTGGGGCTTTCCATGACCGATTTCCCCCGCCAGTGGGCTGCCGTGAGCCCGGCGTTACCGCCCGGCAAAATCGTATCGGGAGTTTCCGTGGAGGCAATCAGTTCGGGATCGGTGTAGGAGGTCAGCAGCGAAATCGTGGGGAAAAATCGCAGCGAGGATGTCCTGATCGGCTCTGTTCCTGCTTCGCCAAGACGGCGATACCCCTGAACAATTGGCAGCATGTCGTTGGGAATGCCAGCCTTGTCCACAGGCTTATCTGTGATTTTGCTTTCAGGCACGAGGACGAGATAAATTCGTGAACCCACCGGGCCCGGATCCAGTCCGGCAGCACCGGAGTTTCCAGTGAGGACTTTGATTTCGAGCCAGCGACACGGCTGACTTTCGCCCTGGAACTCAGCATTCTCGCGTCCCACCGACTTGATGGTCAGCTGGCAGGTCCAGGAGAGCGGTGATTCGTCGTCCGCCGAGGTGCCCTGGGTCAGGGTGCCCTCGTACTCGACCATCTTTCCGTCTTCGGGAAGGTTGAAGATCAGGCCCTGAGCACTGACGCCGGAACCTGCCAGGGCGAGGACGGCAAAAGTCAGCAAGTTCAATGTTCGAGCACGCAGCATGGCCATATACCTTCCGTCACCAATCCGCATAGTTCAACGCTGCCGAGCGCAGCCCGCAGTATTTACTCTGATATCGGCCAGTTTCGCCAACAAATCCCGCCGCTGGCAAGCCTATTCCTGTCAGGAATGCGGGAAGACTGGAAAAGAACCGTCAAAACCCAGCATTCTGGTGCCCGGGCGGACTCGGCACAGGCCGGTGCCGGTAAGACTTTCCCCTGGCCGTGACAGTTAAGCAGTTCGGAATTGTCCGCAGTTGCAAGTTTTCTGATCTGATTTCCACACTGTGCGGACTGGGTAATTTGTATCGATTGTTTCAATTTTGAGTAGTGTGAGTGGAATGGCGATTCACCGGGAGTTGTCGATGGTGAGGATTCTGTGGGGCGGGTTAGTTTTTGGCCGATAGCAAGCGTGGTCGGTCCCATTTTCGTCCGCTGCAACGGTCACTGCAACATGCGTTCATCACTCAGGCGTTCGGTTGTGGTCTGGAGCCTGCTGCTGTGTGTATTCGTCAGTGGCTGCCGGGGCCGTCGGGTTTTCGTGAGGAATTCCGGCGATGCAGAGACACCTGCCTACGTGCCCGAAATCCCCACGGCTCAAAAGAGTCGCAAACGGATGATGGATCGGCTGTCGGGTTCCGGGAGTCGACAGTCTGATGAAATTTCGGCGGACAGTGGCGTGTCGGGCGTGGAGCCGGCCGCAGTTCAGGCGGAGCCTGTACCGTCCGACAGATCGCTGAAACCGTCGACACCAGACATTGCTCTGACGGGGTTCGCTGCCGGGCCCGCTGAAGTTTCGACGGCTGATTCCACCGACAGCAGCCGGTCGGCGGTGTCCACTGACCCCGCGTTGCCGGCTGCTGCTGAGGTGCCGGCGGCTGCCGAAGTGCCTGCGGCTGCCGAGGTGCCTGCGGAGTTACCATCATTGTCTCTGCAGCAGGTCATCGATTCCGTTTACCGATCTTATCCGATGCTGCAGGCTGCCCTGCTGACGCGTAATATTGCAGCGGGCCAGCAGACGGGTGCTCTGGGAGCCTTCGACACCAAGTTGAAGGGTGCCAGTGAGAACGGACCGATTGGGTTTTACGAGACGTATCGGCAGAGTGTGGGTGTGGTGAAGCCGACGTACTGGGGCGGTGAGGTGTTTGGTGGCTATCGGATTGGTCGGGGCGAGATGCAGCCGTGGTATGGGGAGCGAGTGACGGATGACGGCGGTGAGTTCAAGGCTGGCATTCAGTTGCCGCTGGCCCGCAATCGAACAATAGATGACCGTCGAGCGGAGCTGTGGAAAGCTGGTTTGGAGCGACAACTGGCGGAGCCTGACATTCAGGCGCAACTGATTGATTTTGTTCGATCTGGTTCCTATGCGTGGTGGGACTGGGTGGCCGCGGGTGAGTATCATCGGATAGCGACTCACATTCTGGAGCTGGCGGAGGATCGCACTGAGCGGGTGCGCAGTCAGGTGGATGCTGGCTTTACGGATCCTCCGGAACTGACCGACAACCTGCGACTGGTGGCGATTCGTCAGGCGAAGGTCGCTGACACTCGTCGCAAGCTGCAGCAGACTGCCGCCAAGCTGTCAATTTATCTGCGGGATGCGTCTGGTCGTCCGGTGGTGCCGGGTGAGTCACAGTTGCCGCGGTTTCCGGCTTTGTCTGAGGAGCCGATTCAGGACTTGAGCGTGGGAGTGGAGTCGGCGCTGGCACGGAGGCCTGAGCTGAAACTGCTGGATCTGGTGCGGCGACAGGTGCAGATTGATTATTCCAACGCCTCAAATTACATGCAGCCGGAACTGAACGCGGTGCTGTGGGGTTCTCAGGATGTGGGGGCACCGGCCAGCAGGAAGGGTGACAAATCGGATCTGGAGGCAGAGGCATCCCTGCTGCTGGATGTGCCGGTGGAGCGGCGTAAGGCGCGAGGCAAGATGTCGGAGACGCAGGCCAAGCTGTCGCAACTGACGGCGAAGCGTCGTCTGACTGTGGACAAGATCACGGTTGACGTGCAGGTGGCGCATGCGGCGCTGGTGTCGGCACGGGAGCAGGTGCAGGAGACTGCGGAAGCCATGAAGCTGGCTGAGGATCTGGCGGAACGGGAGCGTCAGAATGAGGAAGCGGGTTTGTCTGACATGCTGAAGGTGGCACTGCGAGAGCAGTACGCGGTTGAGTCTGCTGAGAAGAATGTGGATGCGCTGCAATTGTATTTTCAGGCCATGGCTGATTTTCGGGCGGCCGTGGCAGAAGACCGACTGGCTCAGTGAACTGTGCAGCCTATCGTGAGCCGAAGTAGTACAGCATCATGGCGAGTGCCACGCGGTCGTATTCTGGTGGCAGCGGATCCACGTTCTGCAGAACCTTGAAGGCGACGGCGGTGCCCACGGTGCCCAGAATGACAAGGGCTTTGAGATCGCCCCAGCGTGCCGGCAGGTTTGTCTGAGGCGGCCGGCGAAACAGGAGCCCTTTGATGCTGCGGACCAGTGAGCCGACGATAAAGGACGCTACAATCAGCAGCAGTGACAGGGCGCGAGGTTCCTGCAGCCGATTTTCACGGAACAGCCAGACTCCCAGTCCTGCAAAGGCCGCCATCAGGATGAAGCGAATACTGTGTCTGGGCAGAAACAGCGGGTGCTGGTCGGCATCGAGCACACCTTCCTGCTGCAGTCGCTGGATGATTTCGGAAGGCAGGGACACAAACCGTCGGGAGGTGTAGTAGTAGGCCAGAGTGATCATCAGGCTTTCGGTCCAGATGATGTCGAGTTCCTGCCCGCGGACGACGGCCTGAATGACAACACCGACGACCATCAGGGTCAGGAGGGCGCGGACGCTGCCGTTGGGCAGTCCGAGAGGTGGCCACTGGTTTGGCGGCAGTTCAGGTTCTGACATTGGTGGTTTCCTGAGTCTGAGTTCGGGTCAGGCGAAACGGGTGGCCGGTGCAGCCCCGTTGTGTCAATTGTCCGCGAGCCGTGATATGTGGGCCAGTGTGTTCGCGGGGAATTCACGGATTTGTCATGGTTCCGGGCTGCGTTTCGCGGCTGAGTTTTCCGCGTCGGTGCAGTTTTCGGATCAGCCGGGTGACGAGGGCAGTCCAGCCGGTCTGGTGACTGGCCCCCAGTCCGCGCCCGGTTTCGCCGTCGAAGTATTCATGGAACAGTGCCAATTCGTTCCAGCTGGGGTCATCGCGATAGCGTTCGTCGCCACCGTAGCAGGGGCGATGTCCGTCCGGTCCGGGCATGAACAGGCTGATCTGCCGCCGCATCAGTTCTTCCGCGACCTCGCCGAGGGTCATCAGGATCCCGGACCCTGTTGGGCATTCGACCTTGAAGTCTGCTCCGTAAAATTCGTCATAACGTTCCAGTGACTCGATCAGCAGGTAATTGAGTGGAAACCAGATGGGTCCGCGCCAGTTGCTGTTCCCGCCGAACATCGAGGAATCGGAATCTCCCGGTACGTAATTGACTCGATGTTCCTGTCCATTGACGTTGAACACGAAGGGCTGATCCAGATGGACTCGTGAGAGCGAGCGGATGCCATGTGGTGAGAGGAATTCTTTTTCGTCGAGCACATACTGGAGGATGCGGCGCATGCGATCGCGTGAGGGTATGGCGAGGAGTCGCAGTCCGCGTGCGGGGCGGGTGGCGTCGGCTTCCTTTGCGACCTGCAGGAACGTGATGTTCTGCACTCGTTCAGAACGATTTTCGAGGAACCATTCCATGCGGCGTCGGAAGCCGGGCAGTCTGGCCAGCACGACATCGCTGAGCATGACAGAGCTGAACAGCGGGATGATGCCCACCATCGAGCGGACTCGGAGTGGAATATGCTGTCCGTTGTTATACAGGTGATCGTAGTAGAACCCGTCCTGTTCGTCCCACAGTCCGACGCCGCTCATGGAGTTCATGGCGTCGGCAATTTCGATGTAGTGTTCGAAGAATTTGGAGGCCATGTCAGCGTAGGCCGGACTGTCTCCGGACAGTTCGAGGGCCATGGTGAGCATGCGAGCGCAGTAGAAGGCCATCCATGCGGTGGCGTCTGCCTGATGCAGATGTCCTCCGGTGGGCAGTGGTTTTGAGCGATCGAAGACTCCGATGTTGTCCAGTCCGAGGAAGCCGCCACTGAAGACATGTTTTCCGAGCAGGTCTTTGCGGTTGACCCACCAGGTGAAATTGAGCAGCAGTTTCTGGAAAGCGCGTGCCAGGAAGGCTCGATCACGAGCTCCGGGCGGGCCTGAATTCTTGTAGACACGCCAGCAGGCCCATGCATGCACCGGGGGATTCACATCACTGAAATTCCATTCGTAGGCGGGCAGCTGCCCGTTGGGGTGCATGTACCATTCGCGCAGGAACAGCAGCAGCTGATCGCGGGCGAAGCGGCTGTCCACTTCCGCCATGGGAACCATATGGAATGCCAGGTCCCAGGCGGCATACCACGGATATTCCCATTTGTCCGGCATGGAAATGATGTCGCGGTTGAACAGATGCGGCCAGTCACTGTTGCGGATTTCGCGGCGTGAGGCGGGCACCGGGGGAAAGTTGGGGTCTCCCTGGAGCCAGTCTTCGACGATGAAGTTGTAGTACTGTCGCGTCCACAGCAGTCCTGCGTAACACTGCCGCATGACGGGCTTCAGATGGTCGGGAATGCCGGAGGGAATTTTGCCGGCATAGAAGTGATCGGCTTCGGAATTCCGCAAATGCAGGATGCGTTCGAATTCGCCGCCGAAGATTTCGGCTGGTGTCTGATCCGCGGCCCACAGACGCAGTTGCAGCACAGCGGATTCACCGGAACGCAGCATCAGTCGATAGTGAGCCGCCGCTTTTGTTCCATATCCGTCCCGGTTGACGGCATCAGCGTGGCCGTCCACGACACAGCGATGGAATGCATCCTTGCTGTACGTGCCGGCCGGGGCATCCGGTGGCAGGTAATCGGGGTGCGACTCATTTTCAGTAAACAGCCATTGCGGCGACCGTCCGTCAGGTGCCAGATCGGCTGCAAAACGGAAGTGTCCCAGCGTCTGGTGGTGTGCATCGAGCCAGCCGTCTGCGTTCAGCGAAATCCGGGGTTTGGTCCAGCAGCCTTCATGGGTGCAGCCCCAGGACCAGGTGTTGCGGAACCAGAGTGTTGGCAGCACATGAATGGGAGCGACTGTCGGGCCATGATTGGTGACCCGAATGCGGATCAGCATGTCGTCGGGTTCGGCTTTGGCGTATTCGATCTGCACATCGAAGTAGCGATTGCGGTCGAAGGCGCCGGTATCGACCAGTTCCAGTTCCGCCAGCTGTCGGCTGCGATGCTGATTTTCACGGACCAGTTTGGCGTAGGGATACTCGGTTGACGGGTATTTGTAGAGACCTTTGGCGTACGAGTATGTCGGGGTGGCGTCGAGGTAGTAGTATTCTTCCTTGACGTCTTCCCCGTGGTTGCCTTCCAGTCCGTTCAGTCCGAACAGGCGTTCCTTCAGGATTGGGTCGCGGGTATTCCAGAGTGCGACAGCGAAGCACAGTCGGCACTGGCGGTCGCAGAATCCCAGCAGGCCGTCTTCGCCCCAGCGGTAGGCGCGGCGCCGTGCATCGTCGTGGGTGAAATATGTCCACGGGCTGCCATCCTCCGAATAGTCTTCGCGGACGGTGCCCCACTGCCGTTCCGAAAGGTATGTACCCCAGCGGCGCCAGTTGGCATTTTCTGCCCGAGCTTCTTCCTGTTCCAGACGCAGCAGTTCGGCGGTCCGCAACTGCTGAAATTCCTGATCGTTCATGCGTACCGTGGCCTGTCAGTCGAGATACAGGAATTCGTTGAGATTCAGCAGGGCCAGACACACGGCTTTGCGGGATTGCAGGGCGGACAGCCGATCCTGTGTCTGCAGTTGCTGCAGCAGATCATTCAGCAGCCGCAGTTCGGAATCTGCAGCCGCACGCTGCAGCAGACAGTGGAACGCCGCCTGCAGCCAGGCGTCGTCGGATGGCAGATTCATGGCGTTCAGCCGCTCGGCGAAGCGAGCCGCCTGCTGCTGGCTGAAATCGCTGTTCAGCAGCCCGAGAGCCTGGCTGGGTTGTGTGGTGACGAAGCGGACGGGGCAGGTCTGATCGGTGTCCGCCGCATCGAAATTTTCCAGCAGCGGATCTTTGAGCGAACGTTTGATGTGAATGTAAATGCTGCGGCGGAATTCGTCTTCCGGGGGCGATTTGCCCCAGCCGGAACCTGGCCGCGACTGTCCGGCTTTCACTGCTTCAGGGATGTCCGTCCAGACTGCGGGGCCGAACATTTTCTGCAGGTTCAGGGCACCGCTGGCGGCCAGTACTGAGTCGCGAATTTCTTCGGCCGACAGGCGTCGCATTTCAAACCGCCAGAAGGCGTCGTTCAGGGGATCTTTTTCGATGGCCGCCGTGTTTGCGGCCGAGCTGAACTGATAGACGGCCGAATTCATGATCAGGCGATGCATTTCCCGGACGGACCAGCCGCGAGCGATGAATTCGGCGGCCAGCCAGTCCAGCAGTTCGGGGTGCGTTGGCGGCTGCCCCTGGAAACCGAAGTCACTGGTGGTCCTGACAATTCCGCGGCCAAAGTGGTACTGCCAGATGCGATTGACCATAACGCGTGCGGTGAGTGGATTGTCGGGGCTGGTGATCCAGCGGGCCAGTGCGAGGCGTCGTCCGCTGGTCGCGGGATTGTGCGAGGGCAGCAGTTGTGGTTCCGGAGGAGACAGGATTTCGGGGAAGCCGGGCTGGACCTGTTCGGCGGGCGAGCCCGGGTTGCCGCGCTGCAGCACAAAGACGGGAGGCAGACTGCCCGGGGTTTCTTTGACGCAGAGAGCCTGAGCGATACCGCGGGGGCGATTTTCAGACAACTGCTGTTTGCGGCTGGTCAATTGCCTGTAGCGGTCGACGTCTTTGTCGGACAGCAGTCGCCCGCGACGTTTTTCAACGATGGCGACGCGATTCATGGCGTATTGAAAATCGTCCTGTTCGACCCCGCTGAAGTCGGGTCGCACCTGATTTTCAATCTTCAGCAGGTCCTGTTCGACGGTGCGGAGGTCATTTTCATAACGCTGCACGGCTGCCGTATGCAGGCTGGTTTCTTCCGGGCGGTCGATTTCGGTGATGGAAGCTTCGCGGACGGACTGTTCGGAACGCACTCCATACCGTCTGACGCCGCGGAAGAAGGCCAGCAGGCGGTAGTAGTCGCGCTGCGGCAGCGGATCGATTTTATGATCGTGACAGCGGGCACAGTTGATGGACAGGCCCAGCATGGTCTGGCCGGTGGTGGTGATGATGTCGTCCATGTCGTCATAAAAGGCCAGCTCCGGATCCGCCGGTTCATCATCCCAGCGTCCCAGTCGATAGTAGCCGGTGGCGATAAGGGAGTCGGGTGTGCGATCAGGCAGCTCGTCACCGGCCAGTTGTTCAGTCAGAAATCTGTCCCAGGGCAGATCACTGTTGAAGGCGCTGATGACGTAGTCGCGATATCGCCAGACGAACGGCTTGGCACCATCACGTTCGTAGCTGTTGGTTTCGGCGTATCGAACCAGATCCAGCCAGTGCCGGGCCCAGTGTTCTCCGTAGTGCGGGGAGTGCAGGAGCTGTTCAACGAGTGCGGACCAGTTTTGCTGAGTGGGGCTGGCGGCGAATGTTTCGACCTGCTGCGGCTGGGGCGGCAGGCCGGTGACATTGTAGGCCGCCCGGCGGACCAGCTGCCGCGGGTCTGCGGGAGGGTTGGGTGTCAGTCCGCGGTTCTGCAGGCCGGCAGCGATGAAGGCATCAATTTCGTTGTGTCCCCAGGCGGGCGCTGCGGGGACAGCAGGCCTGCGGACAGGCTGGAAGGACCAGTGCTGTTTTGTTTCGGCATTGACTTCCGGGGCTTTCCGTACGGGAGCAGACTTCAATTCTGCCAGATCCGCCGGCCATTCCAGTCCGGTGGCGATCCACTGCTGGATCGCTTCGATGTCGCGGGCCGGCAGTCGCCCGGTGGGCGGCATTTGCGGACCTTCCCAGCGAACCGCCTGCAGCAGCAGGCTGGCGGCGACATCTGTGGCGCTGACAGCCGGCCCGGAGTCACCGCCCTTGAGGAGTTGAGCTCGCGTGGACAGGCTGAGACCGCCTTCGGGCTTGTCACCGGAGTGGCATTTGAGGCAGGACTGCTGCAGCAGCGGAGCAATCCGGCTGCGAAAAAGTTCGGCCGGTCCTGCCGGCTGCTGCTCGTCCGCCAGAGCGTCTGCCGGGGGCAGACAGCAAATGGCCAGCAGCAACGCCCACCGCATGGAAAACAAGTCAGTGACTCCTGGGTAAGTCCTTCAGTTGCAGGGTTTTGTGGCACCTGACAGAGAACAGCCTACGGTGCGGGGGTGCGGATGTCAACAGGGAGGGACCTGTGGCGGTGGCGAGTCCCCTGCTCTGCCGGAAAAATCGGGCACTTGCAGCGGCGGCACGGTTGCGGCTACAGTCGCAGGCTGTGTTTGGAACGCTGAGACGGTGTTTTTGTGGTTCGTCTGATTTCCCGGAAGATATTCTGCTCATGGCTGTCACCATTACGGGTTTCGAAACGTTTGATATTCGGTTTCCGACGTCGCAGCATCTGGACGGATCGGATGCGATGAATCCTGATCCGGATTATTCGGCCGCGTATGTTGTGCTGAAGACCAGCTCTGAACATTTGTTCGGTTATGGTATGACATTTACGATCGGTCGCGGGAACGAGTTGTGTGTGGCGGCGATACGTGCACTGGCGAAGCTGCTGGTGGGTCAGTCGGTGGCGGGTTTGATGCGTGAGCCTGTGACGTTGTATCGACGATTGACGGGTGACAGTCAGTTGCGTTGGGTGGGTCCTGAGAAGGGAGTCATTCATCTGGCGGCGGCGGCGGTGATTAATGCGGTGTGGGATTTGTGGAGTCGCGAGCAGCAGAAGCCTGTGTGGCAGGTGGTTTGTGAGATGTCACCGGAGCAGTTTGCTGCGTGCATTGATTTTCGTTATTTGACGGACGCCCTGACTCCGGGTCAGGCGGTTGAGCTGTTGCAGCCGTTTTCGCGTGGGCGTGAGGAGCGTATTGAGCGATTGCGGTCGGAGGGGTATCCCAGTTACACGACGTCGGCGGGCTGGCTGGGGTATTCGGACGAGGCCTTGCGGCAGAAGTGTACGGACCTGAAGGCTCGTGGCTGGCAGCATTTCAAGATCAAGGTGGGTCGTGATCTGCAGGACGATCTGCGTCGTTGTCGGGTGTTGCGTGAGGAGATGGGTGAAGACGCCTGCATGATGATTGACGCGAATCAGGTGTGGGATGTCCCGCAGGCGATTGAGTGGATCCGTGAGCTGGCGCCATTTCGGCCGTGGTTTGTGGAGGAGCCGACATCACCGGACGACATTCTGGGTCATCAGGCGATTGCGCGGGCGATTGCCCCGATCCGTGTGGCGACGGGTGAGATGTGTCACAATCGGGTGATGTTCAAGCAGTTCATGCAGTCGGGTGGTTTGCAGGTGTGTCAGCTGGACTGCTGTCGTCTGGGGGGTGTGAACGAGGTGCTGGCGGTGATGCTGCTGGCGGCTCGCTTTCAGATTCCGGTGTGTCCGCATGCAGGTGGAGTGGGACTGTGCGAGTATGTGCAGCATGCCAGCATCATTGACTATGTGTGTGTGACGGGCACGTGGGAGGGTCGGGTGACGGAGTATTCGGATCATCTGCACGAGCATGTGTGTGATCCGGTGATTATGCGTCACGGTCGCTACATGCCACCGTCAGCTCCGGGATACAGCGTCCAGTTCACGGAAGCAGCCCTGCACGGTTACCAGTTCCGGTCGGTGGAGTGAGGGAGGGTGTGTTCAGGGCGCGGACAGTACCATATGTTTGGCGGAACTGCCCTGTGGCTGTCAGGGATTTTTGATGGCATCGAGGTGATTGCGATTATTTCGCAGCAGCGGGGTGTCCGGAGTCTGCCAGCCGCGGGGTGCGTTAACGACCACGACAGGCCGCCCCGTTGTGTCATGGATTCGCAGATTGTCTGTGACTGCTCCATTCTTTGAGTACCGCCAGCAGTGAACAGCCTGACCATCGCTGCGTATGACATTGTCTGTGACTGAGTACCCGTCCAGATTGAAATTGGGTTCAATTGCCGTTTTACCTGTCTCCATGTAATTCTGGCTGCAGATCACATTTTTCAGGTGCCCGCGGTGGGATGGATGTCCCAGCAGATATCCGGCGCCGCCGGGATTGATGGTGCGAGTCCTGCGAATCACGATGTTTTCTGCATCAAAGGACTCGCCCGGCCCTGTCCGGCCGCCCGGAAGAAACTGCCCCGTATGCTCTCCATAGCACATTACAGAGCGATTTGTGTTCTGCATTGTGATGCCTTCCACGACCACGCCGCGCACGCGACCGTGCACCAGCACACAGGCATTGATGTTCTGCACCAATCCGCTGGGCTGGGCATTGCGGGTTGAATTCAGGTCAATTGTTCCGCCACCAAAAATCCGCACGTTTTCGATGTACTCCGGCTGAGTACCATGGCCGATGCGGATTCCGTAGGCCTCCGGGCCATCAAACGACACAAACCACAGACTGCTGCGGCTGTGGCCGGTGCGACTGCCAAATCGGATCTGCACTCCATGACTCAGCGTCTGCCAATCACCCGTGATCGGGACACTCTTCTGCGGCGTGTCAAACAGGGCTCCTTCACCCCACGCAAAGGTATCTGCCCCGCCGTCACGACCTTCGCTGTCAATCACGATTGTGTAAATGCGGTTGCCGTATGCTTCCGGGCCATCCTGATCCGGTCGTGACAGATCGAAACTACCGCCCACCTGCAGGTCATCCAGTTTCTTGCCACCGTCCTGATCGGTGGTGATTTCTCCCTCGGATTCCAGCCGGCAGACATCATCCGCCAGTTTAAGCACTGCTCCCTGCTGCAGTTCAATTTCCACAGACTTATCGACATAGAGCAGCGCTCGATGCCGTCCCGGTGCATGCAGGTGCAACCCCGGAAGAAACACGATGCGATCGCCTGCGGCGGCCCGATCGAGGATTGCCTGAGGTGCTGTTCCCGGCTCGATCCGATGTTCTTCCGCACGGACTGACTCAGTGACTCTCGCTGCCATTGCTACGAACAGCAGAATCAGTGCGGAATACCATCGTGAGGCGGATTTGTTGTGCATGGCGGGTTCCCTGTTGGCAGCAGACTCCAGACCGGTCGGGCTGGCAGCATACATCAAACGCCTGTCGCTCTGCCATCGGCGACAGGTGTCGGCCTGTCAGATTGTCGGGCAGGCTGTCCAGCCAGATGGCCAGTTCGGCGGGAGTTGTCCATTCACGGAACGCACAGACAGCCAAAATCACCTGCCGCAGTTGCTCCTTGCGAGGCCGCAGAGTCAGGTCAGCAATTGCAGTGCGAATTTGCCGGGGGAGAATGGCTGGCTGCCCGCCCTGGTTGGCGTTTTGCAGCACCTGATCGGCGTTTTGCTTTACTCGATGGGTGTTTCTCTGTTCGCTGTTCGAGCGAGCGGTGTACACATCCGGCAGCGTGTGGAAGCTGTTTGCGCCGCGGGCGTGAAGTTCCAGCAGGTACTCTTCATCGCTGAGGGCCGCGAGGCCTGCTCCCTTGCGTGCTCGAGCAATCAGTGCCGGATCAAGCTGTTCCGGGGACATGGGTGAAGTCCGGCTTTCCCAGCTTTCAACGAACCCCTGGAGCTTGAGAGCCTGGATCTGCGATTCACTGACCTGCAGCGTTTGGTCGCCAATGCGGAGAGGGAATCCGTCCCCGGCAACCTGTACGTGAGAATCCGCAGCCTGGACATCAAAGACGATCAATTCCCGACCTGCGGCGAGCTGTGATTTGCGGGGAATGTTTTGTCCTGAAGGATCGGGCCCCTGATGTGGTCAACTGACTGCCGGGAGATACCAAAACAGGAAAAAAAGTCGAAAGCGAGAGGATGTCTGTGGCTGCTCGCAGGAGCCGGTGCAGTCTGAGCCGGGGGGGGGGGGTGTCCGGCTGCGTCGATATGTGCCTCGAGGGCAAGTGTTGTTGAAAAACGGGCTTATGCCAGAATTCCCTGCACGACCTGCCCGTGCACGTCCGTCAGTCGAAAATCACGTCCGCTGTAACGATAGGTCAACTGTTCGTGGTCGATACCGAGCAGGTGCAGGACCGTTGCGTGCAGGTCATGCACATGCACTCGATTCTCGACGGCAAACATTCCCAGTTCGTCGCTGGCACCATACATCAGTCCGCCTTTCACACCGCCACCGGCGAGGACTGTGGTGAATGCTGAATGATGATGATCCCGTCCCTGTTTGCCCTTGTCGTTTGGCTGTGCGTAGGGAGTTCTTCCGAATTCGCCGGTCCAGATCACCAGAGTATCCTCGAGCAGTCCGCGCTGCTTCAGATCCGTCAGCAGTGCGGCTGTTGCCCGATCACTGTCCGCACACAGTTTCCGATGTCCGTCGTCGTTGTTTGTATGGGTATCCCAGGGCTGATTACCACCGGGTGTCAGGTAGTAGGAGGTGACGAATCGGACGCCGCGTTCTGACAGTCGGCGTGCCAGCAGACACTGTCGACCGAACAGCGTGTTTCCGTACAGGTCCCGAGTGGCCTGAGTTTCCTGCGAGATGTCAAAGGCTGCGGATGCCTCCATCTGCATCGAAAACGCTACTTCCATGGCCTGAATCTGAGCTTCGAGGGCGGCGTCCCCCTGCCGCTGATCTGCGTGCAGTCGGTTCAGACCGGCCAGCAGATCCAGTTGTTTCCGCTGATCCGTACGACTGAGGGTCGGGTGTTTCAGATCGGTAACCAGTCGATCCACCTGCATGTCCTGTGTGTTGACAGCCATACCCTGATAGGCACCGGGCAGGAACGAGTTGGACCAGAGGTGGGGCCCAACAACCGGCCGTCGCGGTCCCAGCACCACGTAGCCCGGCAGGTTCTGATTTTCCGTGCCGAGCCCGTAGGTCACCCACGATCCGATGCTGGGCCGGGTGGGCTGCTGCACACCGGAGTGCATGATAATCAGTCCGGGTTCGTGGTTTGGCACATCTGTGTGCATTGAGCGGATCACGCACAGATCGTCGGCACATTGCGACAGGTGTGGAAACAGCTCGCTCATTACCACTCCGGAAGACCCGTGTGGCAGGAAGCGAAAGGGTGACGGCATGTATCCGGCTTTGGCTCGGCGAGTTTCCTTTTCGGAGGGTTTTTGGCCGGCGTGAGTGGCGAGTGCGGGTTTGGGGTCAAAGGTGTCCACGTGGCTGGGTCCACCATTCATGAACAGCAGAATCACCCGTTTTGCTCGCGGTACAAAATGCGGCTGCAGCAGTCGCTGTTGCGGTGACAGTTCGGCAGCCTGCAGTTGCTGATACAACCCGGCCAGCCCTGCGATGCCAAATCCCAGGCTGGCAGTCTGCAGCCAGCGGCGACGGTTTGTGGAATCAGCGGTCACGTCATGGTTCATGGCTTGAGTCCGTAGAGTTGTTCAGTCCACATACTGCAGTTCATTGGACGCCAGCAGCACGTGAGCGAACTGCCGCCAGCGACTGGCGGGTTCGGCCTGCTGCAGAAATTCTGCCGACAGCCGCATTTCGTCGGCACTTGGCTGTCTCCCGAACAGATTTCGCCATGCCCAGTCAATCCGCCGATCTGCAACATCTGCACCATCGTCGGGAACAGCCTGCAGCAGTCGCGATTCCAGAGCCTCGGCCTGCGACAGCATGAACGGGCTGTTCAGGACGAACAGTTTCTGCAGCGGAGTGATGGTTTCGGAACGTTTTTCTGCTGTGACGTTTGGATCGGGAAAGTCGTAAAGGACGAGGTACCGGTTGAGGTCCAGTCGACTGATGCGACTGTAGACAGTGCGGCGATTTTGTGCGGCGTCGGACGGGTCGATCGACGGGCCTCCGACTGTGCTGGCATCCAGGCGTCCGGTGACAGCCAGCAGTGCATCCCGCCAGCCTTCTGCACCCAGGCGTCGTCGCGGCATCCGCGCCAGCCAGATGTTGTCCGGATCCCGGGTCAGCACTTCCGCCGCGACCTGACTGCTTTGGCGATAGGTGCCTGACAGGACAATTTCGCGATGCAGCCATTTGAGCGACCAGCCGTTCTGCTGGAATCGCACGGCCAGATCATCGAGCAGTTCAGGGTGAGTGGGGCGGTCACCCAACAGGCCGAAGTTGCTGAGAGTTCCGACGAGACCACGTCCGAAGTACGCAGCCCAGATCCGATTCACAATCACTCGTGCCGTCACCGGATTGCCGGGATCCACGATCGCTTCGGCCAGCTGCTTTCGTCCGCTGCCATCGGTGAAGTTTTGCGAGCTGGAGGTAAGAATGGGCAGGAATCTTCGCGGGGCCAGCGGTCCTTTGTTGTCGACGTCGCCGCGGATGAACACGTGGAGGTCGGTCGGAGTTCCCTCACGGACGATATGCATCGAATCTTCGGGTTTGGCATCGTCCTTTGCCGCTTTGTCTGTCAGGGAGCGGTTGAACATGCGAGTACTGGCGAAGATGCCTGCGAGGCCGTAGTAGTCGGCCGTCTGGATGGGATCATACTTGTGGTCGTGACAGCGAGCACAGGCGACGGTGAGCCCGAGGAGGCCTCGACCCACGACATCGACACGGTCTTCCCACTCTTCGGCCATCACAAACAACTGACCGCGGTCGTAGTATTTGGGACCGAGTCCGATGAAACCGAGGGCGGCGAGATTCGGTGATTCCGGTCCTTCCAGCAGGTCCGCCGCCAGTTGCAGCCGGATGAACTGAGCGAAACTGAGATCCTGATTGAGGGCGTGAATCACCCAGTCGCGATACTGCCAGGCATTGGGATATGTGAGCGACTTGTCGTCTCCGACGATGTGTGCCTGGTCTTCAGCATAACGGGCCACATCCAGCCACAGTCGAGCCCAGCGTTCTCCGTACGCGGGAGAGGCGAGCAGTTGTTCCACCAGCTGCTGCATGGCGGTTTCGGAAGGATCACTGACAAAGGATTCAACCTGCTGTGCCGTGGGTGGCAGACCTGTCAGATCCAGCGCGAGTCGACGCACGAGTGTGTGAGGATCAGCGGGTTTGGCAGCGGGCAACTGCTGTTCCTGGAGTTTTGCGAGGATGAAGGCATCCAGCTTTGAGTTCACCGGGGTGGTGGTCACCGGGGCCGGTGATTCGCGGGGCAATTGAAAAGCCCAGTGGCTGCGCCCGGAGTCCGGATCCGGGTGTGTTGCCGGTGCCGGGCTGGATTCCGTTCGAGGATCGGGGGCTCCCATACTGAGCCATGTTTGGAAATCCTGAATCACAGATTCAGGCAGACGGCCTGTCGGCGGCATCTGCAGACCATCGTAACGCAGGGCCTGCAGCAGCGGGCTGCTGTCGGCGGCCTGCGGGGAAATGGCCGGCCCCGAGTCGCCGCCGCGAGCCAGGCCGGCTTTGGAATCGAGTCGCAGACCGCCCTGCACGATTCGCGATTCAGAGGAATGGCACTGGTAACAGTGAGTGACCAGCACCGGTCGAATCCTGGTTTCAAAGAACGCCAGCTGTTCGGCCGTGGCGACGTGAGCAGATTCGTCGGCTGCTGTAACCGGCGTGGTGGCGGTGATCAGCAGCAGCACCAACAGACCTTGCAGGAGTCCATGCATCAGCAGTTTCCGGAGGGCGATTGAAGGGCGGGCATCACCTGGATCACAGAGGAGCGGGGTGAAAAGTTTACCATGTGCGGACGGCAGTTGCACGTAAAAAAAACGCAGGGCAGGTACACGCGAACAGGTATTGAAAGAAGTATGGTCCCGGTCGCTGCAGTCTGAATTTTCCAACCATTTTTTCACCGATTCTTCAGGGAAATCACTGTTTCCGCATGTCTGCAGTGCCTGAGTGCAGGTAGGCTGCGGGATATGGGAAGATTTCTTCCTGCCAGCAGTGCTGGTGCACAACTTCGCCGCTGATCAGCCTTCGGGGGACGGGATGAGACTCGGTTTTACAGCAT
Organism: Planctomyces sp.; assembly: GCA_005791255.1. Classification (GTDB taxonomy): domain Bacteria; phylum Planctomycetota; class Planctomycetia; order Planctomycetales; family Planctomycetaceae; genus SXXK01. The sequence continues at coordinate 19,799 of SXXK01000085.1, forward strand.
ACTTACTGTTGTTCGGCTGCGTTTTTCAGGCAGATTTGCTGCGTGCGGACGAAACATCTCTGCCGCGACAGCCGCTGCAGCCGCAGCCTGCCACGATGTATGCGCTGACGGGCGCCACGGTCTGGGTAACGGCGGAAAAATCGGTTGAGAACGCGGTGGTCCTGATTGCGGACGGCAAGATTGTCGGGGTTGGTGCGGGTCTGTCGATTCCTCCGCAGGCTCAGCAGATTGCACTTCCGGGGCGTACAATTTACCCGGGCTTTATTGATGCGTATCACGAGCAGTCGATATCCAGCGATCGCCTGACCGGGACGGCTCGATACTGGAACGGCCAGGTGACACCGCAGCTGTCTGTGGCGGACCAGCCGGCGGTTCCTGAGGATACTGCGGCGTTGCGGAAGCAGGGCTTTGTGGCGCGACTGATCGCTCCGGACGCGGGGGTGGTCCGTGGCCGCAGCGCGGTCCTGTCGACGGCAGGTGGCGATCCGGCACGTACGCTGCTGTCCCGCGATGCGGCTCAGCATCTGCTGCTGACGTTGTCGCGTCGTTCGCGTGGTTCGGGTTATCCTGGCAGTCCCATGGGCGCCGTGGCACTGGCTCGCCAGGCCATTCTGGATGCTCAGTGGTACCGGGATGCTCACGCAGCGGTTGCTGCGGACCCTGCCCTGCCTTTGCCCGAGCAGAACGATGCTCTGGCGGCACTGCAGCCGGTGCTGAACGGTTCGATGCCGATCATGGTAACGGCATCGAACGAACAGTTTGTGCAGCGAGCGGATCAGTTTGCGGCGGAATTCGGACTGACGTTGGTGATTGTGGGCAGTGGTCGTGAGTATCGTCGTCTGTCGGAGATTGCGCAGCTTCGTCGTCCGATGATTCTGCCGCTGGCATTTCCTCGTCCGCCGGCTGTCAGTACTCCGGAAGCCGCTGAGAACGTGACTCTGGAAGATTTGCTGCACTGGGACATTGCCCCTGAGAATCCGGCTCGAGTTGATGCAGCGGGGATTCGGTTTGCATTTACCACCAGTCGGCTGTCATCCAGTTCGGACTTTTTGAAGTCGCTGCGGAAGGCGGTTTCGCGGGGTCTTTCGCGAACTTCAGCCCTGCGGGCTTTGACATCCGGTGCAGCTGAGATTTTGGGGATCAGCAGTCAGCTGGGAACATTGGAGCCGGGTCGGCTGGCCAGTCTGGTGATCACGGACGGTGATCTGTTTGGTGATCAGACAAAGGTGATTGAGACCTGGGTCAGTGGGCAGCGGTTTCAGCATGAGGCTTCGCCGGCTCGGCAATCGGCGGGATCGTACGAACTGGCGTTGTCGCAGTCCGGGACCTTTCCGCAGAAGTTGTATTTGGAGATTACGGACACTGCGGGCCGTCTGAAGGGCCGAATTTCGCGGAACCCGCTGCCGGCTGCTGAGGCTCGCAAGGGTCGACGTTATGACGACAAGCCGGCGGACGCAGACAAGCCGGCAGATGCAGCCGCACCGGCTGCTCCCGCAGCATCGGACGCACCTGACGCAGGGGCGGCTTCGGCAGCAGCGGCTGCCACCGCAGCGGCTGCTGCAGCCCCTGCCGACGCCGCGGCTGTGGCGGCGCAGCCACAGGCGGATCCGCAGCCTGCCAAAACAAAGGAAGTTGTTGAACTCAAATCGGTGCGTCTTGAGAATACTCGATTGTCCGCCAACTTCACTGGCACGGACTGGGGCATTGAGGGCAGCATTCGTTTTTCACTGGCAATGACGGAACCTGATCCGGCCCTGCGTGATCGTCCTGCCGCGATTGGGACTCTGATCTGGCCTGATGGAACGACTTCGGTGACGACGGCATCGCGAATTGACGCGGCCGCTCCGGCGGCGGTTCCTGCCGGCACTGCTGAAGCAGCTCCGGCTGCTGCTGGTACCGCTGCTGCGGACAAGCCGTCTGTTCAGCCTGCAGCGGCAGCCCCGGTCAAAGTCACCGCATCATTTGAAGTGAATTACCCGCTGGGATCCTTTGGTCGTACCTCACTGCCGGCGGTTACGGGGCCTGTGGCTTTTGTGCATGCCACGATCTGGACATGCGGTCCGGCCGGAATTCTGGAAGACGCGACGCTGCTGATTGACGGTGGTCGGATTGTGTCGGTGGGCCGAGACATTCCGATTCCCGCAAATGCTCAGGTCGTCGATGTGCGGGGCATGCACCTGACTCCGGGGATTATCGACTGTCACTCGCACTTCGCCACCGACGGTGGTGTCAACGAGGGGACTCAGGCGGTGACCAGCGAAGTGCGTGTCGGAGATTTTGTGGATGCCAATGACATTACAATTTATCGTCAGCTGGCTGGTGGTGTGACTGCGGCCAATATTCTGCATGGTTCGGCCAATCCGATTGGCGGTCAGAATCAGGTGGTCAAGTTGCGCTGGGGCATGACCGGCGATGGTTTGAAGTTCACGGAAGCTCCGGCAGGCATCAAATTTGCGTTGGGCGAGAACGTGAAGCAGAGCAATCGCACGGAGGGTGGTGGCCGGTATCCGGCAACTCGGATGGGTGTTGAGCAGGTATTTCGGGACGCCTTCGAGGCGGCTCGGGATTACCAGCAGCGGCATGATTCGTGGCAGAAGAGTCGCCGTGGTCTGCCACCGCGTCGTGATCTTGAGCTGGAGGCGATTTCGGAGGTGGTGCTGGGCAGGCGCTGGATTCACTGCCACAGTTATCGGCAGGACGAGATTCTGGCACTGCTGGAGATCCTGGAGGAGTACAACATCCGGATCGGGACTCTGCAGCACATTCTGGAGGGTTACAAGGTGGCTGACGAGCTGGCGAAGCACGGCGCCATGGCTTCGGCGTTTTCGGACTGGTGGGCTTACAAGTTCGAAGTTTACGACGCGATTCCGTATGCCGGGGCTCTGATGCACCAGCAGGGTGTGGTGGTTTCTTTCAATTCGGACGACGGTGAGCTGGCTCGTCATCTGAATCAGGAGGCGGCCAAGGCTGTGAAGTACGGCGGGATTCCTCGCGAGGAGGCGTTGAAATTTGTGACATTGAATCCTGCGAAGCAGTTGCGGATTGATCACCTGACCGGCTCGATTGAAGCGGGCAAGCATGCGGACTTTGTGGTGTGGAATGGTGATCCGCTTTCGAATTTCACGCGTTGCGAGCAGACCTGGGTGGATGGTCGTCGATATTTTTCGCGTGACGAGGACCAGCAGATGCGGCAGGAGGCTGCTGGTCGTCGCAACGTGCTGATTCAGAAGGTGCTGGCATCGGGTGAAGAATCTCGCGAGTCGTCATCGGGGGCGGACGATCCGGCGGCACTCTGGCCGCGTTTTGACGAGTATTGTGCGCATTTCCGGCATCAGGCGGCCTTGCAGCAGCAGCGTGAACGGCAGCAGCTGGAAGTTCAGCAGCAGGCAGCACCCTAGACGGCGGTTGCTGTTTTTCTGCCTGGTCTCCTCGTATTCTCGGTTCCTCTGGTCCAATTGCACAAACGGATGTTTTATGACCGGATTTTCTGTTCGTCTGTTGCTGCTGTCCGCGTGTCTTTCAGTTCAGTCGGCTTTGGCTTCTGATCAGATCCCCGGGGCTCCGCAGAAGAAGCCGGTGGCGCTGGTGAACGGTGTCCTGCACACGGTTTCCGGTCCGGTGATTGAGGCCGGAACGATTGTTTTTGACAATGGCCGAATCACCGAACTGGGTCCGCGGATGCAGCCGCCGCCGAACGCGGATGTGATTGATCTGCAGGGCAGGCATGTTTATCCCGGCATGATCGAGTCACATTCGCAGCTGGGACTGACTGAACTGTCCTCCACGCGTGCCACCGTTGATACCAGCGAAGTCGGTCTGCTGAATCCGAATGTGACGGCAGCGACGGCTGTGAATCCCGACAGTGAACTGATTCCTGTCACTCGGGCGAACGGCGTCCTGGTGGCTCTCAGTGCTCCGTCCGGTGGCCTGGTATCCGGCAAGGCCTCGCTGTTGCAGCTGGATGGCTGGACCAGTGTGGATATGACATTGCAGCGTGAGTCCGGGCTGGTGATTAACTGGCCTGCGTCGTTTCGGTCTTCATTCTTCGGGCCTCCGAGTGCTGGCGGTGCGGGTGGTGAGGCGGGCGGATCTCAGGTGCAGGAACTGCGGAATCTTTTCACGGATGCTCGGGCATGGTCCAAAGCTCGCACGGCCAGTCCCGAAACGCAGCGTTACGACATCCGTTTTGCTTCGATGCAGTCGGTTCTGGCCGGGAAAGTGCCGCTGATAGTGGCAGCCGATGAGGCGGAGGAAATTCAGGCAGCGGTGGCATTTGGTGTTGAGCAGAAGCTGCAGGTGATCATCTTTGGGGGCTACGATGCAGAATCCTGTGCCGAACTGCTGCGGCGTTATCAGGTACCGGTGATTGTCAGTGCAGTGCATCGTGATCCGCGGAATGATCATGACGACTATGATGCCGCCTACACTCTGCCGGAGCGTCTGCGGAAGGCCGGCATTCGTTTTTGTATTTCGGGTTCTGCTCGCAGTGAAACCTGGAATACTCGAAACCTGCCCTATCAGGCAGCTACGGCAGCGGCGTACGGACTGCCGCGCGACGAGGCTTTGAAGTCGGTGACATTGTATCCGGCACAGATTCTGGGAGTGGCAGATCGACTGGGTTCACTTGAACCCGGGCGAGATGCGACGATTTTTGTCAGCACAGGGGATCCTTTGGAAACGGATTCCCAGGTGACTCAAGCCTGGATTCAGGGTCGGGTTGTGGACCTTAACAGCCGCCACACACAGCTGGCCGGCAAGTATGGTGAGAAGTTCCGCAGGCTGAACGAGGGTCGCTGAGATTCAGTGTTCAGGATTCCGCGGTGAAGACCTGGCCATCAGCTGCCAGTTCCGGCAGGACCTGCTCTGCCACGATGCGACCGATATTCAGGCAGGCAGTGGCTGCGGGTGACGGGGCATTGCATACGTTGACGACTCGTTCATGTCGCTGAATCTTAAAGTCATCAATCAGTCTGCCGTCCATGCCCAGTGCCTGTGCCCTGACACCGGAGGGGCAGGCGTGCAGGTGTTCAGCGCGGATTTCAGGCACCAGACGCTGCAGCGCCTTTACGAAGGCCGCTTTTGACAGGGATCGCCAGATTTCTCCCAGACCAGTTTTCCAGTTTCGTGCGGCCAGCCTGAGGAATCCAGGATAGGTCAGGGATTCCCACAGATCACGTGGACTGATGGTTCGCCAGTTGTAGCCTTCGCGTGCGAGGGCAAAGACGGCATTGGGGCCGCATTCGACGCCACCGTGAATCATGCGAGTAAAGTGGACTCCGAGGAAGGGAAAGCGTGGATCCGGGACCGGGTAGATGAGCGAGTTGCAGAAGTGGTGAACTTCGGGAATCAGTTCGAAGTATTCGCCCCGGAAAGGCACAATCCGTTCCTTTAGCGGCTGACCGCTGAGTCGTGCCAGTCGGTCACTGTGCAGTCCGCCGCAGTTGACGACCTGAGCTGCTTCGACCGTGCCATCCGAACATTCCAGCTGCACACACGTGGAATTCTGCCGGATCGTGAGGACGCGACAGTTGAGCCGCAACTGATGTCCCGCGGCCGTCAGCAGTTCACCGAGCCGATTGCAGACTCCCGGGTAATCCACGATACCGGATTCCGGGACATGAATTGCCTGAATGCCCGCGCAGTGTGGTTCCAGTTCCCGCAGGCGTTCCGGTCCGATTTGTTCGCACTGCACTCCGTTCTGCCGGCCGCGTTCCAGAATGATCTGCAGCTGCGGCAGTTCGGACTGTTGCAAGGCCACGATGACCTTACCGGTTTTTCGCCAGGCGACTCCGTAGCGGTCGCAAAAATTTTCCAGTGCCAGTTTTCCGGCGCGACAGTTCTGCGCCCGCAGGGAGCGAGGGCGATAGTAGATGCCGGAATGCAGAACCCCCGAATTTCGGCCGGTCTGGTGAAAGGCCAGCGAAGATTCCTTTTCCAGCAGCACGATCGACTTTCGCGGATCACGCAGAGACAGCTGCCATGCCGTAGCCAGTCCCACGATGCCGCCGCCGATCACGGCGATGTCTGCTTTGACGGTACCCTGATCCGAAGCAATGGTGTTCATGCAGGACTCACACAGGTGACGCGGAACGACGCGGAACAGTGACGAAGTGGTCAGAAATCAGCGGACCGTTACCGTGAAATCGATAGGCGGTCAGCATGCCATCGCGTGCCACACTGTAGTCGAGGCAGGCGAGATTATGGCGAATGGGCGCCGGTTTGCGATCACGCAGCCAATAGTGGCCGAAGAACAGCGGCGGAGCATCGTGTGGGTAGGGACTGGGGCTGATGTCGCCTGGAACCGGTGCCGCTGTGAATTCCGGCAGTGGCAGGCTGGGAAACATGTAATCGGAAAAACTGCATCCGGCGGGCTGATCAAACCAGCGAATTCTGGCCCTTTTGCGGACCATGCCCTCGCGGTCCGTCAGAGTCATTCCGTTGGGAAACCGCATTTCAGGCCCTTTCATCACGCGTTCGATCGAGTGGAAAAGTTGCGTCCCGCAGCGTGCCGCCTGATGCAGGTAGGCATTAGTCATCCAGCCCAGTTCGGCTGCCGCTGACTGCAGCAGTTGCAGGTCGACTGCATCCCAGCAGGCATGCACAACTCGAAGTTCAGGCAGTTCCAGACAGGCCGGCAGGGTGCGAAACCAGTCGAGGGCCTGCTGCAGTTCGCCAGACGACAGTTGCTGCAGTGTCTGAGAAATCTGGCGGTGGTTGTGCTCAGTGTGTCGTCGGAGAAATTCGCCGGGCAGTGACGGGTCCGGGGTGTGGTATGCCAGAGCATTCAGTTCGTGATTTCCCATGACGGCCAGAGCAGCCTGGTGCTGGCACATGTCGCGACAGATGTTCAGCACATCACGAATCTGCGGACCGCGGTCGATGAAGTCACCGCAAAAGATGACCAGGCGTTGCGGGTGCCGGAACACGGCTGAATTCTGCACATAGCCAAGTGTTTCGAGCAGTTCAACAAGCTCGTCTGCACAGCCGTGAATATCGCCGATAATATCGTACATAAAGTCTTGAATGCTATGTGGTTACTGTCTGACCAGCACTTCAGCCACCGGCGTCCGTGGCAGCTTTTCGAACGTCATCATCCCGGGGTGATTGATTCAAATCCATGCCGATTTCGCTGAGGCCCTGTGAATGCAGGGGATTCGCGAATTCGGCAACATGGCCGGCCATTCGGATCGATTCCAGGCGTCGCTTGTGTCTGCCACTTCCCCCGGCGTGGCGGATTGTGCAGAATCCGGTCTCTTTTACTGACCGCCGAATGAACGATTGTCTCGTCCCCCGGAAGGAAATCTCCCGATGACCCGTAAAGCTCGTTCCAGTCGTCGTTTGCTGCTGAAGCAGGGGTTTGCTGCTGCTGCCGGCTTGTACGTTGGGGGCTCGGCCCGAGCAGCGTCCCGTTACGACAAGCTGCGAATTGCGGTGATTGGCTGTGGTGGACGCGGTGGTGGTAATCTGCAGTCTGTTTCCTCCGAACACATCACTTTCCTCTGCGATGTCAACGAAAGTACGGTTCGCAAAGCCGCTGAAACTCATACTCAGGCTCGGCAGGAAGTGGATTTTCGCCGTGTGTTTGATCGAGCCTCGGAATTTGATGCCGTGGTGGTCAGCACCTGCGAACACACTCACGCTTTTGCGACATTGCCGGCCCTGCAGCTGGGCAAGCACGTTTATTGTGAAAAACCACTGACTCACAGCGTGTATGAAGCGCGAGTCATTCGTGAGGCTGCAGCGAAGGCCAATGTGGCCACGCAGATGGGCACGCAGATTCATGCCGGCGACAACTACCGTCGGGTGGTGGAGCTGGTGCAGACGGGTGCCGTCGGGAAAGTGACCGAGTGTCACGTGTGGGTAGGGCGTGCCTGGGGATTGCAGTCCGCCGAAGACGCCCAAAAGAATCGCGACATCGTCCATGTCACGGATCGACCGGCCGGCGCAGACCCGATCCCGACCGGCCTGAACTGGGACCTGTGGCTCGGACCGGCTCCTGAACGCCCCTTCAATTCCGTCTACTTTCCCGGTCCCAAATGGTATCGCTGGTGGGATTTCGGCAATGGCACAATGTCTGACCTTGGCAGCCACTGGGTGGACCTTGCGTTCTGGGCCCTGAAGCTCCGCGCACCCTCCACCATCGAAGCCTTCGGTGACCCGGCGCACCCGGAAATTGCGCCCGCCTCGATGCACGTCAAATATGAATACAAAGCTTCTGCTCAGCAGCCCGAAGTGGATGTATTCTGGTATCAGGGTTCGCACAAGCCGGAGCTGGTGGCCAATGGCAGTGTACCGGCATGGGACAGCGGGGTCCTGTTCGTTGGTGATAAGGGCATGCTGCTGTCCGACTACGGTCGCCACGTGCTGCTGCCTGAAGATCGATTTCAGGACTTCCGTCGTCCGGACCCATTTATTCCGAAATCGCTGGGCCACCACGAAGAATGGCTGCACGCCTGCCGCACTGGCGATCCCACAACCTGCAACTTTGAATACGCCGGCTGGCTTACGGAAGCGAATCATCTTGGCAATGTGGCCTATCGAGCCGGTCAGAAGCTGGAGTGGGATGCGGAAAAGATGAAAGTTACCAATACCAGTGCAGCCGACCACTTTATTCGCCGCGATTATCGCAGCGGCTGGAGTCTTGGCTGAAGCATCCGTGGCTTGTGTCTCTGTCATCTGTCACTATGAGAGCCTTACTGCCATGAATCCGCTGACTCTGCAGGATTTAGTGAACCGCCGGGTCTTTTTGAACTCGGCCTGTGGGACTGCCAGCACCGCTGCACTGGCGACTTTGCTGCAGGACACGGCAGCCGGCGCTGTACCACCGGAACTGGCCGGACTGCCTCATCACGCTCCCAAAGCGCGGCGGATCATCTACCTGTTCCAGTCCGGGGCCCCGTCCCAGATGGACCTGTTTGATCCGAAGCCCGCGATGGAATCGCAGCGCGGTCAGAACCTTCCGGAATCAGTCCGCCAGGGACAGCGATTAACGACCATGACTTCGGGGCAGGCCAGTTTTCCAATCGCGCCCAGCGTTTTTCGGTTCCGGCAGCATGGTGAGTGCGGAATGTGGTTCAGTGAACTGATGCCGCAGATGTCCAGTCTGGCGGATGACTGGTGCATGATCCGCACGGTGAATACGGAAGCCATCAATCATGATCCGGCCATTACCTTCTGTCAGACAGGTTCTCAACTGGCTGGTCGACCGAGCATCGGAGCCTGGGCCAGCTATGGACTGGGCAGCGAGAATCGCAGTCTGCCGGCCTACGTCGTGCTGACCTCCTTCGGATCCGGGCGACCGGACGATCAGCCCCTGTATGACCGGCTGTGGGGAGCCGGTTTTCTGCCGTCAAGGCATCAGGGTGTCAAGTTTCGCAACAGTGGTGATGCTGTCCTGTATCTGTCGAATCCACCCGGTGTTTCGGCAGCCATGCGTCGCGGAACCCTCGATCGTCTGAATCAGCTCAATCAGCTGCAGTTTGGCCTGAGTCAGGACCCGGAGATTACAGCTCGTATCGCACAGTACGAAATGGCCTTCCGCATGCAGACCAGTGTCCCGGATCTGCTGGATTTTTCCGACGAGCCCCGCCATGTGCTCGAAATGTACGGGCCGGATGTCAGTCGTCCGGGGTCATATGCTGCCAATTGTCTGCTGGCTCGTCGCATGGCCGAACGCGATGTGCGATTCATACAGCTGTTCCACATGGGCTGGGACCATCATGGCGGACTGCCTGCTGCCATCCGCGGACAGTGCCGCGACACCGACCAGGCCACTGCTGCGTTAATGCGGGACCTGAAAATGCGGGACCTACTGTCCGATACTCTGATTGTCTGGGGCGGGGAATTCGGAAGAACCATTTATTCACAGGGTGGTCTGTCCGCCGACAATTACGGACGTGATCATCATCCCAGATGCTTCACAATGCTGCTGGCAGGTGCAGGTATCAGACCCGGAACCACCTGGGGCGAAACCGATGACTTCTGCTACAACGTCGTCCGCGATCCGGTCCACGTGCATGATCTGAACGCCACGATCCTGCATTTGATGGGGGTCGATCATACACGGCTGACTTATCGCTACCAGGGCCGTGACTTCCGCCTGACGGATATTCACGGTGAGTTGGTTCGAGGTATTCTCAGCTGATCTGAGCTTCCGCGCAGAGTCCCCTCGTGGTTGCGAAAAAAACCAGCGTCGATTGATTATCGACGCTGGTCTTCAGTCGGTCAGTTGCGGCACTGCATCGCCTGATCAGCGACGCGGACCGCGTCCGCCACCATCGCGGTTGCGATAGCGATTCTCGGTGCGACGAGCGTGGTCTTCGGTTGGAGTTCTGAGGGAAAGGCAGCCAATGGCATCTTCCCACGTGGGGATATCCTGATACTCCGGTGCAACGGGAGGTGGTCCGCTGCCGCGACGATCCTCACGTGGTTCACGTGACTGTTCGCGATCCTCCGGACCTCGCTGCCGACGCCGACGTGGCTCGCGCACATCATCGCTGTGGTCGTCAGCAACTGGCTCGGTACGCCCGGAGCGTTCATCGCGGTCAATGTCGAGGTCGCGGCGAGCACGTTCGGGACGACCACGTTCCTCAGTGCGCTCCGGTCGACTGCTGCGTTCCGGTCTTTCGCTGCGTTCGGGTCTTTCGCCACGTTCGGGGCGGGCACTTCGCTCTGGCCTTTCACCGCGTTCTGGTCGTTCGCTGCGTTCTGGTCGTTCGCTGCGTTCTGGCCTTTCACCGCGTTCTGGTCGTTCGCTGCGTTCTGGCCTTTCACCACGTTCTGGTCTTTCGCTGCGTTCTGGTCGTTCACCACGTCCGCCACGATCATCGCGATCGGTGCGTCGCTCGGAACGAGCAGGTCGTTCACTGCGTTCGTTACGGTCTGAAGGTCGGTCGTCCCTGTCGCGACGTTCACCACGTTCCTGTCGCTCACCGCGGGGACCGCGATCGTCAACTCGTCCTGCATCCGAGCGGCCGCGTTCACCGCGGCGCCGAGTTGCTTCGGGGGCAGGTTCATCGTCGAACCCGATCGGTCGCTCATCCTCTGCGTCGTCCTGATCGTCGGCATCATCGTCGGGACGGCGACGCACGGGCTGTTCGGCGGGAGATCGTTCTGATCGTTCGCGGTCAGAACCACGTCCGCCACGACGTCCGCGACGTCCCCGTCCGGGGCGTTCTGAATCTGATTCTTCCGGTCTGTCGTCAGTATCAGCAGACTCGTCAGTTTCCGACACTGCGGCCGGTCGTTCATCGCGAGACCGTCTGTGAGCAGAAACGCTTCCGGCGGAGACGCTGACAATGTCCTCCTGATCCTCTTCGAACAGGATTTCGCTGAGGTCATCATCGACATCGGCCGAGCCGGCGTCATTGCCGGCAATGGCGTCGGATCGTGTGCCTGTTGATTCGTCAGATCGCCGTCGGTTTCGGCCGCGACCGCCGCGCCGACGTCCCCGCCGACGTCCACCGGCAGCCCCCGCATCGGCATCGTCTGAGGTCGCCGGACGTTCAACAGAGTCGCCTTCGAAATCATCATTTTCAACGGCTGCTTCAGCGACGGAAGCAGGAACATCCTGGGCAGCAGATTCGGAGTCATCCCAAACCCATTTGTCCAGTTCGTCCCAGTAGGCGTCATCTCCACCGCCGCCGGCTGCAGTTTTGCCGTTTGGTGCTGTTTCTTCGCGGGCGCCGCGGGGACGATCATCACGATCGGGGCCTCGGTCGCGATCTCGTCCGGCTGAGCGACCCCGGTCACCGCCCCGACCTCGTCCTCGACCGCCGTCCCGATCCCGATCACCGCCTCGACGTCCACGATCTTCACGGTCGCGACGGGGCTCTTCATCGCGAGCGGCGCGGGGCGCAGGCCGGGCAGTTTCGCGAGCCTGCGGTGGCGGATCCGAGTCGAAGCCGAATTCGTCTGCGGGCTCTGTCGGGGCAGGCTGAGCGATCACGCGGGCGGGGCGAGCACCAGCCTGCGGGGGAACGACTTCGTCCGCGTCGTCTTCGTCCTCATCTTCGTCGTCTTCGTCGTCAGCTTCATCCGAGTCTTCATCTGAGCCGAAGTCGAAGTTTTCGTCATCATCCTCTTCGTCTGCTTCGGCGACTTCGTCGTGGTCATCATCTTCAGGAAACATGATCAGGTCATCAATGTCGTCCTGGTATTCGGTTCGCGAATTCGCGGATTCGCTGGTTGCTTCGATGATTTCGGCGGCCGCACTGCTTTGAGCGGCGGCTGCGGACGTGCCCGGCGCGGGCGCATCGTCGTAGTCGTCAAACAAAACTTCACCCCCGACTTCGGCCGGCAGCTTATCCAGTCCAAACATGGCATGGACAAGGTTTTTGGCAAAATCGTCAGTCTTTTTACGGGGATCAGCGTCGGAGTTGGTCATTCGCAGTCTGTCTTTCAGATCAATCTGTCACTGCGGCAGGCATTGCCGGCAAGTGCTGGATTTGGCCGGATTCTATTAAATCTTCGGCTGGTTCGATATTGGAAACGGCAGGAAACCGGGTTGTTCCGAGAGAAGTTCCCCACAGTCGGGACGGCCCCCGCGATGGAACAAGGGGGGGGCGAAGAACCCAGGATGCTAACGCCCTGACGCCACGAATTCAAATGCAACTGACTTCGCCACGGGAATCCGGTCAATCATGGGCTTCTCAGGGTGGCGGATTTGTGGGACATACCGCCTCCGGGTATGATCCCGCCGCAGATTTCACAATCTCGAATTGGCCCCCCCTACCACGGATGCTCTGGCGTGCTCGAATTTCAGGCAGAACAGGTCTGGTGTGATCGTGAACAGCTGGAAACCCTGCAGGCATCGCGACTGCAGCAGCTGCTGAACAGCATACTGCCGCGAAATCGGTTCTGGAACAATCGGTTTCGCAGTGCTGGTGTTGATCCGGCCGAGATTCGTACGACTGCCGATCTGCGGCGGCTGCCCTTCTGCACAAAACAGGATCTGGTGCAGGATCAGGCTTCCCAGCCGCCCTACGGGTCCAACCAGACGTTTCCTTCAACTCGGTATCAGCGACTGCATCAAACATCCGGAACCACCGGTCGCCCGGTCCGCTGGATGGATACTCGAGACAGCTGGGACTGGTGCATGGAGTGCTGGCGGCAGATCTGGATGCTGGCCGGACTGCAGTCGTGGGATCGCCTGTTTTTTCCGTTTTCCTTCGGACCATTTCTTGGCTTCTGGGCGGCTTTTGAAGGTGCTCTGCGTTATGGCAACTTCTGCCTTGCAGGCGGCGGCATGTCCACGGCAGTCCGCCTGCAGGCAATGATAGAAAATGAAGCCACCGTGCTGTGCTGTACTCCCACTTATGCCCTGCGGATGGCTGAAGTGGCTGCAGCCGAGGGGTTGGACCTGAAAGAAACTTCCATCCGCATGCTGATTGTGGCTGGCGAACCGGGCGGATCCATCACTTCCACTCGGCAGCAGATCGAACAGCAGTGGGAAGCCCGGGTCATCGACCATTGGGGTATGACAGAGCTGGGGTCGCTGGCCAGCGAATCGGCAGATCGTCCCGGAGGCATGTACCTGCTGGAGACCGAGTGCATTGCCGAAGTTGTCGATGCGGCTGGAAACCCGGTTGCAGACGGTCAGACCGGCGAACTGGTCATCACCAATCTGGGGCGCACCGGCAGCCCGCTGCTGCGATATCGCACGGGAGACCTTGTGACGGTCAGCAGCGATCCGGACCCCACCGGACGAGTGCTCCGCTGGCTGCAGGGCGGGATTCTTGGCCGAGTGGATGACATGCTGATCATTCGCGGCAACAATGTGTTCCCCGGCAGCGTTGAAGCCGTCGTTCGAGACTTTCCCGCCTTTACGGAGTTTCGCCTGGAGGTGAGCACGGTGCAGGGCATGAAGGACCTGTGCGTGGCGGTGGAAACCGGTCCGGTGGCGGGACTTTCGGCTGAGCAGCTGCTTGAGCAGCTGCGGGGATCCCTGCGGCAGCGACTTGGGTTCTCCGTGAATGTGCGTCACGCGGAAGCCCTGTCATTGCCCAGGTCGGAAATGAAAAGCCGGCGTGTCGTGACTCTCGACTGATCCCTCCTGACAGAGGCTCATCTCAACAGAGGCTCATCTGATGAATTCCGCTGCTGCTGCCTTCCTGACCCTGACACTCTGGCTGTGCACCTGCCGGACGGTGTTGTTGTCTGACGAGCAGCCGCAGCATTCTGCACTGGCCGTGCAGCGTGCCGCCACGGTGCAGCGGATTGGCAGGCCCGGAGAACTGGTGGGGAACTGGCGCGCTGTGCTGCAGGCACGGCGAGGTTCGGGCAATGGTGCCAATGCGGAAGCAGTCACTGGTACCTGGCAATTCCGTGACTCGGAGGCGGCACTGGTGCTGAAGTTCAGGCCTGGCAGTCGACTGCAGCAGATCCGAATCACAGCTGCAGCGATGCCGTCGGAGGGACTGAGGCTGGCGCTGCAGGAGGGTGAGCAGGAGCTGTCACTCGTCGCTGTGCAGCCCGCGCACGCGGATGCAGCAAATGAACGGGCGGAGTGGATTTTTGAGACAGAAGATGATGCGGTGAAGTCCCGTCGCCTGACCGTTCGCAGGCTCAGCGATATTCGCTGGACGATGCTGCTGGAAGAGCGTGCCGCAGGTGGCGCTGACTGGCGCCGGATGTTCGAAGTCGGCATGACTCGCGATGGTGAGCGACTGGCGGTGGCCGGGGGCGGGGAGAAGAAATGCGTTGTCACGGGTGGGCGAGGGACAATTGCCGTGCAGCATGAGGGGAAAACCTGGTATGTGTGCTGCGAGGGATGTCGCCAGGTATTTGAAGATGACCCTGCCGGCATCCTGAAGAACTATCAGGCAGGCCTTGAGCAGGAGCAGCGGCGGGTTGAGGGTGAGGACCGGCGTTGAATCGGGTCAGGTCGCGGATTTTGATCTCGGGTTAGGGTTTTCCCTCCCGTATGCCATGCTGTGCTGCTGCTTTACCAA
>SXXK01000086.1 GCA_005791255.1 Planctomyces sp.
ACGCTGCCGTGGAGCGATCCTGTGAACTTCACAGGCACCTGAGTCTCTGACGGCTTCTCAGTCGGATTCTCTACCCGCTGCCAAATGGCCGCGGGTTTTTGTATTTCGGAATGCTGGTCAGGGTGTCCGGGATCCGCGCAGCAAAAAGCCCGGCCTGCAGCAGGCCGGGCTGAATTTTGCGGGGGCGATCACTGCCTGGTCTTCAGGCGGCCTGCTCCGTGGTCTCGTCCAGTTCGTCGTCCGCCTCTTCTTCGTAGACGAGGAAGTAAATGTTGCTGGCAGCCTCTTCGAGGTAGTGCTTTACGTTCTCGCTTTGCACACCGGCGATCAGGCGATCGAGAGCTTCGACGACCCGATCCACCTCATCACTGCTGATTTCTTCGTATTCGTCGGTCTCTGTCAGTCTGTACTGCAGTTCGTCTGACATGTCGTTCTCCTGTGACTTCGATCTTCTCTGCAGCTGCCGCTTGCGGGCAGTGTTCGGCAGAATCACCCGTTTCATCGTCTGCTCTGCGGCTGCAGCCAAGTCGAAAGCTGGAAATTCCGCTGGGGTAAACTGTATGATCCATGCCGGCAGTTCGTAAAGATTTTTTCGATGTCAGGTCGGCCCGTATGCAATTTCAGCATCCCTCAGTGACTCCGCTGCAGCATTCCCTCGCGCAGCATCACCTCGCCGGACTGCGGGATTCCGCCACTCCGCCGGCGATTTTTCGCCAGCATGTGGATTGTCTGGCGTCACTGCTGGCCGCTGAACTGACTCGCGATCTGCCGCTGCAGTCAGGCACTGTGCAGACGCCAATGGAAGCCACCCCGGCTTTCCGGCTGAAAGGGCGACTGGCGATCGTGCCGATTCTGCGAGCCGGACTGGGGATGACCGACGCGTTTCTGAGACTGCTGCCCGACGCTGAGGTACGGCACCTGGGGATTTGCCGGGATGAAGCCACGGCCCTGCCGGTGGAGTACTATCAGAAGCTGCCCGACTCGAATCCCCCGGATGTCGCCATCATCGTCGATCCGATGCTGGCCACCGGAGGTTCCATCCTGCATGCAGTGCAGCTGCTGAAACGCTGGGGGGTCCCGCAGATCCGCTTTGCCTGCCTGATTGCGGCCCCGGAGGGTCTGCAGCAACTGACCAGTGTGCATCCGGACGTGCAGGTGTTTGCGGCATCGATCGACCGCCAGCTGAATTCACGCAGTTATATTCTGCCGGGCCTCGGGGACGCCGGGGACCGCATCTTCAATACGCCGTAGCCTGCTGAGTTCGAATTTCGCCGGGAAGTGCGGCAGTTCACCGCCACAGCTGCTGCCGCGGGGTTTCAGCACTTGTTTGCTGCACCTGTTCCCAGGCAGCCCGCGCTGAATCCGACAATTCCTTCGGCACCACAATTTTCAGCGCTACAAGCTGATCGCCACGTTCACCCGATTTGGGATTGCGAATGCCTTTGCCCCGCAGTCGGAGACGCGCCCCGCTGGAAGTACCCGGTGGAACCGTCAGTACCCCCGTGCCTTCGGACAGCGTGGGCACTTCAATGCGAGTCCCCAGCACGGCCTCGGCCGGAGTGATCGGAGCCTCAAGGATCAGATTGAACCCCTCCCGTTTGAACCACGGATGCGGTGCGATCGAGACGGTCACCAGCAGATCGCCGGGAGTTCCGCCACCAGGACCGGGGTTACCCTGTCCGGCGAGCCGGATCGTCTGCCCCTGATCAATGCCGGCCGGAACCTTCACCGAAATTCGCTCGGAACCGGATCCATTCTGCAGCGTCAGAGTGTGCTCACCGCCTTCCGCCGCCACTCCAAATGGAATCGTAATCTCGGCGCGAACGTCGTCGCCGCGACGAGCACGTCCGCCACCACGACGCTGACCCCCGAAACCACCGCCACCACCGCCAAACATGCCGCCCAGCAGATCTTCCATGTCAAACTGCATGCCACCACCGCCAGCTCCGAAACCCTGAAATGGGTTTCCGCCTCGAAACGACTGGCCCCCGCCCGCGGCCGCATGCCCAAACTGGTCGTACTGCTGACGTTTCTGCTGGTCGCTGAGCACATCCCACGCTTCCGTGATCTCAGCAAACTTCTTCGCGGATTCGGGATCCTGATTGTTGGAGTCCGGGTGGTGCTTGCGGGCCAGCTTCTTGTAAGCCTTCCGCAGCTCTTCCTGCGAAGCACCGCGAGGAACTCCCAGAACATCGTAATAGTCACGTTTTGACATCACTGCACCTCTTGTTTTCGACAGCGTCAGAGTTTAGCGAATCCGTCGAAATATGCCTCTTCGGCAGCTTTGATTCTCTGGTCCTGCAAATTAGATGCCTGCAAAAATGGCAGCCTGCTGTCGTGGCTGTGGTAGTGAGTGTGGCTGGGGTGGGTTGACAGTCAGTGCTCAGAGCAGTTAACTGGGGTGGCCAGGCGAGTGTCTGGTTTGGTCCGCTGCGGACCGGATGGCATCCTGACGACAGAATCCGCTGGAAATCCATGACCGAGACCGTGAAGGACAGTTCGGCCGACCTTGCGGAGCGTCTGCTGCAGGTGCTGCGGGGACTGGGACCGTGTGTGGTGGCGTATTCGGGCGGAGTTGACAGTGCGGTGGTTGCCAAAGCCGCGGCACTGCAGTGGGGTGCCCGGGCGCTGGCAGTGACGGCTGTCAGTCCCAGTCTGGCGGCAGCCGATCGTGAGCTGGCGCGTCAGGAGGCAGTGCGGATCGGGATTGCACACGAGGAACTGTTCACCGAAGAATTCCTGCGAGCCGAATATCGTCGCAACAGCGGCGATCGCTGTTTCTGGTGCAAGGACACGCTGTATCGGGCGATTCAGCAGCTGGTTCAGAGTTATCCAGACCGAACCGTGCTGAACGGCGCAAATCTGGATGATCTGGGTGATCATCGCCCGGGGATGCAGGCGGCTCAGCAGCACGGCGTGCGCAGCCCGCTGATCGAAGCCGGACTGCGGAAGTCGGATGTTCGACAGCTGGCAGTCTGGTGGGACCTGAATTCTGCGGATAAGCCAGCATCGCCATGCCTGTCCAGTCGAATTGCCTATGGTGTTGAGGTGACTTCAGAGCGGACGCTGAGAATTGATCAGGCGGAGGTTTTTCTGCGCGAACTGCTGCGATGTCGGGAACTGCGAGTGCGACTGGAGCAGAATGAGCTGGCGCGAATCGAGCTGCCGCTGGAGTATTTGGTGGCAGCTGCGGGCAATCCTCAGCGTGCACAGATTTCACAGCGGCTGCGGGAACTGGGGTTTCGCCAGGTCACGCTGGACCTTGAAGGTTTCAGGTCCGGCGGTTTGAATGATCGCCTGCCGCAGCTGGTGACGCTGGGAAGCGGTTCGGTCAGCGTGGAGGGAGCAAACTGATGGAAGCTTTGGATGGTCAGCAGTCGGCTGCGGAATCAGCCCCGCTGCTTCCAAAGAACGGGATGGTGCTGGGATTTGATTACGGAACAAAGCGTCTGGGAATCGCGGTATCGGATCGTGACCAGCGGTTTGCCAGTCCGCTGTACAATCATCAGCGGCAGGGACTGCAGGGGGATGAGCGATTTCTGCGTCGGGTGCTGACCGAATATCGTCCGGTGGGTTTTGTGGTGGGTCTGCCGCTGCACATGAATGGTGATGAAAGTCAGAAGTCTCAGGAGGCACGTGGGTTTGCGACCTGGCTGACCGGTCTGTTCGGACTGCCCTGTGAGTTTCAGGACGAGCGACTGACGTCATGGCAGGCAGAAAGTCTGCTGCTGGCAGCGGAGTTTACGAAGAAGCAGCGCAAGGAACGAATGGACAAGCTGGCAGCTCAAATACTGCTGCAGGCCTGGCTGGATCGTCGTCGTCCGGCAGCCCCGGCGCAGACATCGGAAGACGCACCTGCAGAACAGTGAACTCCAGGTCGCTCGTGGCAACGCAGGAGTGTTTTGCAGGGACGTTTGTTTCACGCGAAGCCGCGAAGCCGCGCAGGAATCACGCAGAGCGAGAAGGTGCCCATGAGTTTTTCGGGAGTTTGTGAAGTGTCTGCAGCGTGCGACCTGCGGCACATCGCACAGCACAGTGCCGTTCTTCGCGTCTTCGCGGCTTCGCGTGAGGCTCCGCACTGGTGAGCGGTGGTGGTTGTCGGCGTGGCTGCTGTGGGGTTGGCTTTAGGGTGTCTTGCCCCCTCACCCCCGACCCCTCTCCCCCGTTGGGGGCGAGGGGGTATTTAGTTTTCAGATTTCAGTTTTCAGTTGCCAGTTGCCAGTTGCCAGTTGCCAGTTGCCGGGAGGTGGTTGGTGGTTGGTTTTTTTTGTGGTGAAAGAAGCAGTGGCCCCCCTCGCCCCTGGAAGGGGAGAGGGGTCGGGGGTGAGGGGTGAAAGGACTCACCCGGTGTCACCGTGTTTTGCAGGGACGTTTGTGAAGTGTCTGCAGCGTGCGACCTGCGGCACATCGCACAGCACAGTGCAGTTCTTCGCGTCTTCGCGTCTTCGCGTGAGGTCCTGCACTGGTGAGCGATGGTGGTTGTCGGAATGGTTGCTGTGGTGTGGGTTTTAGTGTCTGTTGCCCCCTCACCCCCGACCCCTAGTATCTGGAGACATGGACCTTTTCAGCTCCGCCGGTCGCCAGCGGTGGTATGATTATCTGATCCCGGTCTGCAGCCGGAATTAGACGGCTATGCAGTTCGATTTGCCCCTGGGTCATCAAGATCGTGGGAGAGCCAGAGCGCATAGCCTTTGTTGTTTAACCCGAACCGTCGCAAGAGCCGCCTCACAGCGAGCTCGCATTACTAGGATGGGACAATGACAGTTTCTAATCAGGCAGAACGTGTGATCGGTGTCGATGTGTCGATGAGCAGGCTCGACATCGCAGACTCTCAGGGCAAGATCCATAAGACGATCTCCAATACAGCAACTGCGATCAAGAAGGCCATCGTACAGAAGTTGGAGGACGGCGACTCTGTGTTCGTCGTCTGTGAGGCCACCGGAGGGTATGAAAAGGATCTCGTTAAGACGCTGCAGGAGGCCGGGATCCCAGTGGCAATCGCCAATCCGAGACAGGTCCGTCAGTTCGCGAGCGCCATGGGGCGGCTTGAAAAGTCTGATCCGATCGACGCGGAAGTGATCTGTCAGTTCGGCCAGACGGCGGAACTGCCAGCCGCTCCTGTGAAGACAGCCGAGCAGGAGGCCCGAGACGCCGTCGTGCGGCGTCGTGAGCAGGTGCTGGAGATGATTGGACAGGAGAACAATCGTCTCCAGCAGGAGTCAGATCCCAAGATGAAGAAGACGATCGAGCAAGTTCTCAAAACGCTCAAAAGCCTGCAGAACAAGCTGGACGCGGAGATCTCACGTTTCCTCGCGGAGGAGGCGAAAACGAACGCCAGCGTCGAGGTGCTGATGAGCGTTCCGGGAGTCGGAGCGGTGACGACAGCGACGCTGCTGTCCGAGCTGCCGGAACTGGGACAACTCAACCGCAGTGAGGTCGCAAAGCTCGCTGGAGTCGCACCGATCGTCCATGAGTCAGGCCAGTCGCGAGGTCGTCGCTCGGTGTCGGGCGGACGCCGCTCGGTACGGCGTGTGCTGTACATGGCAAGTCTTGTTGGCATACGCCGCAACCCCGTGCTGATGGAATTCCATCGTCGGCTCGTGAGCCGAGGCAAGCCGCAGAAGGTTGCGATCGTCGCCTGCATGCGAAAGCTGCTGACCATCCTCAACAGCATGGTCAGAACCAAGACCACGTGGAGAACAAAAGGAGAGGAAAAGGTGGTGGCTGATCAAGGACCAGCCACCACGCGTGCTCACGGCGATTGACGCCGCGGCGACTCGACTATGCCTTAGGAAGTTGCGTCCCCGCAGAGCTTCCCTCTGTTTGACCGATCAGACCTGAGGTTACCGTCCAGACGCTAACCACACAAGATTGAACCGCGGCGCCATGCCTAAAAAAATCCCCGAGGTTCGGGGGCGGGCCCCCGCTGCGCCCGCACATTCGCCACCGCCCGTTCGATTACCATCGAACACCACCCCAACAACACTTTTTTCCACCGAACACCTTGACTCACCTCAAGACCGTCGCTCTCCCCTGCCAGGGGCGAGGGGTGCCAGGTGGTGATCTCGGGCTAAAGCCCGGGCCGCTTCGAACGCGAGTCATTCGCAGTCGCTGCTGTCAGCCACTACAGAGCCTCATCGCGGCCCGGACGCAGCAGGTCGTGCGGTTCCACAACCGGTCCGTACAACGCCGGTCGACGGTCTGCCATCCGATCAATCACATGCTTCCCCGGCACCCGAACTACCCGCTTCGTGCGCGCAATCTGCACATCAATCTCCGCACGCAGAATCCCAGGAGTCGGCTGATCCAGCGTTGCCAGAGTCGCTCCGGTGGGATGACAGATGCGGCTTTTGCCAATGAAGTTAAAACCGTTCTCCGTACCCACGCGATTCACCGCCGCAAAGTACACTCCATTTTCCATGGCTCGCGAATTGATCGCAAAGTCCGCCATGTAGGTGCCTCCGGGAGGCCAGTTGGTGGGCAGCAGGATCAGGTCGGCACCCTTCAGTGCCAGCACTCGTGAAGCTTCCGGAAAACCCCCGTCATAACAGATCAGCATGCCAATGCGGACACCACCCGCTTCAAAGACCTCAAACGGTCTTTCGCCCGCGGTGGTGAAACGGTCCACCCCCAGCCACGGCAGATGCACTTTGCGGTACGAACCGATCAGGCCGGCAGGGCCGATCAGCACTGCTGCATTGTACAGTTGATCGCCGTCCCGCTCCAGCAGTCCGAAGACGACGTGAGTCTGCAACTGCCGGCACAGTGCGGCCACGCGATCGGTGGATGGTCCCGGGATTGATTCGCCGAATTGCAGAGCCTCCTCGAGAGAATCAAAGCAGTAGCCCGAGGCGTAGCATTCGGGGAAAATCGTCAGATCCGTCCCCTGACGGACCTCGCTCAGTACTGTGGTTTCCAGGGCCGCCAGATTGGCTGCCGTGTCCCGAAATACAACATCCGTTTGAATACCGGCGATTTTCATGAGTTCTGCTCGGAACAGTCAGGAGTCTGGTGCAGCCGCACTGCGGACGGCATTTTCTGCCGAAGCGTCGTCGCTGCGAATCTGAAGAACGTGAAAGCTGAAACGATTGGGATGATTCTGAGAATTCTGCGGACCGTGACGGACGAATAAAGAGGAAGACTACTGCCCTCAGAGCGTTCGGAGTCATACGCAACGCAGCGGGGCTTTCAGCCGACACTGATGAAAAGGCGATCTCTCGTGAAGACACTCTCTTTCCGTGCCGGACAGCTGCTGACTCTTTCTGCTCTGCTGGCGTCGACAGCGGTCCTGACCGGATGTCAGACGACCATCGGTGGCCAGACGCTGCCGTCCCCGGATTATTTGACCGACGACGTGCAGTATTTCCCGGCCGGGCCGGAATTTCGCCTGACGAACCAGGTGGAAGCCAGCCGCAAGCAGGCCGCTGATACTCAGACGCTGGAATCGACCGGCAACTGAGCGACCTCAGATCCGGCCAACTGCCTGAATCCATGCATGCAGCGACTCGGGAGAACTTCGGTTTTCCCGAGTCGCCTGCGCGCGCCTGAAGTCTCAGACCTTGTCGGCTGTCGGACAAATGTACGGCGCCCGGTATTCGCGGGTAAGCCAGGCATTGGCCGACGGATTGTTGGTGAACTGCTCCTTCTCAGGATCAAATTCCAGCAACGCTCCCAGTGACAGGAAGTCCGCGTCCGTGTTGACTCCGTTCTTCTTCAGGTGCTGAATGGTCCTCTGCAGAGTGGCTTCGTTGTCGTCAAGCGACCTGAAGTCCTTCAGAGCGGCCGAGATATCGGCAACAGCCAGCCGGTTGGATTCCCCGGCGTAGAACGAAATATTGCCGAGATGGCTGATGGCCGCCGACAGATGCCCTTCGCGAACGTCGGCGGCGAGATCTTCCACTTTGCGGGACTGGCAGGCACTGACGAAGTTTTTGAAGTGTTCGCCACCACCCTTAAATTCCTTCACCACCTTCATGTCGCGGTCATAGACCCAGCAGTGGCTGTACGAATCCTGCACGACATAGCCTTCCGAGCCGTAAAACACCACTCCCACCTTGTTCCCGCTTTTGCTCTGGAACAGAGTGTTCAGTTCGGTGTCGTCACTGTCATCGACGGACAGTCCGCGAGTTTCAAAGACGATGCAGCGATCGCCGTAATCGTAGATGGAGACTTCGGTGTTGGCGGTGTCACCTGCGTCGACATACTTGTCATCCTTGCGCTCGGCCTGATAGCCCAGGCGGCCACCGTAGCCAAGAATGCGTGACGGGTGAGTATCGATGCCCAGGCCCCAGCGGGCAATATCGGTCTGATGCGGGCCCTGATTGCCCAGGTCACCGTTTCCATAGTGGCGCTGCCAGTGCCAGTCGTAGTGGAAGTTGGGGCGAGTGCATCTGGGATCGGTGAGCGATGCCGGTCCGCTCCACATGTCGAAATTGACCGTGGCGGGAATAGCGTAATCCCCCTTCGCCCCGATGCTTTTGCGGCGCTTGTAACACAGCCCGCGGGCCAGCTTGACTTCGCCGATGCCACCTTCCCGCATAAATGCAACCGCTTCGATGATGGCCTTGCTGGAACGGCACTGGGTTCCAACCTGACACATGCGACCGTACTTGCGGGAGGCGGCGATGAGCGCAGTGCCCTCCAGCACATTGTGACACACCGGTTTTTCGATGTAGGCATCCTTGCCGGCCTGCATGGCCCAGATGCCGGTCAGTGCATGCCAGTGATTGGGAGTGGCGGTGCTGATGATATCGACGGCGTCATCATCGAAGGCCTGCCGCATGTCGGAGACTGGTTTGGGACGCAGTCCCTGCTTTTTCTCAATGTCGTCGCAGCGGCGATTGGCAACTGCCTCATCAACATCCACGATCACTCGAATTTCCGTGCGGTCATCCCGCAAAAACTCGCTGATGTGTTCGCCGCCACGGCCGTTGACGCCGACGACGGCGACCCCGATTTTGTCATTGGCGGACATACCTGCACGGCCGATGGCCGGGGCGGCAAAGGCAAGCGATGCGGCGGAAGCAGTGGACAGGAAGCGACGTCGATTCAGGCTGGTCATCAGCTGGACTCCTGGCGGGAACGATCAGACTGCCCGCGCTGTGCAGCGTGACGACGACAGCCGGGCACCGTCGCGGGAGCGACAGCGGGATCATCACACAGTGTTTTGGCGACGGATGCAAGCGAACCGGCCGTCAGCGGGCAATAAAAAACGCCGGGGGGGCCCCGGCGTCGCTGTGCTCTCAGAAAAGATCACCGCGGATGGTCAGCCCAGCAGGTCCTTCACACACTCACGCTCTTCACGCAGTTCATTGATCGTGATGTCAATTTTTGACTGAGCGAATGCAGTGTGAGTCTGCCCCTGCACGATGGAAACCTGCTGACCGTCGCTGACCAGCGGAAACCCGGTGATCAGTCCGGCTTCGATGCCGTAGCTGCCGTCACTGCAGACCGCCGCGCTGAAACAGCTGCCGGCCGGAGTCGGTCGGATGATGCCCTTGACAGTGTCCAGCAGAGCATTGGCGGCGGAGGCGGCGCTGGAAGCCCCGCGCGCCGCAATCACCGCTGCACCACGCTTCTGGACCGTGGAAATGAAGTCACCCTGCAGCCATGCATGATCGGTAATCACCTCAGTTGCAGGACGACTGTTGATCTTCGCATGATAAAAGTCGGGGTACTGAGTGGCCGAATGGTTGCCCCAGATGCCCACATTCGAAACCGCACCCACCGGAACGCCGGCCTTCCGGGCCAGCTGCGATGCTGCGCGGTTCTGGTCCAGCATCGTCATCGCGTAGAAGCGATTCGAGGGCACACCCGGAGCATTCTTCATCGCAATCAGACAGTTCGTGTTGCAGGGATTGCCCACCACCACAACTCGAACGTCCGGAGCAGCAGCGGCAGCAATCGCACGACCGGTGCTGGTGAAGATCGGACCGTTCACGCGGATCAGGTCGCCTCGTTCCATGCCCGCCTTACGCGGTATACTGCCAACGCACAGCACCCAGTTGCAGTCACGGAAACCGTCTTCCAGATGATCACTGTCAGCCTTCACGACACCAGCCAGAGTCGGGAATGCACAGTCATCCAGCTCCATGTGCACGCCGTCCAGAGCCTTCAGGACCGGTGGAACTTCCACCAGATGCAGGATCACCGGCTGGTTCGGGCCAAACACTTCGCCCGACGCAATTCGGAAAATGGACGCATAGCCGATCTGACCTGCGGCACCAGTCACCGCAACACGAATGGGAGCCACCATGGGGAAAACAGCCTTCTGAAAAACAGGACTCTGGCAGACAGAACCCCGAATGGGGCCCTCGCACGCTGACTATTAAACGGTGCCGCTGCGGAAATTCAAAATCAGCCCCGCTCCCGCATCCGGCAATGCTGTTGCTGAGAATTTTCGGCTGAGTTCCCGTCGGCACGGTTTTTGGCAAGTTTGCCGAAGTGTTGCAAAAAATTATCAGCAGGAAACAACCTCGGAAATTCGGGCGATCCATCGACTTTTTCGCAGCGCATTCTGCGGATTTTTCTGCGAAATCCGAAGCATAAACTTGGCGAATGCGACCTCCTGCCGGATTCTTCCGCCGGCCAGACAGCGACGGATTCCAGCGATTGATGTTTCGCTTGACTGTCGCTGTGTGCGACTCAGAGTTGCGCAAAGGCTGGCGTCATCCTGAGAAGAGCGGCCAGCGCGTTTTTTGCCTGTTTCAGCAACACCACGGAATTCCACCTATGTTTTCGCTCACGTTTCCAGCCAGGTCCCGCCGTCGCCGATCTGCAGATTCTTCACATCACCCGCACACTGCTGTCCTGGCCGGGCAGCAGGCGGAATTGATGGAGCAGCGGCAGCTGCTCAGTGCCGACATCGCCCTTGAAACCATTCTGAAGGGTGCCGGCACGTCCTTCAGTAAGGCCGAATACAAGCTCAGCGACGGAAAACACTCGCTGGAATTTGATATCTTCAACGCCCAGCCCGGTGGCTATGACGCCTATGTCGGAACGACGTTGCTGGGGCGGATCACTGTGCCCGGATCGCGTCTCGCTCAGTTTGAGTTCACCAACCAGGCGAACGATCCTGGTGAGGCTCCGTTTCCGGCCGGTCTGACACTGCCGCTGACCGCGGGACAGACCATCAGACTGGCTCCGGCCGCATCCGGCCTGTCACCTGAAATGACCGGAAAGCTGGCCGTTGAAAACGAGGATGATCGATTCGAGTCCAGCGTTTACGTCAACGCCGTGGGGATCGCCGGACAGGCACTGGAGGCAGAATACGAAGCCGAGCAGGAAGGCACTGTCACAAAGCGCAAGTTCGAGCTGAAAGTCTGGAATCTGCAGCCCGGCAGCTCACAGTCCGTGGTGATTGACGGTGTCACCGCTGGTCAGTTGCAGGCCAATGCCGTGGGCACTGCCTGGCTCCGATTTGCAGATGTGGCTCGCCCCGGTTTTTCCGCCTTTCCCGCGCAGTTTCCGGCCATCAGTGCAGGCAGTCAGATCGCGGTGGGCTCGGTCGTCTCCGGCACCTGGAATTCTGCTGTACTGCCGATCTCTGATGATCTCAGCGACGGTGCTCAGACAAAGATCCCGCTGTACGGCACAGGTGCTCTGCAGGGAGTTATTCTGCATGAGACAATGACACCGGCGGGCAGCAGCACCGCACAGCGTGAATTCAAAGTGGAAGTGTGGGGGGGCACGGCGAATCAGAAGTTTTCAGTGCAGGTGCGTGTTCCCGGCGGTGATGCTGTCGAACTCGGCACAATCACCCTGAATGCTCTCGGTTACGGACGTCTGCAGTTTGAAAGCAGCGATCCGGGCAAACCGTTTCCCGCGGCATTCCCGACCCTCACGGATGGCACGGTATTTACCGTCTCCAGCGAAGGCACGGCACTGGTCGGTGCGTGGACGGCAAACAACGCGGCTTCGCAGCCACTGCCCCGCAGTGCCGAACTGGCATATCAGCTGGACCAGACCTATGGTTTCACCAGCAACGGAGCATACTCGGAAAACTTCGGGAAGAAGGGTGAGAAGTGGGTGAAGGATCGGACTGGGAAATGGTACTTCATCACCCCGGACGGTTCGCTGCATCTGTGGGACACGAAAGCCGGCGCCAATGGAACTCGTATCGCCATTCTGGACGATTCGTATCATCTGCGTCCCGAGCTGCTGACACAGGCGAAGGCAGCCGGCAGTGGAGCCACCAATGATGATCTGTTGAAGGCCACAGCGGCGAAACTGGATCGCGAACTGAATCTGACGCAGGCAGCCGCCAGCAACACCAACTGGGGCGGACTGCAGGAAAAATGGTTCCGGGGGAATGGCAAATGGTACTTTATTACTCCGGACGGCACCCTGACTCGCTGGGACGGCTCGAAAGCGGCGACCGGGACTGTCGTAGGTCGCCTCGACGATCGTTTTCATGAAAATCCGGCCCGCCTCGCGGAGGCCGAAACGGAGCTGACAGACGCAGAAAAACGCTTTGCGGCCAAAACATCGCTGCAGCTGACAACGTGGGACAGCAAGCTGGACAAGTGGCAGGGGATTGACGCAAAGTGGGTCAAATCCAGCACCGGAGTCTGGTATTTTGTGCGTCCCAGCGACGACGTATTCCTCTGGGACCAAAAGGTTTACAGCCTGCCCGGCGGCAGGAAGGACGTCGGGGGCACGAAGATTTCCAGAATTACCGGGGCTTATGCGAATCCGACACTGCTGACAACTCTGCCGGCCAGCCTGCCCGGTACGGTGGCCTCGCGAGCCGTGCTGGATGATCTGTTCGCCGATGCTCCCGATTTCAGCTGACTTTTCCCGAGAATGGCAGGGAACAGCCCGCTGTGACTGACGGTCGGTCAGCCTCCTGATATTATCAGGCAGGTTGACCGATTTGTTTTTTTCACTGCGACGCAATCTGCGCATACTCCGGGAGCATTGTTCTGATGTCCTCACTGATTTCCTCAGTCCATGCAAGGGAAATTCTC
>SXXK01000087.1 GCA_005791255.1 Planctomyces sp.
GGCTTCGCGTGAGACATTGTACAAGGCGCTGCCAACGCTGCGCGGGCGTTCCTGCCCGAGTCCGCAGCGAACGCCGAGCTGCCGCTTACAGGTCGTAACTGACGACCCCGTGCTTTTGCGAACGACTGATCCGCTCGGTCGCATGCAGTCCGGCCAGCACAAATTCCACACAGGACGCACGCATCGCGGCATTCTCTGATGCATTCACTTCGAAGGCCCGGTCCCACACCGGAGGCACTCGCTTCAGCAGCGTTTCATAGTGCGAACTGGGCAGCAGATCTCCAACCTCAATGCGGACCCCCTTCGCAAAGATCTTCGAAATCTCGTCCAGACCGTGCTGCTCAACATATTCCTCAAACACCGCCTTGACCGCTTCGCTGATCACCGCATCCAGTACCTGCTTTTCACTCATCTGATGACTGCTCATCAAATCAATCTCCAGCTTGCCCAGTGACGAGGCATACAGATGGCCCAGATCACTGATTCGCGGCACTGCCGGGGCTTCTCCCAGCAACGCGCCGCGGCGTCGAGCACTGGCGATCATCGTCTGATAGTTGGCAATGCTGAATCGGGCACTGACGCCGGACTGCTGGTCGATGTAGCGACTGCGTCGAGCACGCCGGCTGATTTCCTCGATAATCTGCTTCATAAACCACGGCACGGCCACCGGAAACTGACCGTCCAGCGGAATGTCGCATTCCTGTTCCATGATCCGAATGCCACCATCCCGATCCTCGGGATAGTGCGTCTGGATCAGGCTGCCGATACGGTCCTTCAGCTGCGGGATCACCTTGCCGCTGCGGTTGTAGGTCGCGGGGTTCGCCGAGAACAGTATCATCACATCCAGATCGAACTGAATGGGATAGCCCCGAATCTGAACGTCTCGCTCCTCGAGAATGTTGAACAGCCCCACCTGCACCAGCTCGTCCAGCTCCGGCAGTTCGTTCATGGCGAACAGACCGCGGTGCATCCGCGGAATCAGGCCGAAATGCAGAGCTTCCTCGGCTGACATGCTGGCACCGGCTGCCAGTGCCGCCGGGTCAATTTCCCCAATAATGTCGGCAAACCGAGTTCCCGGGGCCAGACGCTCGGCATACCGCTGTTCCCGCGGCCACCACGCAATCGGAATTTCCGTCTCGGGCCGCTGAGCCACACAGGCTTTCCCCTGCTTCGTGATCGGATGCCACGGATCCTCGTGAACCGCACAGCCCGGCAGGTCAAGGTACGGTATGACCGGGTCCAAAAATCGCGGCAGCAGTCGCATCAGGCGACTTTTTCCCTGACCCTTTTCGCCGAGAAACAAAATGTCATGGCCCGCCAGCAGCGCCAGACTGATCTCGGGAATCACCGTGTGCTCGTATCCCACCATTCCCGGAAACAGCTCGGAACCACTTGCCAGCTGCTGCAGAAAGTTCTCGCGGATCTCCTGCTTCACCGAACGGGATTTCCAGCCACTGGCACGCAGTTCAGCCAGAGTCGCAGGCAGAGTACATTCCGACATTTCACAGTCTTTCTGAACATTGATCGGCAGGAACACAACGACCGTACAACACCACCAGCGCGGGGGTGGCTGTCCGACGCTTGCCGGGCCGGCGGATGCCCTGAGATTATTGATGTTCCCGCAGCCGCGAACAGGGGGCCGATTTCAAAACCGAGTCAAATTCGGCAGAATTCCCGGACAACCGACAGAACCGCCGCAAAGGACCCCGCAGGATGTCTCAGATCGTCTTCGTCTACGGCTCACTCAAACGCGGCTGGGCACTGCACCACCTGCTGCAGTCGTCACAATTTCTGGGCCCCGCCAGGACTCAGCCACTGTACAGGCTGTTCGACCTTGGCCGCTACCCGGGTCTGGTGGAATGGCCGTCCGGCCTGTCCATCACCGGGGAATTGTATCAGGTTGATGCGGACTGCCTGGCAATCCTCGATGACGCGGAAGGGGTTGCCGAGGGCTATTATGCGCGGCGTGAAATCCAATTGCTGCCCCCCGCACCGGCAGCACACGCATGGTTCTGGCTGGGACCCGTGACAGGATGCCCGGACTGCGGCGATCGCTGGCCCCGCAACACGGGCGGCAGTTTCTGAACCACGCAGGGACATGAGTGAATCGAAATGGCATGCAGCCGATGGAGACAGCGCGTGCACCGGGTTTAGCGTCGCGGGGGTGCACGTGTCACGCGAAGCCGCGAAGAAAAATGCTGCGGAGCAATGGCGGGACGAGGCCGGTGCACAGGGCAACCAGTGCAAACACGGCAGGCAGCAGTAACCGGTGAACAGGGGAACTGAAGACTGTTGAATGCTGCGAGACGATCATGGAAAGCTCCTGCAAACCTGACAACTGCAACCGGATAGCTGGCCGCTGAGACTCGGTGTGATCAAAGTTCAGGCGGTCACCGGTGGCGATTCCAGGCAATGGCCAGAGGCGTCGTGGCAAACGGCAGAATGACGAGGGTGGTGAAGGACAGGATGCAGGGAAGGACTGACGGCGGCAGTCCCGGAGGTTGCAGCAGCAGTGCGACGCAGTTCAGCACAAACCAGAAACCGACGCAGCGTCGGACGGCTCGAGACGAGAGCAGGGCCCTGCGGACGGCCGAGGCGAAAGCCAGCGAGGTGCCGATCAGTATCAGCAGGCAGATCAGCCCGGACAGGCCGCGCAGCAGAATCTGTTTGAGTTGCTGAGAGGCCCACTGGTCGGTCACCGGATTGAACACGATGGAGACAAGGATGGCAGAGACAAAAGCCATGGAAAAGCGGACGAATCGCCCGGTCAGGACAGCTGAGGCCACGCAGGTGATGCCGATCCACGCCGCCAGCAGTGTGCCGGGCAGATACCAGCCGCTGCCGGCAGAAAAGACCATGCCGGGGAGCGGGACATTTGTCAACAGGCTCAGGAACCCTCCGGTGAATGTGGCGAGTGCCCACTGCGTCCAGCCCCAGCCCACGGCGCGAGCGGCTGTCTGCAGAATCACAGCAGCGTACTGAGCACTGGTGATGGGTCGCGAGGCAAGAAAGCTGCTCATCTGATCGAATGGCTCCTGAGTATTCAGGTCGCGAATTGTGGCGGCATGATCCCGGGACTGTGGGCCACTGTACGTCGTCCCCAGCAGCAAACCGGCAAGGGCGGCGACAAGCGGCAGCAGCAGACCGGCGCCGATCGCAAACTCTTCGAAGTCCTGCAGAGATTCGGCCCAGTTGCCGGTAATCAGCAGTCTGATCGGCACGACGACGGCATTCATGAAGGCCACGAAAGCCACAATTGTCGGCAGTGCAATACCCTTCGATCGCCACTCAAACCACAGTTGTGCATCTGTAGCGGACCGGAATTCTGAGTTTGATCTGAACAGCCGATCGGCAATGCGTTCCAGTGAATGCTCGACAGCTTTCCAGAGGGGCAATGCCTGCAGGCGTTCGCCGCAGCGATCGCGAGCAACGGCTTTCACGGTCAGGAAACAACAGATGGCACAGCTGAGCATCGCCGTGCACATCTCCACGGTGGTGACCTCGTACCAGTAATACGATGGCTGCTGAAACCACTGACCGTACCGCGCTGCGAACCAGCAGAATGAAAGTACGAGAGGGATGGAAGCCAGCAGAATGGATCGCAGTACGCGGTGCGACAGGCCAACCAGCATCTGAGCAGAGGCCCACGCTGATGCAGCAAACAGTGCCGGGCCAAACACGGGCTGCCGCAGTCCGAACCAGGCATTCTGCATGCTGAGCGAAGCAGCGACTTCAAGGCTGAGCAGCAGGCCGCCGGGCAGCAGGTGCCAGACGACGATGCGTGCCGTGGAAACGGGCAGCAGAAAGAGCCGCGAGAGTGAGCCCTGAGCGGCTACAATCCCAAGCCCGAACATGAGCATGGTTAACTGCAGCAGAATCACGTGCAGGATCACAAAAGACGGGTCGGCAAAGTCCGCCTGGAAATGACTGAACGCGGCGTACAGCAGAAATGGGAAGGCGTTGCCGAACAAAAACCAGCCGGGAATCTGCCAGCGGCCACGCCTGATCATTTCCCACAGCATAGCACCGGAAACAGAGTGCATGCGAGGCTCCTGTTGACACAAAAATCTGAATTACTGCAGGACGCGAGTGACAAAGATTTCATCGAGGGTGAGCAGAGTTTCATCCAGAATTCGGGCTCCGACAGTGGCGGCTGCCTGTCGCAACTGATCGGCTTCGCCGTGACAGATATAAGTCCATTCGTACTGGCTGCCTTCCGCAGACAGCGTACCGGGCAGGGGCGGAGCGACGGAGGCTGCATGAGGAAAACGCAGTGTCATGCGTCGATGAGTTTCCCTGAGCTGATCTATGGTGGAAGTCAGCAGGATTTTTCCGTGGTGAATGATGGCCACATGGTCAGCCACCTGCTCCACTTCATCCAGCAGATGCGAGGAAAAAAACACGGTCCGTCCGTCGTCGGCGATGGTTCGGATAATCGATCCAAGAATATCGCGACGCACGACCGGGTCCAGCCCCGATGACGGTTCATCAAGGATCAGCAGTTCCGGGCGGTGGGCGAGTGCAAGCAGCAGCCCCATGCGGGCTCGCTGTCCACGGGAGAGCGTCTTCACGCCAGCCTGCGGGTCCAGCTGGAAAGCTTCCAGCAGTTGCTTCGCATATCCCGAATCCCAGGCCGGATAAAAGGCCCGGGTGTAGCCAATCAGTTCACGCACCCGCATCCAGTTGGGAAGGTCGCGGTCCTCAGACAAATACCCGATGCGGCCAAGCACCGCGACAGGGCAGGTGACCGGGTCAAGCCCGAAAACCTGCACGGAACCTGACTGAGGCTTGAGCATACCCAGCAGGTGACGAATCAGCGTGGTCTTGCCCGCCCCGTTACCGCCAATCAGTCCAAACACTCCTCCACGAGGAACCTGCAGGGAGATGTTCTGCAGCACCAGCCGGGTGTCGAAACGCCGGCTGAGTCCGGAGATGCTGATCAGACAGCCGGTCGGCGACGTGGTGTCAGTCATTTGAGCAATCCCCCGAATTTTGCGACGTCAGGACGGAATAGCGCTGGTTCAGCAGCTGCGTAACATCGGCGAGACTGACTCCCAGCAGCTCTGATTCTGCCAGCAGCTGATCGATGCGTTCGGCGAGTATTTTCAGGCGTTCCTCGCGGGCCAGTGGTGAGCCCGGATCGGCGACATAGGTGCCGGCAGTGCGACGTTTTTCGACCAGGCCAAGAACTTCCAGTTCGCGATAGGCACGCGCGATGGTGTTGGGATTCACAATCAGTTTTTCTGCCAGCACGCGAATTGGCGGCAGTTCGGTGCCGGGCTGCAGTCGCCCGCAAGCTACCTGGTACCTGATCTGGTTGACCACCTGCAGGTAAATGGGAAGTTTATCGTGTGCGTTGATGTGAAGCTGCACTGCCGCTGTCCCCGTTGGATGCATCTTGTACTGCTGCACTAATACAACAATACAGGCAGATCGTCAACAGGGAAAAGTGCTTTTTGCGGAGGGGGAGCGTGAAGGCAATAAAAAAAGGCAGAGCCTTACGGCTCTGCCTTGATGCGGCAATTTCACTTGCCACGGGGGGGGTTCCAGCTCGACAACAAATCAGTCGTCGGAGGTCTTTTCGCCCGGGTCGTCGCACACGATCGTCAGGTTTTCGTCGCAATCGCACTCGTCCGGAACGTCATAGTAAGAAGAACCGTAGGTACGGGACTTGATTCCGCCGCTGGCCTTGTAGGAAACCCAGCCGGAAGTGCTGTAGCTCTGGTCAACATTGCCGAACGCGCTGGCGACGTCGCTCAGTTCGCCAACGATTGCGCTCTGCAGTTCGCCCAGACCAACGATCATGCCGAGAACCAGGATGGTTGCAACCAGCACGATTTCAGCTGACACGATTACGCCAGCTTCATCACGGAGAAAATTCTTAATCATTGTTTCGATCTTTTCTTTTTCTGTAACGCGGGAGAGAGAATGAGAATTGCCGAGGCCATCCAGAAGTCCGTTTCTCTGCCGCAATCAGGGTCGACGCCAGGCAAAGCCCCCTTCGACCGGGACTTTGCAGGACCTGACGGCAGCAAGCGGAAGTCAGGATCTTCAGGGAGATGTCCTGTCATTCCGCCGATGTCTGCTCAAAATTTTTCCGAGGTTGCTAAGCGCGATCCATATGGGCACAGGTGTGCGGATCCGACTCTCGAAAGAACCACGCGAAGCGACGTAAAACCATGCGAATTATGGCTTTGTGAATTTCTGGAAAGATGTGCCACAATCGTCTCACTGAGTTTCTGCCGCGCGGTTCGTGAAACAGGCTGATCAGAATGGCAAAGACGATGTTTAAGCAGATGAACATCAGGCAGCCAATAAAAAAAGGCAGGTCGCTGACGACCTGCCCTGCTTTGCGGATTTGACAACCGTCCCGGATTCAGCAGCACTCAGTAGCTGCTCTTTTCACCCGGATCGTCACAGACGATGGACAGGTTTTCGTCGCAGTCACACTCGTCCGGGACGTCATAGTAGGAGGCTCCGTAGGTGCGAGCCTTAACTCCGCCGCTGGCCTTGTAGGACACGTAACCGGAAGTGCTGTAGCTCTGGTCCACATTACCGAAGGCCGAAGCGACGTCGCTCAGTTCGCCAACGATCGCACTCTGCAGTTCGGCCAGACCAACCACCATACCGAGGACCAGAATGGTCGCAACCAGTACGATTTCAGCAGAAACAATTACGCCGTTTTCGTCGTTCAGGAAGTTCTTAATCATTGTTGTGCTCTTTATTTTTCTGTGTTTGTCGAGAGAGAAGAAGCAGTATCCAGCTGAGACTTGTGAAACAGTGTCGAATCTGCAGAGCAATCGCTTCGACGGGATTGCAGGCAAACCTGTTGAACAGGCCCCGGAGGTGTCAGCCGGAAAGAACTTCGGGTGTCGATCAGTTCGACCTTCCGAGTACTTTTATCCGGTCAGTTGCACCGTGTTGGACGTGAGAGTGTAAAAGCGAACGCCGGACCAAAGGCGGACCAAATGTCGTTCGGGAAGCTGTCGCGAACCCACAGAAAAAATCGCAAACCCTTACTGCAAATCATCTTACAGCAAATCAAAAAAAACTTCTGCGGATCCGGCAGGCTGCGATTCACTGTAAACCATGTTGTCACAGGGCAACATCATGAACACAGGGTGATGCATTCGCGTTCCGTTGCGTAAACATGTTGTCGATTGTCAACAATGGCGGTCGATTGGGGCGTCCGTCAGAGTCCGAATTTTCCGGAGCTGCGACGATTCAATCAGTGGGCACTTGCTTTCCGTGCACGGTTCTCGGGAGAATACCGGTATGTTTCCGAAACACGACTTTCGCCTCCAATCTCTCTGGCATCGCCCATGAACGCGTTTGCAGGCACTCCGCCCCGGACGTCTGAACTGCGGCACTGTCATGCGCCCGCGGTGGCGGCTGGCGTCTCTGCTGCGGCGTGGTGCGTGCGCAGCTTCTGTCGGGCAGTGAGTCAGGCGCTGCTGATCACTGTCCTGTGGTTGCAGGCAGAATCACCCGTGTCTGCTCAGGCTGACCCAAAACCTGCCGAGCCTGCCGCGATGGCTCTGGATCTGCTGGCGGCCGATCTGAAGCAGGGATGGAAAGCGTATCCTGCTGAGTCACTGGAGGGTGCTGATCCGGACTGGACAATACTCAGAGAGCCCGGTGAGTCTGAACCGATCCTGATCTGTCGCGGCCGAATGAAGGGATTTCTGTGGACGCTTGAGAAGTGGCAGGACTTTGAGTTCACGGGCGAGTGGAAGTATCCGCAGGACAACGATGGCAACAGCGGAATTCTGGTGCATACGCAGCGTGAGGATCGCATCTGGCCGACGGCGATTCAGATCCAGCTGCATCAACCGAAGGCTGGCAGTATCTTTCCGGGTGGCGACGCGATGACTGACAACATGCTTGAGGCGGCTGACGGCCTGGCTCGCCCAATCAACTCGTGGAACGAGTGTCGCGTGGTTTGTCAGAATGGCCGCATCTCGGTGGAAATCAACGGCAGGCGGGCTGGTGAAGTGACGGGGGCTCGGCCTGCTGGCGGCCATCTGGCTCTGCAGAGCGAGGGTTCAGAGGTGCATTTTCGGAAACTGCGAATTCGCAGACTGGCGGCAGGTGAGTCAGCGGCGCCGGGTGCGGCCGCAGCGCCTGAAGGTCAGGCAACCCCTGCTGCAGTGAAGTGAATCTGCCGGACTGCAGCCGGGCTGCAGATTCGTTTGCATGTCGCAGGCCCTGCAATCAGTGCCACCGCCATTGTTATGGAAACTGTTGTCAGGACGGCAACTGCGTGCTGCGGAATCGGGTTCTGAACTGGTAGAATAGTATCAGAGCAGCCAGTCTGCTCAGTCAGGCCGATCATTCACAGCAGGCACCACAGCCCGGTGATCGCAGCCATGCCACAGGTCAAAACTGCGAACGACGCAGTTCACCACCATTGCAGCCTGGCCGGCTGTTGAGCGGCCGGATTTCAGCCAGTGTCTCAATGAGTCGCCACCAGGATTGCACACATGTCAGCTCTGCCGGAGCATAGCCCACCACAGGTACGAGCCTTCATTTGTGATCGCGAGGGTCAGTTCCGGTACGCATCAACGCCACCGCATCCCGACGGTTTTGGTCGCGGACTGGAAGAGTGTCTTATGCCGTCGGATCTGCCGATGCTGCGACGACACTGGGAGGACATGCTCAGGACCGGGTCCGGATTTCAGCTGCAGGCGGAATTCTCAGCTCGGCTCGATGAATCCGTCTCTCGCTGGGCCATTCATGCGGCTCCGCTGCGGCTGGTTGACAACGAAGATGTTTATCTGGTGCTGCTGCACGCCGGACTGGGAACGCCAAAGTTCGGGCCGGACGAGGCGGTTCGTTATCGTGCTGTGCTGAATACCGCGGTTGATGCCATCATTACCATTGATGAATCAGGAATCATCGTCTCGTCCAATCCCGCCACGACTCGTATGTTTGGCTACACAGAGCAGGAGCTGCTGGACCAGAATATTTCGATGCTGATGCCACAGCCCTGGCGTTCCGAACATAATGGCTATCTGGCCCGTTACCTGCAGACGGGGCGAGCCCGCATTATCGGCATCGGGCGACAGATCAACGCCGTTCGCAGAAACGGTGACGAGTTTCTGGTGCACCTGGCAATCAGCGAATTTAACATAGCCGGCCGCAATTATTTCACCGGCATTATTCGCGATCTGTCGGATCTTGAGCGGGTTCAGAAACAGTTGCTGCAGTCGGAACGGCTGGCGGCAATCGGACAGATGGTCACCGGTCTGGCTCACGAAAGCCGCAATGCTCTGCAGCGTGCTCAGGCCTGTCTGGACATCCTGACGCTGGATCTGGAGGAGCAGCCGGAACAGCTGGATCTGGCCCGCAGGGCGCGCACCGCTCTGCAGGACCTGTACCGGCTGTATGAAGAAGTGCGCGGATATGCGTCTCCGATCCATCTGGAATTCCGCGACTGCGATCTGAGCACAATCTGGCGAAAGGAGTGGGAGAATCTGTCGGGGATCCGTTGCGATCGGGAGATTTCGCTGCAGGAACAGCTGCTGCAGGAGCCGCCCCGGTGCGAAGTGGACATTCACCGGATGGAGCAGGTCTTTCGCAACATCCTGGAAAACTCGCTGCATGCCTGCGGCGACAGCGGATGTGTGAGTGTGTCGACTGACAACACGGAGCTGGACGGTCGGGCAGCAGTTCTGGTGCGTTTCAGTGATGACGGCCCGGGGCTGAGGGGCGATGCTGTCCAACGGCTGTTTGAGCCGTTCTTTACCACCAGACAGAAAGGCACGGGGCTTGGGATGGCGATTGTGCAGCGCATCGTCCAATTGCACGGAGGGACGATTGCCGCAGGAAATGGGCCGTCCGGAGGAGCGGAGATTTCACTGGTGCTGCCGCGGCTGCAGCCGTCACGCGGGGACCACCATCTGCCGGATCCCGACTGAATCCCTCGCATGACGAATCTTTTGACTTCGGAATGCCGTTCGCTTGTCTCCGGTACCGGGGTCGCAAACGCCAGAAATTTCCGGTAATTGCGACCGCAGCGCGACATACAGGCACACAGATGCGCCGTTTTCGCACACTCGCAGTCATTTTTAGGTTCAGGCCGTCGGGCGGAGGTATGCATGTCATCACCGGCATTCAGTCTGTTGATCGTCGAGGACGATCCGGATTTTCGAGAGACCTGTGCGCGGTGGATGGTGCGGAAGGGTCACAGTGTGGCGGCTGCGGCCAACGGCCATGAGGCTCTGGAACTGTGTGATCGACGCACATTTGATGTGGCTGTTGTGGACATGAACATGCCGGGGCTGACGGGCCTTGAGGTTCTGGACCGCATGAAATCGGCACAGGCAGAGACTGAGGTGATTATCCTGACGGGTCAGGGGACGATTGAGAGTGCAGTCAACGCGATGAAGCTGGGGGCCTGTGATTACCTGACGAAGCCATTTCCTTTGGACGAGCTGGAGCAGCGTTGTCTGATGGCGTGGGACCGCAGCCGTCTGCAGCGTGAGAATCGTCAGTTGCGGGCATTGGTTGAGCGTTCCCAGCCGCCGGTGAAGATTGTCGGGGAATCTCAGCGGATGAAGGATGTGTTTCGGCTGATTGAGCGGGTTGCGCCGACCGACAAGCCGGTGCTGATTCAGGGTGAGAGCGGAACGGGGAAGGAGCTGGCGGCGCGGGCCTTGCAGCAGCAAAGTCATCGTGCGGGTCGGCCGTTTGTTACGATCAATTGTGCGGCCCTGCCGGAGCAGTTGGTGGAGAGCGAATTATTTGGGCACCGGAAGGGGGCATTTACGGGAGCGACGGAGGATCGAGCGGGTCTGTTTGAAGTTGCGGACGGGGGCACGCTGTTCATTGACGAAATTGGGGAGTTGCCGGGAGCATTGCAGCCGAAGCTGCTGCGAGCTCTGGAGGATGGTTCCATTCGGCAAGTTGGTTCGCATCGCGAACGTCGTGTGGATGTGCGACTGATAGCGGCCACGAACCGGAATCTGGCAGACGAGGTGGTGGCAGGGCGATTTCGCGAGGACCTGTATTATCGGATCAACGTGATGTCGCTGGAGCTGCCGCCGCTGCGCAGGCGCGAGGGTGATATTGCGCTGCTGGCGCGGGGTTTTCTGGGCGACGGGTGGTCAATCACCGCTGAAGCGATGCAGGCGATTGAGCATTATCACTGGCCGGGGAATGTGCGGCAGTTGCGAAACGCCGTGGATCGCGCTCAGATTCTGGCGAATGGGCAGGTGATTACGCTGGCGGATCTGCCGCTGGAGGTGCAGGCGGGATTTGCCCCACGGGTGGTGCAAGAGCAGCCGGCGGCGGGAGCTGCGGGGTTCGAAAGGGCCCATGAGCGTTCGGCGGATGAGCGAATGGCAGCGAAGGTACCGGCTGCCGCAGCGGAAGTCGGGGGTCTGCCGAGTCGCCTGGAGGATCTGGAGAAGGCTCACATTGTTGAGATTCTGCGGCAGCAGAACGGCAACAAGGCGCGGGCGGCCCGGGTGCTGGGGATTCACCGCCGGAAGCTGTATCGACTGCTGGAGCGG
Organism: Planctomyces sp.; assembly: GCA_005791255.1. Lineage (GTDB taxonomy): Bacteria > Planctomycetota > Planctomycetia > Planctomycetales > Planctomycetaceae > SXXK01. The sequence continues at coordinate 11,517 of SXXK01000087.1, forward strand.
CATGGGTTGCACGAGGATCGTCCTGTGTGCTGAGCAGCAGCGGGCTGGTTGAGACCGGATGGCATTCTGCCCCCTGGAAAGCCTGATTTTCGCCGGAATTCCGCAGAGCCCGGGCTGCCTGCAGCCGCTTACCGGCTACACTGAAGTGTGCAGCGATCGCAGACGGGTGGGCCGGAAACTGCACAGTGGAAGCTGCACAGTGGAAGCTGCACAGTGATGGCTGCGGAATGGTGGCCGGGGATTTTCATGCGACGTATCAGGCTGGGTGCCGGTATTCTTAATCAGACTCCGCTGGACTGGCAGGGCAATGCTCAGCGGATCTGTCAGGCGCTGGACGAAGCGCGGCGGCAGGGCGTACAGGTGCTTTGTCTGCCGGAGCTGTGTCTGACGGGTTATGGCTGTGAGGATATGTTTCTGGCTCCGCATGTCTGGCGGACCGCCTGGCAGCAGCTGCAGGCCATAGTTCCCCGGACACACGGTCTGCTGGCAACGATTGGCCTGCCGCTGTCGCTGGGTAATGGAGTTTATAATGCGATCTGTGTCGCGGTGAACGGGCAGATCGCGGGTTTTGTGTGCAAGCGTCATCTGGCGGGTGACGGTCTGCATTATGA
>SXXK01000088.1 GCA_005791255.1 Planctomyces sp.
AGCAGCTCGATCAGCGTAAACCCGCGCTGACTCGGCTTCCATTTCCTCATGACGACGTCTCCCTGAAACGAAAAGACTGGAAAAATAGAACGAATATCGCCCATCAACCACAGAATGGAACTTTTGCAGGTTGCCAGGTCACATTCTTTTGTTCAGACAGGACAAAACACCAGACAGGACAGCCGGACACCAGTGACCAGCTGGCAAGCGTGCAAGCGCACACCGTGGCCGGGAACGTGTCGTGTATCGATCTTTTACCACGCTCAGGAACCGGAAAAACGCCTGGTTTTTTGATTGCAGGTGACGAATTTCAGGCAACGTGGCCATGCGACACTGAACACCTTGCGCAGGATGCAGATGTCACCCGAAATTGTCAATCTTTCCGCTGAGAAATCAGGCTTGATTGGAAGAAAAATTGTCGGAAAGTTCCAGGAAACGTTGACTCAGCCGAATGAGTGTTCAAATGTTCATTTGTTTCGCTGCGGTCCTCTGGCCGTGGCGGCCGAGGCAGCCGCTGCCGCATTTTCGGCCGGACCGGTCTGCCAATCGGTACTACTTCAATCCACGCCGAATCAGCAGGCCTTCAACCGTCGGGGCTCCGCCACGGAAAGCCCTGTACGATTCCATCGGATCCCGGCTGCTGCCTTTCGACAGCACTTCACGACGAAACTTTTCGCCGTTGGCCGCAGTCGCTCCGCCCTGCTTCTGCATGAACGCAAAAGCATCGGCAGCCAGCACTTCACTCCAGATGTAGGCGTAGTAACTGGACGAGTAGCCGCCGGACCAGATGTGCGCGAAATATGGCGTCCGATACCGCGGCGGCACAGCCGGGTGGTCCACGCCGTACTTCTTCAGCGTCGCAGCTTCAAAAGCCTCCACGTCCGTCGGTACCTGATCGGGTGTCAGGCTGTGCCATTCAAGGTCCAGGATAGCTGCCGCAAGATATTCCAGTGTGTCAAAGCCCTGGTTGAAGCGACTGGCTTTCACCACTCGCTCCAGCAACTCCGCAGGAATGCGTTCACCGGTTTTGTAATGCCGCGCGTAATTCGCCAGAATCGCGGGTTGAATCGCCCAGTCTTCCTGGAAGGTCGACGGGAATTCCACGAAGTCCCGGGGAGTATTGGTGCCGGCGACCGACGGGTATGTGACGTCTGAAAACAGGCCGTGCAGACCATGCCCCATTTCATGAAACAGTGTGACCACATTGTCAAAGCTGACCAGTGCCGGTTCCCCGGCGCCTGGTCTGGGGATGTTCAGCGTGTTGACCACCACCGGACGTTCCTGCAGCAGGCCGGACTGATCCACAAACGAGCTCATCCAGGCACCGCCGCGTTTGGTTTCGCGACGGAATGGATCGAAGAAGAACAGTCCGATCTGAGTGCCGTCTTTTTCCAGCACGTCAAACACTCGCACATCCGGGTGAAAGATGGGCAGGTCGGTACGTTCCCGGAACTGCACACCGTGCAGCAGATTCATGGTGTGGAACACCCCGTTTTCGAGGACTGAGTTGAGTTCGAAGTAGGGTTTGACCTGAGACTCATCGACGTCGAAACGGGCCTTGCGCAGCTTTTCGGCGTAGTATTCCCAGTCCCACGGCGCCAGTTCGTGAGTCGCTCCGCTGGCCCGCATCATCTGTTCAAGATCCCGGGCCTCCTGACGCACTCGTTCCATCACTCCCGGTGCCAGATCGGTCAGCATTTTTCGAGCGGCGTCCGGTGTCTGGGCCATCTGATTCTGCAGCTTGAAGGCCGCATGGCTGTCGAAGCCCAGCAGCTGAGCCCGCTCAGCTCTTAGTTTTGCCAGCTCCAGTACCAGCGGTCGATTGTCGAGGCCTCCGTTGCGTCCCAGTCCGCGCCAGGCCGATGCCTCCCAGACACGCTGCCGCAGCGCTCGATTATTGAGTGACGTCAGTATCGGGACCCGGGTCGTATTGGAAATCTCGATGACGTATTTGCCGCTGAGTCCGCGGGCTTTTGCGATTTCTGCGGCGGCGGAAATGTCCAGGTCCGACATTCCGTCCAGCTCGGCGACCGAGTCCACCACGACCGAGCGTTCTTTCAGCAGGGCCAGCAGGTTTTCCTCGAATTTGGTCTCCAGCAGCGAGATTTTTTCGTTCAGAGCCCGAATTCGGACCTGCTGTTCGTCGGTCAGTCGCGCCCCGGCCCGCACAAAGCCCTCGTAGTGCTGCTGCAGAACCTCCTGCTGTTCCGTCGTCAGTCCGAGCTGTTCGCGACGATCCCACAGGGAACTGACTCGGGCGAACAGGCTGCGATTCAGCAGGATGTTGTCGGAGTGAGCAGCCTGCAGCGGGGCCAGCTCAGTTTCAATGGCCTGCAGAGCGTCGTTTTTGTGTGAGGATGTGAGGTTGGAAAAGACATTGCGGACGCGTGTCAGCAGGGCTCCTGATTTCTCGATGGCCGTGATCGTGTTTTCAAAGGTGGGCTCTGCCTGCTGTGCGGTGATCGCCTCCATTTCGGCCAGCTGCAGCCGCATGCCTTCAAGAAATGCCGGTCGAAAGTGTTCGTCCCGAATCCGGTCAAACTGCGGCGTCTGAAACACCAGCGGGCTGGGGCTGGCAAACGGATTGTCCGGTGGCAGATCGCCGGCAGAGGCACAGGTTACAAACGCAGCAGCAGTCATACAGGCAGCCAGAAACGAAAAGGGGTTGCTGATCATGGAAACCTCGAACATCAGGTGTTGCGGTAGGCGCGAATCTGCCAGCCGGCGAGGGCTTTTGCAACGCCAATGATAAACGCCGTATTGGCCAGAACAAAACTATAGGCGGCCCCGGTTCCCGGCAGCAGGCGTCTGCGACGTTCAAACAGCAGATGAAACGCTGCAGCGAGAAACAGTGCGGCGTAGGGGCCGGCCAGCAGCAGACGCGGAACGGTGACCTGCAGCAGCAGCAGTCCCGCGGCTGAGGCCGTCGCCGCCAGCAAAAATACCGGCGACAGCCAGCGCAGGATCTTGTGGGACCACAGGGCAAAGGCATAGCCCGGATGTCGCAGCGGGTTCAGCAGGCGACTTCGCTGCCACGTGCCCTGCCAGTTGCGCAGCGTCATCCGGACTCGTCGCCGCAGCGTGACCCCGGTATCCGTCTCAAATTCGTCAAAATGCACAGCTTCAGGGTCATGGACCACCAGCAGGCCCTGACTGACCACATCCAGCGGCACGATGCAGTCTTCACCGATTGCGGGATCCATCGGCACAAATGCTGAGCGACGCAGGGCAAAACCGGCTCCGGACAGAACAGCCAGAATTCCGAGTCGGGATTCCAGGCGTCGCAGCTTCATCTCGTACAGCCAGTACCGTCCCTGGCTGGCCTGGACCTGGGCCACAGCCGGGCTGCCGTAGCACAGTCGGCCATCCACCGCGCCCACTTCCGGGTCTCGGAAGTGCCGCACCACCTGTTTCAGCCAGAGCGGATTGAAGAGAATGTCGGCGTCCGTGAAAGCCATGATTTCCGAGCTGATGTGCTGCATGGCGGCATTCTGAGCCGCAGTTTTTCCCAGCCCGGCATACTCCAGCAGACGGATGCGAGGTTCGTTGAGTGCCCGCACCAGACTGCAGGTGGCGTCTGTGGATCCATCAGAGGCCACAACAATCTGCAGGCGATCCGCGGGATATTCCAGTGCCAGCAGATTGCTGAGTCGCTGCTGAATGACGCGGGCTTCGTTGTGGACTGTCAGCAGAATGGTGACGTCCGGCCACTCCTCCTCGGAGGACGCGTCGAGCTGAGAATTTTGCTGGCGTGACAGGGTACAGAGCAGTTGCAGGAATACCCCGTATCCGCCGTAAATCCAGCAGAGTGCCAATGTTGCTGCGATGGCGATTCCCCAGAGCACGATCATCCGGAACCTCCCTGTCAGGCCGTTTTTTTCTCAGTGGAAGTCTACAATTGAACATCCCGCGGGAACAAGACAGACTCAATTATGCCCGATCCACCTCCCGGCAAACGCAGAACACGAGCCACTCAGGCTGCCAGCCCGCAGCAGTTGACGGCGGTGCACTACGGCGGCGCGGATGATGCGGCCCCGGTACTGCCGGGGTACGCAGAACTGCATTGCCGCACGAATTACTCGTTTCTGGAGGGGGCGTCGCACGCGGACGAATTGTTCGCCCAGGCGAAGCTGCTGGGATATTCGGCCCTGGCCATCACTGACCGCAATTCACTCGCCGGGATCGTCAGAGCGCATGTGGCGGCGAAGGAATCCGGGGTGCGGCTGATCGTGGGGGCGGAGATTGTCCCCGAGGATGGTCCGGCAATGGCGCTGCTGCCCGTGAATCGTGCCGGCTACGGTCGATTGTCCAGCCTGATTACTGCAGGCCGTCGGCGAGTGGACAAGGGACAGTGTCGCATTCTGATGTCGGATGTGGCTGACTATTCTGCGGATCTGTACTGCTGCCTGCCCCTCTCAACAGAGACTCGTCTGCGTTATGAACGACGCTGCCTGCCGGGAGTCAGCAGAGACCTGCCGGAAGACACACTGTTGACTGTGCGGGCGATTTTCGGCGATCGCTGCAGTGCACTGGCAGAACTGCACGGTGGTCCTCGGGATGGCGAGCGACTGCAGCGCTGGCTGCAGCAGTGTCTGCAGGCGGGGCTGCCGGTTGCGGCCGCCAACGACGTGCATTTCCACAGCCCCCGCAGACGGGCCCTGCAGGATGTGGTGACAGCAATTCGCAATCGCAGTTCGCTGCAGGAACTGGGGCACGAGCTGTTCCCGAATGGTGAGCGTCATCTCAAGCCCGTGGACGAACTGCTGGCAGTTTTCGGCGGACGTCGTGAACTGCTGGAACGGACATTGCAGATTGCAGGGCAGTGCTGTTTTTCGCTGTCCGAGCTGCGTTACGAGTATCCGGAGGAACTGGTACCTGCAGGGCTGCAACCGGTTGAGCATCTGCGGAATCTGACCTGGAGTGGCGCGTCGGAGCGTTATCCGCGGGGGGTTCCCGAGCGGATACGCGGCATGATTCGGCACGAGCTGTCGTTGATTGAGGAATTGCACTACGAGGCATACTTTTTGACGGTGTATGACCTTGTCAGGTTCGCGCGAGATCGGGGAATTCTGTGTCAGGGACGCGGCTCTGCAGCCAACTCCGTAGTCTGCTTCTGTCTTGGAATTACCTCCGTGGATCCCGGACGCATCGATGTGCTGTTCGAGCGATTTGTCAGCCGCGAACGCAATGAAGCTCCGGACATCGACGTGGATTTTGAGCACGAGCGCAGGGAAGAGGTGCTGCAGTACATCTTCGACCGCTACGGTCGAGACCGAGCGGGGATGACGGGAGCGGTGATCAGTTATCGCCCGCGATCGGCGATTCGCGATATTGGTCGTGCCATGGCGCTGTCGGCTGATGCCGTGGATCGGCTCGCAGGGCAGCTTGAGCATGTGGACAGCGAAGAGCAGTTGCCTGTGCGACTGCAGGAAGGAGGCCTGGATCCGGAATCTTTGCTGGGCCGCAGAATCCTCGATCTGCTGAAATCGCTGCTGAATTTTCCCCGGCATCTGTCGCAGCATCCCGGTGGCATGGTGATGTCGCGGGGACCGCTGAGTGAGCTGGTGCCGGTGGAAAATGCCGCCATGCCGGGCCGGACTGTGAT
>SXXK01000089.1 GCA_005791255.1 Planctomyces sp.
CAAAGGCGTCTTCGGAACGCGAGACTTCAAAGTCAACTTCCGAGACATCACTGACGGCACCAGCAACACGTTCCTCTTCGGCGAAATCACCGGCGGCGACCTCTACAACTGGCGCTGGATGATGGCCGGAGGATTCCCGGCTGCATGGGGACTCAACAACACCGCCACTCAGAACTGGTACCAGTTCGAAAGCTTCCACACCGGAATCGTCCAGTTCGCTATGGCTGACGGCGCCGTACGTGCCATCAGCAAGAACATCAATGGTGGCGACGGAGCTCTCGGACAGACCTACATGAACCTTGCTGCCATGGCTGACAGCAACGTGATTGGTGAATTCTGATTCGGTCGATATTGATCACAACAGGATCCTGAAAGGTTTTCGATATGCGTCACGCTCTCTGTTTTCTTATGCTGACAGCCTTTGTCGTCGGTTGCGGCGGTGGTGCCGGTGCACCCACCGCTCCGCCAACACAGACCGAAGCTCCCAAGGCTGAAGAACCAAACACCGCGTCACCACCGGCACTGCCGGCGCCGCAGTAATCCTGTCCGTTACGGTTCCAACCGGACTGGCATTCTGAAACCGATGAATCCGCTCGCGTGGATTCATCGGTTTTTTCTTGTCAGCAGCGCCGCATACCCAAAACGTCATCCAGTTGCACTGTTGGCAACTGCTGCAAAGCACCCTCTTCAGCTCGCCCCAGCAGTACCAACTGCCCGCGAATACTCTGCCGGGCATCCGGGTATCCACGCAGAACGCGACCGTCCCGCAACTCCACCAGCAGCTCATAAGTCTCATTCAGCCCCGGCATGTCTGCATGCACCGCCTCCGGAAATCGCTCCCACGCCCATTTCCAGAGCGTCGCGCCCGCATCCGCTCGACCCGCCAGATCAAACCACTCCAGTTCCGCCTTCCGCAGCTCCTTCACACTCGCACGCCGACACCAAACTCGCAGGACCGACTGAATCCAGTCACGACGACTGGCCGCCAGCTCATCAAATGTCACCACGCCCCCAACTGCCGCTTCACTCATCGGTTACCCATCCATACACTGACGCAATCTCTGAAAGGTTGTCCCTGCAGCCCCGATTATAGTTGGATTTCGCAGCGAACCAATCTGCTGCCCCCGGAGGCTCCATGATCACTGCGGTCGGTCGTAAACTCCTGCTCTTCGGACCGCTGCTGCACAGATCCGGACCGCACGCCGGCTGGCACCCGATGAACTGCGCCCCGCTCTCGCAGAAATCCGACGGCACCTGCTGCAAAAACAACCTGATGCCGCAAGGATCGCGGCTGAATCACTTGCGTCACGCGGAACGCTTGTCCGAGAACTCGTGGAACTGCAGGCCCAGGCCCTGTTCCAGCTGAATCAGACCGAAGCAGCCCGCCTCATCTCAAAACAACTGCAGATTCTGATCACTCAGTTGCCGAATTTCGACCCGCAGCTGTCTGCACTCCTCGCCCAGCTCCACGCACTGCAGACTACAGATTGAAGTCCACTCCGCTGGAACCTTCCGCTGACACGTCAAAGGTCAGCTTCGTCGTAGCCGGGTCAGCATAATCTGCCGGCACCAGCTGCTTCGGACCCGTCTGCTTCTTCTCGTTGCCCCAGCCCATCTGAGCAGCCGCCATCTGACCGGCATCCATGCCATCTCCGCCTGGAGCACCCGTCGGTGTCGGCGCCTTGCCTCCTTCGTACTTCGACAGACTCACGCGGTTCTGACCCGGCAGAGCCCCCTGTACCAGTCGATAGTTGCCCTCTGCGTCCGTCTTCCCAAAACCCACAAATGTGTCATTCGTAAATAACACATCTGCGTCCGCCAGTGGCTTGCCGCCCAGCGTGATCTTACCGGACACCGGAACTCCTCGCCCCGGCTTCACAGACTCACCACACCCGGACAACAGCAGCAATGCCGCCAAACACATCATCCGATACATCGCCATCTCCATCCTCTGACTGAAATGCGGCCGAACTCTCAGAATTCGCCAATCACGGCCCCGTCATGCAGATATGTCAGACGCCAAAACGTCAACGCATCGATGTTCTCACTCAGAAATCGCACGGAACCATCGCCCAGCACGACCTGACAGCCACCCGTGTGACCACTGCCGTAACCCCACGCATACTGACGCTTCTGAGCGTCGTTCTGATACGTCGTAAACGCGCGACGACGCAACATGGAACTCTCCTGACGGGACATAACGGTAAAAAACCGAACCAGGACAAGTCCGCTGCAGGCAACAGACGGAATTGATTGAGACCAGCAGACAGCAGGTCTGAGGGAATCTTGGTAATGTCACGCAGGCTTCCGCAAAAAAACATGCCTCAGTTTCTGTCAGGTCAACTCTCACTGACTGGAGAACAGACAGGGAGTTCGAGAAAACACGGGAAACGCTGGCTGTTTTTGCATCAGTATTTTTTTCACAGAAAAATCGCCGCCTGCCAACCTCGACCACGACCAACTGCCGGATATCGTCATCGCAAATCTCTATGGCGAATCCAACGCCGTCTGCATCAATCAGACCGGCAGCTTCCAGGAACTTTCTGCCGCATGGAACATGCAAAGCACCGGCGGAGGCAGTTACCAGTCAGCCAGCGAACAAACCCTGCATTTCGGATTGGGCTCCTGCACACAAATCGATCAGATCACCGTTGACTGGCCCGATGGCACCCGCGAAATCTTCCCAGGCTGCAGTGCCAACCAAATCCTGACCCTCCACCAGGGCAGCCTTACTCAAACTCCAGCGCTATCCGCCGCCCTTCCGAATTCTTCTGCCACTGCCCCTGCAGCGAGTCCCACCACAAATCCTCAGCAGACACCCCCAGATGCCCCAGCAAAGTCGCCGTCAGATCCGCCGGAGACACCGGATTGTCTCGCACCTGACCACCCTGATGATCCGTTGAACCAAACACCTGACCACCGCGAATACCGCCACCGGCCAGCAACGCCGTAAATGCATGCGGCCAGTGATCCCGACCCGACTTCTCCGTCATCGCATTCTGAGTGAACTGGCCGATTCTGGGCGTTCTGCCAAATTCCCCGGCCGCCGCCACCATCGTCGTCGACAACAAACCCCGCTCACCCAAATCCCCCAGAAATGCCGCCATCGCTCGATCAAAAATCGGCAGCATACGATCCTGCAGCGAAGCAAAAATGTGATTGTGCTGATCCCAGTGCGGTGACACCTTGTCATGAAATGAGTCGTCATACCAGTTGACCGTAATCAGCGGTACGCCAGCCTCCACAAGACGCCTCGCCGCCAGCAGACTGCGCCCAAAGACAGAACCGCCGTAACGAGCCAGTATCTCCGGACGCTCACGATCCAGATCCACCGCCACTCCCAACTGCCCGGCGGACAGCAGCGAGACTGCCGTGTCGTACTGCTGCTGCCAGCGACCATGAGCCGCTGCAGTACTCCCGCCAATCCTCGCTGATACCGCTGCAGCCGGCACCGCAGGCCGCGTTTCCTGCAGTCGCTGCAGCAGGGCCGTCCGGCGCTGCAGCCGATGCCCCGCTGCCGCATCCGGCAACTGCAGCTCCGCCGCATCAAACTTCCCGCCGTCAAGGCCAGCCCGCAGCAGAAACGGGCTGAACTGCTCACCCATCCGACCACCCGTCTGCCCCGCAATCCGCTCAGACTGACCCATAAACTGCGAATGCCACGGCAGCACAATCGCCGGCGGCAGACGAGAAGACGGCAGGCCGGCTCGAGTCATCAGCGAGGCCAGCGATGGCCAGTCTTCCCGCCGAGCCTGATCAGTCACAGGCGGCAGCGGATACGGTCGACCACTGTACAATTCACTGCACGCCGGACCATGCACCGGCATCCGGTGATTCATCGACCGCACCAGACACACTCGATGCATCTGCCCCGCCAGCTGTGGCAGATGCTCACAAATCTGAACCCCCGGAGCCGACGTCGAAATCGGCTGAAACTGGCCGCGAATCTCCACAGCAGCCGCCGGTTTCATGTCCCACATGTCCAGCTGACTGGGACCGCCAAACAAAAAAATAAACACCACTGAACGCTGCTGCCCCCGCTCACCCGTCACTGCCGACAAACCCCGACCAGCCAGCGACAGACCACCGATAGCACCCAATCGGATCAGCTCACGACGGCCAACCGCAGTATTGGTGCGAAACAGCACAGACAGCATGGCCGGCCCTTCTGAACTCACAGAACAGGCAAAAACGTCACAAACAAAACGCTCAGCTCAGCAAAAGGTAAAGAATACCAGAAGAATCGGGGGAAATCCCAGTGAAACTCCAAAGATAAAATCGGGCGACAGTTTCACTTGCATACGCTCGTCCGCCTGCGTATTGTCTCCAACAGACCTCTGGCAGCTCTGTCTGCAGCAAAACAAGTTGACCCTACAGATAAACCCAATAGGGAACCCGGCCTGATCCCGGCCGACTGTCACGCCGACCATGTCTCGGATCACATGACCCGGGCGTCGGGTGCCCACCTTTTATTCTGATCAATGGGCGTCAACAGCGTTTGCTCAGCACACCTGGCAGAGGTTTTTTCGCGCGCACTTTTCACTGTGACCCACGGATCCCAAACCGCTGCTCGGACGCCCATGAACACTCCAGCACACACTCCCGCCAACCCGTCTTCCCACGCAACCGACCTCGTCATCGATTACCCCGCACGGGATATGACCATCACCGTCGGCGCAGCGATGCCCTGCTCACAACTGCTCCATATCCTCCGGCAGGAAGGTCAGACACTCCCCATCGACATCGCTTCCGAATTCGCAACCGTCGGTGAGATGGTGCTGCAGGATCACTGCGGGCCTCGACAGTTCGGATACGGAACCCTGCGCGACTACGTGATCGGTATCGCCGCTGTCGATGGTCATGGACGACAGTTCCATGCCGGTGGGCGAGTCGTCAAGAATGTCGCCGGGTACGACCTCTGCCGTCTGCTGACAGGCTCAAATGGCAAGCTTGGACAGTTGCTGCACGTCACCTTCAAAGTGCGACCACTGCCCGCCACACAGCAGCTCATCATCGCCGGCTTCCGCACCCTGCAATACCTCGAAAAAGCTCTGAACACCCTCAACACCACAGCCACCACTCCCGTCATCCTCGATGTCGCTGGAAGACCTGCACTCCCCGAAATCCTCAACACTCACACGCTGCTGCCTGTTCGCGACTCCAGCCACCTCGACGTCGCCGCCGTACTGCTGATCGGCTTCGACGGCCCCGCCGAAGCCTGCCAGTGGCAGATCAACACCATCACCGACGAACTCGGAGACCTGCCTGCGTGGATCCAGACCGCTCTGCCCGCAGACGCGTTCCAGCAATGGCTGCACATCGCTCGCAATTACTGCTGCCCCACCAACAATCCCCCATGGCTTGCCTCCATCACCACACCCCCCTCACAGGTCTGCGCCGTGCTCGACGCCATGAATCGACTGCACTGCTGCACCTGCGGACGCGCCGGAAATGGACGACTGTGGTGCTGGCCCGCAACAGCAGACGAAAATCAGCCCGCTGCCGATGAACTCGTCGGAATCGCAGCACTGCAGCAGCTTACCGCCGACGGTCCCGGCTGCGTACAGGTCCTGCACGCCCGGTCCGCAGCCTCCACCCCGGCCCATCCCGCTGTCCGCAACTACACCGCCCGACTGCAAAACGCTCTCGGAACCAACTGACTGCAGATTCTGACAGCCGGAATTCCCCGGAAATTCCCCATGCAAATACCAGCAAAACGTTTTGAGAAAACACATCAATCGCAATAATCTGGCAGCCCAACACTCTTAACCGATCGCCTGGTCAGGATTCCCAAGTGCCCGCACAGCAGCCCAAAACTCCCAGCTCGCTCCCGGTCCTTGGACAGTCCATCCCATACGACCGCTTTCTGGACTGCGTCCACTGCGGGCTCTGCACCGCATCCTGTCCAACCTACGTGGAAACCGGAAACGAAAATGATGGCCCCCGCGGACGCATCTACCTGATGCGAGCCGTCGTCGATGGCCGACTCGAACTGACCCCGGCCGTCCAGGGACACCTCGATTCCTGCCTCGACTGCCGCAGCTGCGAAACCGCCTGCCCCAGCGGAGTTCAGTACGGCAGACTGCTGGAACCCTTTCGAGTCGAAATGCAGCAGACACCAGCAGCAAAACACGCCGCTGACAACTGGTTCCACCGCTGGATCCTCTACGGATTGTTCCCCTGGCGAAATCGCCTCCGCTGGGCACTGCTGCCCGCACGCCTGCTCCAGAAACTCAATCTCGATCAACTGCTCCGACGCAGTGGACTCACCCGACTGCTGCCCGCAAAAATTCATCGACTCCACGACCAGCTGCCGAAACTGCGACCCAGCGAACCACCCCTGCCAGACTTCCTCCCCGCTGTCGGACAGCGCCGCGCAACAGTTGGACTGTTCATCGGCTGCGTCGCTGATGCCATGTTCCGCCACGTTCACTGGGCTACAGCCCGAGTCCTGCAGCAGAACGGCTGCGACGTCGTTATCCCCCGCTCACAAACCTGCTGCGGAGCGATTCACTATCACACCGGTGCCGCAGAACCAGCCATCAGTCTCATGCACCAGAATGCCGCAGCCTTCGATACCAGGAAACTCGATGCCGTCGTCGTCAACGTCGCCGGCTGCGGCTCCATGCTGAAAGACTACGGACATATCGCCGAAGAACTGCACCACAACAGCACCGATCCACCCGGCTCCGCATCCACGAATGCCGCCGACTTCGCCGCAAAAGTCATGGATATCCACGAATTCCTCATGAAACTGGGGCCCGTCCGCCCCACAGGACGCATCGATGCACTCGTTGCCATCCAGGATGCCTGCCACCTGCAGCACGCCCAGAAAATTCGCCAGCAACCACGCGAGCTGCTCAAAATGATCCCCGGAATCACCCTGAAAAACATCGCCGAAGCCGAACTCTGCTGCGGAGCCGCAGGAACCTACAACCTGACACAACCCGAAATGGCCGATCGACTCGGAACACGCAAACTGGATTGCCTGCTGGAGGTCAAACCCGATGTGATCGTCTCCGGAAATGCTGGCTGCTCACTGCAACTGCAGGCACACCTGCAAATCCGCGGACTGACAACCGCGGTACTGCACCCCATCGAACTGCTCGATCTCAGCTATCGAAATCAGCCGCTCACACCCCGCTGAACCGTTATCAGCCAGACCAGGAACAAAACCAACCATGCCACAATACCTGCTGCCGCTGCTCTTAATTGCCGGATTGCTCACAACATCACCGTCACCAGCGGATGAGACCGCCAGGAAAAAGCTGCCAGCAGAACAGGCACCGGTCAAAACACCGGGAAAAACCAAACAAAAGGCCACCAAAAAAGAGACCCCACCTCCCACGCCCACTCTCGATTCCGTCAGCTACGGAACACACCCCAAACAGGTTCTGACTTTCTGGAAAACAGAATCCGCTGCGCCAACGCCATGCCTCTTCTTCATCCACGGAGGTGGCTGGCAAAACGGAAACCGCATGGCAGGGATGGCCAGCTGGGTTCCCGCCATGCACAAACAGGGCATCTCAGTCGTTTCCATAGAATATCGATTCATCGAAGAAGCCATCGCCGACGGAGTCCAGCCGCCAGTCAAAGCCTGCCTGTACGATGCAGCCCGCGCACTGCAGTTCGTCCGCAGCAAAGCCAACGAATGGAATCTCGATAAGCAGAAAATTGCCGTCGCCGGAGGTTCCGCCGGAGCCTGCACCAGTCTGTGGCTCGCGTTTCACGACGATCTCGCAATTCCCGACAGCACCGACCCCATCGCTCGAGAATCCACAAAACCGGCCTGCGCCGCCGTTACCGGCGCTCAAACAACGCTCGATCCACGCCAAATGCAGGAATGGACACCCAACAGCAACTACGGCAGCCACGCATTCGGCATCTTCCAGGAAATTGACGGCAGGAAACAACGCGACTTCAACGCGTTCCTTGCCCGTCGCGATGAAATCCTGCCCTGGATCCAGGAATACTCGCCGTTCCACCTCGTCTCAGCCGGCGATCCGCCCGTCTACCTCAATTACAGCGCACCACCCGCCAAAGGCCAGATCGCAAAAGATCCCACACACTCAGCGAACTTCGGAGTCCTGCTGCAGGAAAAACTTGACGAGTTCAGGGTACCCTGCGAACTCGTGCATCCCGGAGCCGGGAATATCACCCACAAAACTCCGCAGGACTACGTGGCCGACATGCTCAAAAGGTAACTAACGCCCACTCCCGGGCACACCAACTAACGCATCTGCTCCGCCAGCAAAAACGCAATCTCCATCGACTGCTCATAATTCAGCCGCGGATCCACCGTGCTGCGATAATCTCGGGAAAGATCTGACTCGGTCAGATTTCCAGGTCCGCCGGTACACTCGGTCACATCCTCGCCCGTCAATTCCAGGTGAATCCCACCCAAACGGCTTCCCAGCTCCTTGTGAATCCGAAATGCTCCGATAATTTCCGAGATGATGTCGTCAAACGATCGCGTCTTCAGGCCGGACCGCGTGGCATGCGTATTCCCATGCATCGGATCGCAGCTCCACAACACTTTGCAGCCCGCACTCCGCACCGCATCCACCAGTGCCGGCAATCGCTCCCGAATCTTTTCCGCACCAAATCTGTGAATCAGTGTCAGCCGACCAGGCTCATTCTCCGGATTCAAAATTCCAATCAGCTCCACCAGTTCTTCCGGCGTCATGGAATTCCCGACCTTTACGCCCACGGGATTTCGAATTCCCCGGCAGTACTCCACATGCGCGCCGCCCAGCTCGCGAGTTCTGTCACCGATCCACACCATGTGAGTACCCAGATTGTACCAGCCCCGCTGACGCTCAGATTTCGTCAACGCCTGCTCATAGTGCAGCAGCAATGCCTCATGAGACGTAAAAAAGTCGACTCGCCGCAGCTGATGCAGCTCACCCGGAGACACCACCTCCATAAACCGGATCGAATCTGTCAGTGAATCCAGCAACTGCTGATACCGACGACTGCCCGGAGTATTCCGTACAAATTCCAGATCCCAGTTCTCCGGATGGTGCAGGTCGGCAAAACCGCCTTCGCTCAATGCGCGAATGAAATTCAGCGTCATCGCGGAGCGTTCAAAGGCCCGCAACATCAACTGCGGATCAGGGGTGCGTTCCGCGAGCGTAAATCCCGGCCGGTTGATGATATCTCCCCTATAGCAGGGAAGTTCAACCTCACCCCGCCGCTCAACATCACTGGAGCGTGGCTTGGCATACTGGCCCGCAATCCGGCCGATCCGCACGACTCGCTTCCGTGCCCCGGCAATCAGCACGAGACTCATCTGGATCAGGACCTTCAGCTTACGGAGCACCGCGGTCGAGTTGCAGTCATCGAAACTCTCCGAGCAGTCTCCGCCCTGCAGCACGAAAGCCTTGCCATCGGCGGCCTGCACCAGCTCCGCCCTCAACCGATCAACCTCCCAGGCCGTGGTCAGTGCCGGCAGACTGGCCAGCCGCTTCAGCGTTTCCCCCAGCGCAACGGCATCGGGATATTTTGGCTGCTGACGAGCCGTGCGGTTTTGCCACGAGTCGGGTTGCCATTGCTGGGCCATAGTCGTAACCTTTCGCAGCGCGCATAAAAAAAGCCGCACTCCGAAGAGTGCGGCTCAGTGAGAGATCCCGGCAGTACCTACTTTCGCGCTTTTGACACTATCATTGGCCTTGCAAGCTTAACGTTCGTGTTCGGAATGGGTACGCGTGTTTCCTTGCAAGTGAATCACCGGGAAACCACACGATCCGCAGCAGAGCTCGGTGTCGTGTGTATAATCAAAATGAAGTCTAAGTGCGTCTGACAATTGATCAAAATGACCAGATATTCCTCCATTAGTACCGGTCAGCTCAGACACTCTCATGCCTTACACAGCCAGCCTATCAACCTGGTG
>SXXK01000090.1 GCA_005791255.1 Planctomyces sp.
ACCACACGATAACGACCTGCCTCGGTGAGCTCCAGCGGCTGATCGGGCCAGTTCCACAACTCCGCTGCCGCCGAAAGCTGCCATTGACCATCCTCGCCCGCAGACAACGCGACCCGTTGACGGCAAGGACGGGTGAACTGCTTTGAAAACTCCGTGACAACGGGTTCGGCATCCGCACCCATCCGAGTCAATTTCATGTCCAGCTGGCAGATACTGTCGTCTTCCACAAATCCAAACAGCTGCACGGAGGGAATCAACGAAAGTGGCCCGACCTGCAGAGGAACGTCTGCGGCATTCGCAGCCGCCGCATCTCGATAGACATACTCCGGATTGCTGTCCGTCAGAATTCTCCGCCGCAGGTGAATTCGCTCCGCCCGCGGCGGGGTGGGTAACTGCAGCCGAATCGCCCGCCCACCAGACGTCGCTTCCCGTTGCCGCCCCTGAGCATCGATCTGCCAGAGCCACTGCTGCGGCGGGCAGAGGGCCGCAACCTCATAGATCGCGCCTGTCTCCCTGTCTGCGAAATCCTTCAGTTCATAAGTCTTCAACGGGGACTGTGCCTGCAACGCTGCCGGATTGATCCAGGATTCCAGTTGTGGTGAAAATGCCAAACGAACCCCGGTCGCCGCTGTGGGCGTCGTGACCTGCAGCCGAAAGTCCGGCTCTGTCATCAACTCGATTTGAGGTTGATCACTCGCCGAAAGTGCGGGGAAATAGGGCTCAATTCGCTGCACGACAGCAGTTCCCGATACCGAGTTGTCGGGAGCCAACGCCGTAATCTCCAACTCGATTGCCCGCGAAACATCCAGAATCATACCCATCGACAGCGGTATCCGCCCATTCTGTTCGCCTCGGTCATCAGCCGCCGCCAAAACAATCTCGATGGGTTTCGTCCATTCCGTTTTTGTCTCCCCGCCGGAATCCCAGCTCACGCCTCGCATTCGAACGCTTGCTTTCTGCAACTGCGGGCCCGCCGTCTTCGACAACTCTGCCGTCAACAGCCATGGCTGTGTCGAGCGCAACAGCGGCAGTCGCCACACAGCGGCTCCCTGGCTGCCCAGCAATTCGGTCTGTTGTGGCCGTCTCAGGCGTACCGACCAGCGGTACTCCGACTTCGGGCGAACTTCCAACTCGGTCTGCAGCACCAGCGTCGGCACTGCGTCGTCGGCCGAACCACGGACTCCCAGCAGCAATGAAACAGTCGCCGCAGTATTCAGTGCCGGCCCCTGCCGCACCAGCATCAACTGGTTTTCACGAAAATCTGCCGCAGCCGCAGCAGGCAGGTCGGCGATGCCGGAGCGAGAGGGATCTCCCACAGCAGGACGATGCGTGCCGCCGACTGGAATGATCACAAACCGGGAATCCTCCCCCAACGCAGCTACCGGCACTGCAATCCGCTCCGCATCCTCGGGATGCTGGTCTTTCAGCACCTGTTTCATTTCGTTCCGCCGGGTGACCCAGAATTCAGGTTCACGGGCAGTGGACGATCTAAAATCGCCCGGCAGCATCTGCTGTTCCCACTCCAGCATGGTTCTAAGGTCAAAAAATTCGCGCTGCAAACGATGGACAGCCGTCTCACCCGGCACTGACGACGTCTCAGCTGCGTCAACGGGCGTCACCGATTTCAGCAAACTCTCCAGAAGCTGTCTGGACGCCTTAATCCGATCGGCAGATACTGCCGCCGAATGTGGCCAGGCATTGAACCGAGATACCGACTGCTGCCGCAATTGTTCCAGCTCAGGAATGTCCCAGATCGGCAGCAGGCACAGCCAGCGCCAATGCCTCGCCGACAGTGATTCTCCTGCGGTCTCTCGAAGAGACCGCCGTAACTCCTCACGAGCTGTCTGGAATTCCCTCCAGTTCTGCTCTGTGACTGGGGTCACAAGGACACTCAACCGGTCCCGATTGATCGGTAAGATGTCCTTCTCAACCGCAGCCTGGCTAAAGTAACGCAGCAGCCATGGTGTTTCGTTCTGCTGCAGTCGGCGAGCCTCCAGAACACGCATCTGTTCTGCAGCCCGTTGCGTCAAATCCTCCAGCAAAGGCTCTGCATCGTCACAGCAACGATTCACAGTCCTCAGCCCCTCAGCCTTCGCATAACCCAGCCAGCTCTCGCCGGCCGTCAGCAAACGCACGACGCGAAGGCACCGGTCAATCCCATCACTGCCATTACGCCACGCCGAATCGGTGATGAGCTCCGGGGGGAGCGAGGTAGGCTGCGACTGATCCGGCTGACACCCCAGGATTAGTCGGCAAACTTCCCGGCGACTTCGCTCCAGACGCAGAAATCCCTGCAATCGCTCCCAGCCATTCACGGAATCCTCGGCACTGGGAGCCACACGCAGCATCAGTGGCCACCAAAGGGGCAGTCGACCCGCGACATCAGGCGCCCCCCAACGCGTGTGCCGAAGCAGTCGCGAAAGGTTGCGCAGGACCTCGGGCCGACTTTGTTGCGGTGTTTTCGAATCCAGCAGCCTGCGGACACTCCAGTCAAGAAAAGGAGCGACCTCCACCGACAGCTCGCCCGCAAAGTTCTCCTGCGAAAGCAGATCGTTCAGGAGCTTCTCGGCTTTCGACGGCTCAATCCCGTCCTCAAAGATTGTCAGACGCTGCAGGATACGGGCCACATCGGGATCCGACACATCGGACCCCGAAATGGACGGCCCCTCGGTCCACCGCCTTTCAAGTTCACGAAACTGCAAATCAGCTGCTTTGATATCCAATGGCTGGCTCGCGGGTCCGTAAATGCGAAGACCGAGCGAAAACAAGCGTTGATCGTCCAGCCAGAGATTGTGCGAATCGTCCTGCGTCCGTTGACGCTGCACCTGCAATTTCAGCAGAGCCTGCAGTCTGTCGGCAGGCGAAGCTTCAGCAGAAGACGCTGACGACGGAACCGCAGCGCTGGCAGCCCCCGCCACTTCGCCCGACTGCGAAACAGCCGCGTCTTCCGCAGCTGCCATTTGCGACGCAGGCTCCGGGAAACGCTCGCGCATCAGCAGCCAG
>SXXK01000091.1 GCA_005791255.1 Planctomyces sp.
CACGCCGTTCAGTCGTATGATGCGATCGCCCTGCACCGGCTGACGCCATGTCAGCACGACCTGCGTCCCACCCTGGCGTTCACTGTCGTCCTCCAGTGTCCACGATTCCAGACCTGCCGATTCCACACTCACCACTTCAAACCCCGGTGGCACCACGGCTGTCAGTCGACTGATCGCACCGCCAAACACACTGATCACAGACTCTCCGGTCCAGTGCAGGGACTGCGGTCGATACTCAAGTTGAGCTCCGGTCGTGACAAATACCAGACGCTGGACTTCAGTCTCACGCTGCTGGGTCACCCAGCGCAGTCTTACGTCAGCCGCATTGCCCACCGGCACCCGGTAGTCCGCCGGCTGCTCAATCGCCGTCGGTCGATCAAGCTGGCGATCATTCACCACCAGTTGACGCCCCGCCGGGCAGTTGACCGTCAGATGTGTGGCGGCTGTTCCCGGTAACTGGAAAGCCGCCGCCAGATCGCTGCCGGCCTGTGCCAGCGGCGTCGACATGGTCAGCTCGACGACAAAGCTGCCGGGGGCTTCATGAGCCAGCAGCAGTGTCCCAGGTTCCGCCGGGTCCCGGGCAATCAGCGCCGCCTGTCCAGCCAATTCCGCACGCTCCACCGCCAGATTGCCAACCGGGATCCGCAGCGTCTGCCATGCGTTGACAAATTGTCTGATTTGCAGCCGCAGTTTCACCGTGGCCTGCTGAACCAGCGGAGTAATCGTGAGTTCGGCCTGCTCCACCACCAACGGCAGCGGACCAGTCAGATCTGCTGCCTGTCGGGCCTTCTGCAGCAGCTCCTGAAACTGCTGCCGCTTCAGCATCACACCTCGACCGTCCCTCGCAAAGATCGTCTCCAGCTCATCCGCCGGTACAAAGCGTTCCCGCTGCCCTGTTCGATCAGCCGGAGCTGCTTCCTGAGCCCGCAGCACTGCCGCGGGAAATGCCAGCAGCAGAAGCAGCAGCACGAGGGTGAATTCGCGTGCGAATTTCATGCTGCACCTCCTTCGTCACTGCCGGCAGCAGGTTTTTCAGGGGAGTCCGCGGCGTTCTCGGTGGCACTGTCACCGGACACAACAGCAGTTGCGGCCGGAGGAATAGAAAGCTCAACCGCCACAGCAGCGGCAGCCAGACCCGCTGCCGACGGACGTCGCCCCAATAACAGTCCCAGCAGCCACATAACTGCCACGAGGCAGACACCAGGAACCGCCAGAGCCACGGCATCCGTGACCCCTGAATCCCGCCGCAATGACAGCACGACCGCAATAAACGCCGCCAGCAGGACCATGGAAATCCGATTCTCCCACGTGGTTCGCCGCAGCAGCAGTCCAACAACTGCCAAAGTCCCGCTGATCAGTCCCAGCAGGAACCAGCGTTTCCACCACAACAGTTCCACTGTCAGCTCGGAACCGGTCGAGCGAAACACCGTGACGCTGCCCTGAGTTGCAAATTCGCTGCCCGCAGAATCGCCGATCCAGTCATTCAGGACTGCGGCTGCAACCGTATCCGACGGATTCCGAAACAGGTCGCCGAATGCTGTGCGGGCCGTGCGATCACGAGTCCACAGATCGGGAGCTCCGAGGAAGGAAACATCATCAGGAGCCCACACGGCCAGTCGTACCTGCTGCACCACCGTCGCCCCGCCTCCGTCACCCACCTGCGGCAGACGTAACAGCTGCCGAGACCCCTGGCCCTCATAAGGACGCTTCGCCTTGTCCGCCGCAATCCGACAGCGATACTGCAGCGTCAGCAGGAATGATTCATCTGATGTCCCGGCACGACTGACATTCCCATAATATGCTGTCACATTCTCTGCCGTTGTCACATCGGTGGCCTGTTCGACCGTCGTTCGCTGACCATTCAGCAGCGGGGCCTGCAGCTCACTGCCAGCCGGCAGATCAATTCGCAGTCGCTGTCGCTCACTGGTTGTGACTCGCAGACGCACACGCCACGCTGCCAGATGCTGAGTCTCGGTCACAACCTCAACTGCCAGCCGCGAAACCACCGTTGCTGCCACCTCATGCAACTGATGTTTGCGAACTTTCACGACAGCGGATGCCGGCTGAGCAAAGTAACGGTAAGCCAGGTACCCGTCGGCCTCCAGCCGCTCCAGCTCTCGCACGTCAATCGGTTCTGTGGTTTCACCCTGACCATCAGCAGTGATCGAAAGCGATTCGTGTCGCAGCAATCGCATTTCACCCCGGGCCTGCGTCAGAATCACGCGTCGGCGTCCCGCCTGATCATCGGCAAATGGCGGCAGAATTCTGGCCGGCTCGATCGTAATCGTCTGCTCAGATGCAGCCCCTGCATTCGCTGCAGCGTCACTGCTTCCGTCTGACGCCGCCGGTTCCGCTGCGGGCTGAACCGGTGCCGCCGGAATTGGCAGATCCCAGTCGATACCGATCTGTACCTCACCCGTCGCCTCTTCCTGCAGCACCAGCGTCCACGTAACCCAGCCGTTGTCTGCCGCCGTCGCCCGATCACGCTGGCGAATCACATGCCCGGCACTCAGCGCCTGAAATCGCACGTCGGCTGCAATCGCCTCGGGAACTGCTATTCGCAGCGTATCAATGCCTGCATTGCGGATATCAAACGTTGCCACCGCCGACTGTCGCACTATCTCCGGTTCAACCCGCACGGTTGTTGCCACAAACCCGGCTACCTGCGAAGGTCGCGGAGCCGTTCGGACAGACATTGCCAGCGGCCGTCGAGTGAAATTCCAGACACCGATCGAACGCATCCGAGCCTGTGGCTCAGCCACCGCATCGCGAGCCGGGAACAGTCCCGCTGTCTTTTCATCCACAGTCAGCACGTCGAGAAACTCAGGAGCATCAATTGCCAGTGTTCCGGTTTCACGTTCCACACCTTCGGGTGTCGGAATCGGCAGAGCCAGTTCCGCGTTCTCAGCCGCTGAATCAAACGCCATATGACCCTGCAGTGTCACTTCGATTGAACCCATGCGCTTCTGAGTCAGTGACAGAACGATACGCCCTGTGCTGCGGTCCAGACTGTATTCACTCATGCCGTCAGCCGAAACGCTGTCAACCAGCAGTCCTTCCGGAACCTGCAGCGCCAGCTGGAAGATCCCAGCCCGCTCGATCTCATAGTGAATCACTGATTTGACCCGCAGCTCGCTGTCGCGAAATGCGTAGTTCAATGTATGTACCGCCAGCAGTCGCGGTTCCACCGGGCGAACCTGCACTGTCAGGCGACCGCGCGATCCACTGTATTCCCACGAATTCGCTCCACCCTCCTGCTGGCCCCCCGCCACTTCAGCCGCTGTCTGACGCAGGCCGGACTGGGCGGTCACGACCGCAGTCAGTGCCGGATCGGTGGTCAGAGTCAGTACGCCGGATTCACGCACCACGCCCTCCGCATGCACCCCCTGCAGACTGCCGTCGTCCAGACGACCGATCAGCGTCGTCTGTTCGCCCTCGATCGTTCGTTCGGCCTGCACCTCGACCTGAAAGCGTTCTGTCGCCGGAGCCAGCAGCTCGACACGAATCAGCTGCTGCGACGGGTTCGACTGATCGATCGTCCACGCTCGAATCCGACCGGCTGCTGCAGTCACATCGATAATGCGGGCATCCCGCGGAGCTGCGATCGCCAGTTCACGCAGTTCACCACGCAGGATCTCATAGTTGAGCTGTGTGCGTAACTGCAGCAGACCAGGCTCGATGCGTGCCTGAGTCTGCGCTGTGGCACTGGCCAGCAGATCCATGACAGGTTTGGAACCGGCTCTGGGTGACCAGCGGACATCGAAACCTGTCGCCGCGCCGACGCTGGCCTTCACCACGGTCCGTCCCGCGACCGGTTCAGCCGGCAGCAGGACCTGCAGCGGAGCAATCGTGACGGACTGATCAGGTTCAGGTATCGACACGGTCAGCTCTGCAATACCTGTAGGAGGACACTGCAGTGCGAACGAACGGTTTTCCGGAGATGTCTGGACAGCGGCCAGCAGTTCCAGCTTGACGGTTTTCTTTCCCGCGCCCTTCAGCAGCAGCGAATACTGGCCTTCTGCCACACCCTTCAACAGGACCGAACCGTCGGCTGGTTCCACCCTGCCAATCGCCGCTGCTCCAAATGCCACCGGCAGTGCCGCCCAGCCTTCCTGTTTCAGTACCGTAACCTGCAGCTCGGCCGTAATGCGCACAATGTCCTTTTCCACCACTGCAGACCACGTCGACGACGTGATGACGGCGTCCTCGTTGGCTGTGGTCTGAGGAACTGTCTGCATCGCCTGCTTCAGCAGCTGCAGGTATTCGGAATATGGCAGCACCACGGATGCGTCCGGATTGTTGAACACCTTCTGCAGTTCACGGAAGGGAACATAGATCAGACGCTCCAGTGTCCCGGCGGGCTGAGCCGGTGGATCAGCCTGAACCGGCGTCAGGGCCGGAGCACTGTTCGCAGGGGGTTCATTCGGGGTCTGAGCAGCAGCCAGGGAGGAGCCGAGGGCCAGCAGAACGGCCATCAGAGTGCGGAACAATGCGCAGCAGGATCTCATG
Source organism: Planctomyces sp. (assembly GCA_005791255.1). Taxonomy (GTDB): domain Bacteria; phylum Planctomycetota; class Planctomycetia; order Planctomycetales; family Planctomycetaceae; genus SXXK01. Next base: position 4,510 of record SXXK01000091.1, read on the forward strand.
AGTCAACCTGTCACTGCCGGAATGGAGTGTAAGTCAGAAAGTTCAGAGCAGGCCGGAAATGGACATTTCGAACGGGTGTCACAGCGAGCGCACAGCGGGCGCAGTTTCCCCGTGCCGGAAGTCTAGGTCAAAAAAACGCGATCGGCGCGTATCGCCGGACCTCAGAGTTGCCGCTGTGAACGATTTGTTCCCGGAAAAATGCAAAACAGTGGCATTTTTCAGGAAAAGGAGTCGGTAAAAATCGCTCGAAATTTCCGGTCCCCCTCCATCAGGCATCATACCTTGTTCAAAAATCGACCCGCCGTCCCCAAAGCACAACGGTGCTGCCGGCACCGTTCGCGGCGACCACCGTGGCTGGAAATCTGCCCGACACACTGCTAAACCTGCACCCGCAGCCTGCCTGCCCGACCTCCAAATCCCGGAAATATCTCAGATGAAGTACTCTGTCAGTATTCTGATCGATCTGCCACGCGCCGAAATGGTCGAACTGTTCGATAATCCCGACAGTCTGCCGTGCTGGCAGCGTGGCTTGCAGAGCATGCAGCTGATCAGCGGAAAGGCCGGACAGCCGGGCGCTCGCAGTCGGCTGGTCTTCCAGATGGGCAAACGCCGCATCGAAATGATCGAGACGATCACAAAACGCAATCTGCCTGCGGAATTCGACGGCACCTATGAGGCTGCTGGTGTCTTCAACGTCGTCCACAATCGCTTCATCGCTGTTTCTGCCTCACAGACTCGCTGGGAAAGCGACGTCGAATTTCGCTTCTCAGGCCTGTTCATGAGATTCATCGGGCTGGTAATGAAAAGCGCCTTCCCCAAACAAAGTCTGCAATACATGCAGGACTTCAAGGCGTTTGCTGAACAGGGTGTCGATGTCCGCAGTCTTTAAGCTTCCGCGATTGTCCCGGGTTGGCTAAACAGTGCAGATGCTGCGCCGGTGAAAGACCACCAGGGCCGTTGTCCAGCTGAACGCGGCCAGTCCCAGCAGAGTCTGCACATCCGACGTCGGAAACAGGCCGCTCTGAATCACTATCGCCGGCCGGTAATACTCCATAATTGACAGCCACGATATCGATTTGGCCCACTCCTGAAACTGCGCCAGAAAGTTCAGCAGGAAGGACAGCAGCAGTACTGCAAACACAATGCCCACTGCCCTGCCCCGCCGGTCGCTGCAGGCTGACAGCAGAAATGCCAATCCACCCACGGCCAGATAGACCGCTGCCAGATTGCCCAGCACCAGCAGGGCACTCCTGAAGGGCAGTCGCATCTCGGGATGCACAAACCCCGACGCCAGCAGGTGCCCCGCACAGCCACAGCTTAGAATCACAGCACCGCTGACCAGCCAGCCAATCGACTCCGCCAGAAAAATCTGCACGCGAGTCACCGGCTGGCACAGCAGAAAATCGGCCGTTCCCCGATCAATCTCGCCCGCCGGCATCCGCGAACAGTACATCAGTTCGTGAGCCCACAGCAGAGTCAGCAGGGTGGGGTGAGTCCACAGGAAGGCCTGTGACAGCTGAGCAGAAATCTGATTGCCCGGGTCGACTCCCAGCAACGCTGTGATCAGCGGTTTTACCAGGGGCATATTGTCAAACACCTCATGGATGTTCCCGAGTACCTTCGGCAGAAGTGCCGTCAGCAGTCCCATGATCACAAACAGCCCGAGGCAGAACCACAGCACCGGCCACAGTACCTCCGCCACAATCTTTGACAGCAGGCCCCTCATGTCACCGCTCCTGACTGTGCGGATGTGTCGATTGCTGTTCCGTCACCGGCAGGCGCCTCCCTGTTCTCGTCCTCGTCATCCGCGTAACAGCCGCGAAACAGAATGTCGAGAGACGGAGCTCCGATGGTTACGTCGGCAAACTCCTGGCCAGCGATCCACTTCAGAAACTCACTGCTCTGTCCCGTCACCTCCAGCAAACAGGTCTGCGACAGCAGTCCCGGTGGAATACTGAGCAGGTCGCGCTGCGTTGAGGGCTGGCCACCGGACTGCTGCGGTTGCCACAGTACCCGCACTCCGTCCGGCCATTCCGCAGGAGGCACCTGGTCGGGTGCAAGCAGAATCTGAATCCTGCGCGGTGCCCTCGCTTTCAGCGAAGTCAGCGAATCATATTCCACGATGCTGCCGCCGCGAATCATCGCGATGCGATCACAGAGCGACTCAACCTCGCTGAGAGTGTGACTGGAGAACAGAATCGTCCGCCCTTCCGCTGCCAGGTCCCGCAGACACACCATCAGCGTATCCTGGATCAGCGGATCCAGGCCACTGGTGGGCTCATCCAGAATCAGCAGCCACGGTCGAGTCGCCAAAGCCAGGACAAGTGCCACCTTCTGGCGGTTTCCACGCGACATTTTTCGCACTGACAGGTCAGGCTCCAGCCGAAACCGCTCCGCCAGCTGCCGGCCCTCAGACTGCAGAGACCGACCATGGATCTGCGACAGAATTTTTAGTCCCCGATTCAGGGTCAGCCACGGGTACAGTCGCACATCGCCGGCCACGTAGCCCACGTCCCGGCGAATCAGGGCACCAGACTTCCAGCAGTCCATCCCGAAAATGCAGGCCCGCCCCGCAGAAGCTCGCAGTAACCCCATCAGAATGCGAATTGTCGTGGACTTCCCGGCCCCGTTTGGTCCCAGAAATCCAAAAATCTCACCCGCCTCAATCTGCAACGAGACATCCTGAATCCCGCGTCGGGCTCCATATGACATCGTCAGACCGCTGGTCTCAATCACCGACATCAAATCACTCCGGATATGTGTTTTCGGTTTTCAGTGTTTGGTGTTCGGCTGGTAATTGAAGTTCTGTGGGGCAGGCGCCAGCAGGCTTCGTCCGGGCAGATCATAGACCGCTGGAAGGCTGCGGACCAGGCAATGCCGGAAAAGGTGGCAGGACTGCTGATGGCTGGTGGCGAAATCATTGCTAGAATACTCGCGGATTCGATGAAAACGAGGAAGCAGCGTTTCTGCGACAGGTTTTTGATGCGTTCGGACCCGGAAGACACAATTGTGGCCATCGCTTCGCCGCCGGGGGCATCCGCGCGGGCGATTGTGCGGATCAGCGGCCCTCAGACTCCGCAAATCGTGGCGTCCGTCTGCACCGCCGGGGACTGGCAGGCCAGCCGGACCGCTCGTCGCTGGCCGGGAGCTCTGCGGTTGTCAGCTTTTTCGGTAACGGTACCCTGTGACCTGCTGTACTGGCCCGGTTGCCGCAGTTACACGGGACAACTGCTGGCGGAGCTGCACCTCATCGGCTGCGAACCGATTCTGGAATGTGTGCTGGAGGATTTGTGTGCTGCCGGGGCGCGACTGGCGCACCGCGGCGAATTCACGATGCGCGCGTTTCTTGCCGGTCGCATGGATCTGCTGCAGGCGGAAGCCGTGCACGAAGTGATCCAGGCTGCCGACCATGATGAACTGCTGCGGGCACTGGGGCAGTTGGGAGGTGGCCTGACGGGGCGTCTGAGACAACTGCGCACCGACCTGATTGCCCTGATCGGTGACCTCGAAGCCGGGCTCGATTTTGTCGAAGAGGATATCGAATTTGTCAGTCGGGAAGAGATCGAACGACGCACCACCGCAGCTGTCAATCTGATCTCGGCCCTGCTGGCAGATGCCGGCAGTCGTCTGCCAGCCGGTCGGCGTCGCCGAGTCGTGCTGGCCGGGCTGCCAAACGCCGGAAAAAGTACTCTGTTCAACCGACTGCTCGAAGAAAATCGCGCGATCGTGTCAGATCAGGCCGGGACCACTCGCGACTTCGTCAGCGCCGTGCTGATGCTCGCAGGAATGTCGCTGGAGCTCATCGATACGGCAGGCTGTGAAGATGGTGATGATGGCATCGGTCAGCAGGCACAGCAGCAGCGACTGGAACAACTGCAGGCTGCCGACCTGGTCGTATGGTGCCGTGCTGCCGATTTGTCGCCCGCTCAGCGATCACAGGAACAGCAGCTGTTTGACTCGCTCTCCGGAACACTCGCCGCAGTTCTGGTGGTCGTGACTCGGTCGGACCTGGCAAACACACCGGACCCCGCGCTGCAGATCAGCTGCCGAACCGGGGCCGGTCTGGAACAGTTGCAGCAGCGCATGGAAGAGCTGCTGGGGAATCGCGGAGCAGCCAGGTCCGAACTGCTGGGATCATCCGCCGTGCGTTGCCGCGACAGTCTGAAGACAGCCCTGCAGTCGCTGCAGCAGGCGCGGATGGCTGCCGCCACCGCCGCCGGCGATGAACTGGTCTCACTGGAACTGCGGCAGGCACTGCGCGCCCTGCAGACGGTACTGGGCGAGGTCTATACTGACGATGTGCTGGATCACATCTTCAGTCATTTCTGCATCGGAAAATGACCGTGCGATCTGACGCTGTGTGATCCGTGACCGTGTGAATGCAGTTATCGGCGGTATTCAAGCTGGCCCTGCCAGCCCAGTTTGCGATGCAGAGTACTGTAGTAACTGTGATCAGGCAGCCGCGCCAGCAGCAGGGTCTGATCTGAACGGCTCATGGTGATCTGATCGCGGCCCTGCATCGGTACCGTGATCTGTCCGTCAATGACAGCGATGGCACCATCCGGAGCATTATTGACAGAGACGTGATAGGTGCGAGACGCGGCATCCACAAGGGGACGGACGCTGAGTGTATGCGGGCAGATTGGAGTAATGGCGAAGACGTCCAGATCCTGTCGCAGGATCGGACCACCGGCGGACAGATTGTGCGCCGTGGAACCGACCGGAGTACTGATGAGCAGACCGTCGCAGCTGAAGGTGGTAACGTATTCACTGTCGATCCGCAGACTGATGTCCAGCATCCGGAGCGTACCGCCCGAAGTGATCAGCAACTCGTTGAGCCCCGTGAAGGTTTGTTCGCTGCCATCAACCGCACGGCAGCGACACTGAAACATCAGATGAGAAGCGATCGAATAGTCACCGCGCTGCAGCAGTGGCAGACCCGTCATGAATTCGTCCGGGCTGAGATCAGCAAGGAACCCAAGCTTTCCCAGATTGACACCCAGCAGCGGAGTATTCCTGAGGCCCAGTTGGCGACTGCCACGGAGAATACTGCCGTCACCGCCCAGCACCACGACCAGATCTGCCTGCAGATGTGCCGGGATCGCGTCTGATGCCGAGAACACACCGACAATTTCCAGGTTCGGAACATCCAGCAGCCGACGGCGCAAGTCGACCCAGCCGGCCTGAATCCGCGGGGAATCGCTGCCAGTGAGCACGATAATTTTCTGCACGCATGGAGACATACGGATATTCTGCGAAGCGATCGGGAGGATTGCCAGAGTGAAAGCCGCACCGGCACCGGAAATACCGAATTCCGCAGAACCTGCAGCGCGAGCTTGTGGCTGCCGGCAGCCTGCCTGTCTCACGCAGTCAAAATCCTGTCCCCAATCGTTGTTCGAAAGAACCGGTTCTTTTTGCTACCATCCGGGCCGCCGCGAATGCTGCCCGGTCAGGCAGCCGAATCATCAGTCAGGGAAGTTGAAATGCGCACCACCGGGACAGGATCAGAACCACTCACAATTCTGGTGACCGGAGCATCCGCGGGGCTGGGGCTGGCGATTTGTCGGCAACTGGCGCCGCAGAAACCGCGGCTCATTCTGGCCGCGCGATCACCGCAGCGCCTGCAGGCTGCGGCCGCTGAACTGCAGGCCACCGGCTGCTCCGTTCTGGCCGTGCCCACCGATGTTGCCGTGCCCGCCGAACTGCAGCGACTGGTGGCTGCTGCACTCGCTCAGTTCGGTCGCATTGATGTGCTGATTAATAATGCGGGCATCGAGTGTTTCTCTGAATTTGATGCACTGACAGAGGCCGAAATTGAGCAGACGATTGCCACCAATCTCACAGGAGCGATCCTGCTGACTCGGCTGGTCGTTCCCGGAATGAAGTCGCAAAGATTCGGACGGATCATCAACATGGCGTCCACAGCCGGTAAGCATGGTCCGGCCTACGGCGCAGTGTATGGTGCCACAAAGGCCGGGCTGATTGCCTTCACGCAGTCGCTGCGCGGAGAATTGTCTGAACATGGAATTCTCTCGACGGCAATCTGCCCGGGCTTTGCCACGGACGGTGGCATCTACGACGAAATTGTCAAAGCCACCGGCCGACGGACTCCGCCACTTCTGGGTGGCACCACAGCCGTCAGTGTCGCAAGGGCTGTCGAATCTGCCATCCGGACGGCTCCTCCTGAACGCATTCTGAACTTCCCGGCTCTGCGGCCAATGTTTCTGTTCCGCGATGTGTTCCCGCGCCTGGGTGAACGAATCATTCTGGCCGTCACCCGGAAATTTCTGCGACGAGCCGCACTGGCGAAGCAGCCCAGCCGGTAAGAGACGAGCCCTCAGACCAGCGTGACACGCAGCAGAAATTCACAGTTCGGAGGTCGCAGCAGGAGTCCGTGGTGTCTGCGAAGGCTGCTGATCCCGGGTCATTTTGGCTGCAATCTGATCAGGATCAAAATCCGGCCAGTTCTGCTCCAGCCACTCCGCTGCGTCATGGATCGTCATGAAACGACGTCTCGGAGGCATCTGCATCATTGGCCTCGGAAACTCATCAGCACCATCAGCGAGTTTCTGGTCTCTGGTGACCCACGCATCGACCGTTTCGATCTTTGCTCTGTCAGGATCCATCCCGTATTGTTCGGAAAACCCCGACGTGTGAGTTTCATGGGGGTTCAGGCTGCGACCGTCGCGCAGGACCAGTTCCTCCAGCCTGCGTAACAACTGATCGAGCATATCGCCGGATGCGGCCGGATGGCACAGAAAGTCGACAATCTGGCGTGGGTCATTTGAGATGGGTACCAGGTTGAACTGGTATTTCAGAGTGTTTGAATACGGAGGCTCAAATTCCAGCATCAGTCGGAGCCCGAATTCGGCGAGACGTCTGCGATCCTCTGTGTTCAGTTGTTCGGACAGCACTTTCAAAGGAAGTACCGCCCGGTCATCATAGACACTCGGCGAGTTGAAGTGCGTTCTCGATCGCTGCAGTGGCTGACTGGCGACCTGCAGTGCGTGGCCCAGAGGATCCACGGCTGCTGACTTCAGCTCGTCCGAAACATGCGGAACCATGACCATCAGGATTCCGCAAAGCCGTCCGGTCAAAACGGGGTCGCTGGTTTTCTGCAATTCCCGCAATGTCAGCTGCCAGCGTTCCTGCACCTCGTTCGGAGTCAAATTGCGGGCGAGGTCGCGGAACGGGATGGCACCAATTTCCGGTGATCCCGAAACTGCAATCTGTGCAAACAGTTCGTCCCAGACTGTGACCGCCTGTTGTTTGTCGAGGCGGGGAATGACAGCCTGCAGCGCGAAGCTGCGGATATTCTCTGCCACACCGGTGGACTGCTGATTCAGCCAGGTGATAAACCTGCGAGCATCTTCAGCGGTCAGTTTCGAGGCAAGAGCATCAGAGACACCAACAAACATGGCCACGCTGAAGTGCTGGGGGTTACTCAGCACTGTGTCCGGTATTTCGAGGTGCAGGATGCTGGTGAGCTGCTGCAGATGGGCTTCGCACTGTTCCGCGGGAATCTGCAGTGCCAATTCTCGCAGGGCCGGTGCGACGAGTATTGAAAAGTTGTACTCGCGGAGCTGCAGCATTGCGTGGGGATCGCCCGGAGTGGCGAAGAACTCGAGCAGTGCCGACCACGCTGCGGGGCGGTCTGCCGCATCAAGGTGCCGCACAGTCATTCGCAGCAACTGCGATCCGGCTGTTGCCATATTGGACGCATGCCCCGCAGTCCAGTCGACCTGCCTGAACGAGGTCATCAGCTGGTTGAAAGTGACCGGGATCATCGCTTTGTCGGTTCTGGCGAGTACCAGATCGAGCGTTGGCGTCAGTATCTCGGCGACATGGCTGAAGTTCTCGTCTCTGTAACTGACGGACTGCAGCAGGTGCAGGAAGCTGCCGTCATCCGCGGGATCGGCCTGACGCCAGGTTCGCTCCAGCAGTGATGCGATGGATGCACTGTTTTGAAGTGCCGCCTGCTGCAGTTCGGGATCCTGTTCCCGGACTTCAGGTCGCAGGGGCATCGTCAGTTCGAATTTGAGGGTGGCCAGCTGAGTCGGATTCAGATGCTCAACCAGCACATTCAGAGCGGTCATGACGGCCGGCATTGTTGCGATGGGCCGCTGAGTGTGATGTGACAGCGCCAGCAGGTCGGCGGCTGCCGTGGCAGCCCTGGCTGTGTCCAGCCTGCCTGAAAGCATGGCCATAGGATGGCCCATGACCACCTGCCACCAGTCAGACTGTTCGCCGGCCTCCAGCGTGGGCATCGCCCGCATGATGCTGTCCCACAGCGGCGTCACCTGATCCTCCGTCAGCAGGGGGGCCATGAGGGCGAGTGCGGGGCCCAGCATTTCCAGCACAGCCGCCTGCCCGTTCATTTCTGCCATGGCCATTGCGTACGCTGCGGTGGCTTCAAGTGCTGCCGGGGGCAGCTGACGAACGCTGAATCCCAGCAAGCCGGCAAGTTCCCAGCGGTGTCCCGGGCTCCAGTCAATTGCCTGCGGCAGGATCGTAACCAGTTGTCTGCAAATTGCCGTGTTATCCTCGGCGGACAATTTTGGCAGCAGGATCTCGAGGTAGCGTCGGCAAACAGAAATTCTGTCGCTGTCAGCATCGCTGGCAAGCTCTCTCATCAGCCGTTGCGCGGTCACAGCAACGTGTCTGTCGGACAGTCGCCCGATCAGCAGCAGGTCGTTGCCATGATCCAAAAGCATCCGGACGTAGTCTCGCGATACGTCCGCCGGACGACTTTCAATCAGGTTCAGGAGCTGTTCGACAGCCTGCGGGACGGCGCTGTCCGGCAGAGTTTTCACGACCGGTTTGATGAGTTCTGAGTTTGGGACAGGGACGGGAAGGCTGTCCGGCATCAGCTTCGCTGCAGACTCCTGCAGATCCTTCAGAATGTGCTGCCAGACCATTTCCGCGGAAGGTTTGATGGCGTCATCCAGCAGGATCTCAAGTTCGTCATTCAGCATACTCTTCGCAGCCGACTGACCGTCAGTGCGGGGTGTCAGCAAAAACCTCAGCAGTCGATTGCGTTCGGCCTCGGATACCGCCGGCAGTATTCTCCAGACGTTCTTTTCAAATTCATGGGTCGGCAGTTTCAGGGAAGAGACATCTGCAGAGGCCGACAGATCGGTCCCGCCGAGTGCGGCGGTCAGCAGGCAGCACGCCCCGCGTATCTCAGCCGCACAATCCGCTGCACGCTGTTTTTCAGCCAGCACCTGCAGGACTTTTGCCCTGCGAGCGGTGCTGAAACCCACACAGGCACGCAGCACGCTGATGGAGCGGGTGGCCAGCTGTCGGGCGGTAGTGGCGTCAGACAGACCAGTCTCCAGCACCCGAATCCGCTGTTTGTCGTCCGGCAGCGCTGCCCACGCCCGCAGCGCCGCAGTCTCCGCTTCGGAAACGTCGCCACCCGCGGAATTCTCAAAACCACTCAGCCCGATACTCCGCAAAATCCCCTCGGCAAGCAATTGATCGGCCACCTGACGCTGCTGCTCTGCCGCATCCTGAGCGCGCTGTTTTTCGCCCCGCTCTTTCTGCACCTCGCTGATCGACTGCTGGATCTGAGTGCTGGCCTGACTTGATTTTTTCCAGCCCCAGCCCAGTCCGACACTGGTCCCCAGCACGGCTGCTGCCAGTGTCGCGGCCACCAGCAGCCCTGTGCGCCGGCGACGTGCAATGCGGCTGATTCTGTAAAACAGGCCGGGGGGACGGGCCTGCACGACATCATCCGTCAGGAAACGCTGAATGTCCTCCGCCAGCACACTGACAGTTTCATATCTGCGAGCACGCTCCTTCTCAATCGCCTTCATCACAATCCAGTCCAGATCGCCAGTCACGGAATGACGCAGTGCTGACGGATCCACATTACGCTGAGCAGCAATCAGCGGCAGACGGTCACTGCTGCTGAGACGAGTGCTGGGTGGAATCGGGTCTTCCTCCCGAATCAGTCGCAGCACCTCCTGCATAGCTGCACGCTGCAGTCGCTCCCGATCGAGCGGTGTCGTGCCGGTCAGCAGCTCATACAGCACGATTCCCAGAGAATACACGTCCGTGCGAGTGTCGACGTCCAGATTGTTCAGCTCAGCCTGCTCGGGCGACATGTAGATCGGTGTACCGACCATGACCCCATGCGCCGTATGCAGCGTCAGATCTGTCAGGTCGTGGTTCAAGGCCTTGGCAAGCCCGAAGTCAATCACCTTTGTGACCGGGCGTCCATCGTAACGACACACCAGGATATTCGAAGGCTTCAGGTCCCGGTGCACAATTCCTCTGGAGTGAGCATGCTGAACGCCGCGACAAACCTGCAGGAACAGGTCCATGCGATCCCGGATCGACAGCCTCGCCTGATCACAGTAGTCCGTCAGCGGAGTGCCCCGCAGATACTCCATCACAAAAAATGGCCGACCGCGCTCCGTCATGCCTCCGTCATACACTCGAGCAATGTTTGGGTGATCCATCATCGCCAGCGCCTGACGCTCAGCGTCAAATCGCGCCAGCACCAGCTTCGAATCCATCCCCGCTCGAATCAGCTTGATCGCCACTCGACGTTTCACCGGAGTCGTCTGCTGAGCCAGCCAGACTGCCCCCATGCCTCCCTCGCCAATCAGCTGCAGCAGGCGGTAACGCCCCTGAATCTCGTCACCGGATACGTACTCCCCGACGGAATGCGCCTGCGCAGCCCGCGGGCCCGTGCTGCCGGTCTGCCGCACCTGCTCAAGCTGAGCGTTACCGAGGAAGAATGCCCGCAAGCCCGCGGCATGCTGCGGATACTGCCCAATCAAAGCTTCGGGATCCAGCCTCTCTCCAAGGTCAATTCGCTCAAGGCAGTCGGCCAGCAGCCGATCAAGCTCGGAAACATTCGTGGAATCTTCACCGGACATGACAACCTCCGCTCTCTCCCGAGGACTTGAAATCAGAACTGCCCGCCAAACTCAGGAAGCAGTGATCGCAGCTGCTCAAGACCACGTCTGAGCAGGCCTGCGACTGCGGGGACCGTCCGCCCCAGGGAATCCGCAATGGAGGCCACACTGCGGCCCTCCAGATATCGCTGCACAACAACCTCACGCTGCTCAGTCGGCAGCTGCACCAGAGCATCTGCCAGCAACAGTAATCGCTCATTGCGCACCGCTGCCAGACTGGGGGAAGTCTGATCGGCGGCCAGACATGCCTGCAGACCCGCGGCCGATGCATCCACCCCGGATTCCAGTAACTGCTGCTCACGGCGAATATCGCGACGATCTCGATGCAGTCTGCGATACTCGTCCACCAGAACACTCTTCAGGACCTGCC